>DASYGA010000371.1:0-9289 GCA_036000265.1 Steroidobacteraceae bacterium | reverse complement strand
TAGCGCATCGGGACCGACAGCACGAATCCGCCCGCCGCGGCGATGGCGATGGCCGGTCCGATGCCGGCGGGCCGCTTGTAGAAGAGAAAGCCGAAGTAGACCGCCAGCCCGTAGGCCAGCCACCCGGCCGCATGCAAAGACCAGAACTGAACGTTCCGGCTGGCGCGCAATTGTGCAAGTTTCCGGGGGAACATCAACTTCTGCAGGCGGGTCTCACAGGGGCACGAGAAGCGCCCAGGAGCCCATCATACCCAGGAAGAATTCCCAGGGAAAATCAGCGTCGAAGCAGCGAGCCTCAGGAAACCGTCCCGAGAAGCCCTTCCAGCGGCTGCTGGCGTGCCAGCATGGGACCCTGGGCGAAGTCGCACCCGACGGCGGTCAGCCACTGCAGCGCCGCCTGCGAGTCCACCTGCTGTGCTGCGCAGTGCATGCCCAGCACCTTCACCGCCTGCACGACCGCTACCACCATGGCCTGGGACAGCTTGTCGCGCAGGGCGCCGCCGGTCAGCCTGGCGTCGATTTTCACCAGGCGCAGCGCCTTGGAGCGCAGCAGCGGTACCACCGCGGAGTCGAATGAGAAGTCGTCGAGGACGACGAAGCAGCCGAGCTTGTCGCACCCGGCGATGAAGCGCTCCACCTGCGCGCGGCGCTGCGTGCATAGCGGCTCGGCGATCTCGAAGCCCACGGTGTCAGGCGCGATCCCGTTGCTCTGCAGTCCCGCGGCCACTTGCTTGAGGAAACCTTCGTCCTCGAGCGTGGCAATCGAAAGATTGAGCGTGAAGCTGGCAGGCTCCACCGTCCATGCGGCCCGATGGGTACCGAGCCAGGAGAGCAGCCGCTGCATCGCCAGGGAATCGAGCACCGCGGGATCGCGCAGCTCGCGTGCGGTGCCGATCGGCAGCACCTCGAAGCGGCGCGTGCGCCCGCCGGAGCGCAGCTTGACGAAGGGCAGCATCTCCAGCGTGACCAGGGCGGGATCGAGCGTGATCGCGCGCGCGGCGCCCGTCGTTGCCGCGCTGGGAAGACCGCGGGCGGTGCCCGTGTCGGCGGTCTGCTTCAGTTCGGTGATCGCGGGCTGAGCCGGTGCGCGCACGCTGCTAGTATCGGCGGCTGCCGGCTCTTTGAGAGCCGGTGAGGTACCCGACTGCGCCGCCGAGGCCTGGCTGCTCTCGCGCGAGTGTCCGTTAAGCGGCGCCGTCGGCTGAGCCGGGGCGGATGCGACCGATGCGGCCGCCGACTGTCGGGCAGGCGCGAGGATCGGCGTGTCCGTCAGCTCGAATTCCAGTATATCGTTGACCGCCCGCGGGGAGAGCTCACCATCCGTTTTGGGCGCGACGCGAGCCTGCGCTGGGGCGCTGGGCGCCGGGGGCGGCGACGGCTCCGACGCCGTCGCGAGGGGCATGTCTGCCGCCGCAAGCGAGAGGACCAGCGCAGTCGGATCGGCGTCCGCTCGTCGCGGACCAACCGGCCTGAGCAGCACCGCGAGCTTTTGCAGGACCGTCCGCGTGGCCGTCGACATGATGCGGTCCAGCAGGCCCTCGCCGCCGGACTTCAGGTCGGCAAGAATCATGGCGAGTCCGACGAGGTGGCCCTGAGGCGCGCGCACGGCGAGAAACGCCGCGATGCGACCATCCTCCAACCGGTTCTCGCAGCAGGTTTTGCCCGCTTGCGTGGTGAGTGCTTCCAGAGCATCGAGGACGAGCGAATGCTCGTCGGGACCGAGCGCACCCTCGCTCAGCCAGAGCACATTGCCCTGGCTGTCATAAATCGAGACGGAGTGCAGCCGCAGCGGCGGCAGCGCCGCACGCAGTTGCCAGCCCAGAGCCTCCGCGGTGGCCGGCTCGCCGGCTGGCGCTGTAGCGCCGGCGGGTGGGCGGGCTGGGAGTGCATTCTGTGGCTGCAAGACCTTCCCCATCACGGACTGGTGTTTCCTGGTGCGGTGTGCTTTTAGGGTGACAGCATACTCCCGGCGCCGCCGTGATTTCGCTCAAAGTTACGGCGCGCCAGGAGCTGCTCGAAGCTCAGGCGCTTTGACTAAATCCGGGACCGCTGCCGGTGAGGAAGTCGGTCTTGCCGATCTCGACACCGGCGTGGCGCAGGATCGCGTAAGCGGTAGTGACGTGGAAGTACACGTTCGGAATGACCCAGTGGACCAAGTAGTCCAGGCCCTTGAACTCCAGGGCGCGATCGCGCAACGGCACTTTGATGATGCGGTCCTCCGAACCTTCGAGCGCGCTGGCCGGCACACCCTTGATGAAATCGATCGTGCGCGCGATGCGCGCCCGCAGCTCCTCGACGGACTGCTCCTTGTCCTCGAACTTCGGGGCTTCGACGCCGGCGAGACGCGACACGCCGAACTTGCTGATATCGGACGCGATCTGCACCTGGCGCGTCAGTGGAAACATGTCCGGCGCGATGCGCGCGGCGAGGAGCAATGCCGGGTCGTACTTGCGCGCAACGGCGTGCGCCTGGCCCTTCTCGAGCAGGTGCGAGAGATTCGCCAGGCTGTTGGCGAGCAGGTCGACGGACATCGCGTGGACGGAAATCTTCATTGGCGTTCCTCGAAAGGTGGCTTGGACTGCTGAGCCCTCCATCATAATTGCCGGAAACGCTGGCGTGTGTGCCCCTCCGGTGAAACAATGGACTCCCGCTTTTGAGGGATTGCACCCGCTTTGAGTCAGCTCTGGGCACCGGCGCAACTGGCCGTCCTCGCCAAGGTCGTGGACCTCAACGGGTTCTCCTCCGCGGGGCGCGCCCTCGGCGTGCCCAAGGCGGCGGTCAGCCGGGCGATCGCCGATCTCGAGAAGGTACTGGGCGTTCGGCTGCTGGAGCGCACGACCCGGCGGCTGTCGCTCACCGCGGCCGGACGGCTCCTTTATCCCCACGCCCGCCGAATCGTCGAGGAAGCCGATGCGGCCCGCGCCGCCATCGCGAAGCTGCACGCGCCCGCGGCCGGGCCGCTGCGCATCGTTTCCGATCCGGTATATGGGCGCCTGCTGCTCACACCCCTGGTACCCCGCTTCCTGGAGAGCTTTCCGGATATAGCGCTCGAGGTCGCGCTCGACGGGGCTGGGACGGAAGGCGGCTGGGACGTGGCGGTGTGCGCGCGCCCCTCGGACGATGCGACAATCGCGCACCGCTCGCTCGGCGCCCCGCCGGCGGTGCTTTGCGCGACCCCGGCCTACCTCGAGCGGCGCGGCGTCCCGCTCAGGCCCGAGGACCTGCGGAATCACGATCTCCTGACGCCCGAGGCGGCCGAGCTGCCGCAGTTCCGGCTGCTGCTGAGCCGCGGTGCGCAGCGGGCCGAGGTCGCAGTGGCACCCAAGCTGGCGGTCGCCGACCCGGCGGTGGTGCACGCCGCCGTGGCAGCGGGACTGGGCATCGGCCTGCTGCCGGGCTTCCTCTGCCGGCAGGGCCTCGCCACCGGGAGGCTGAAAGCGGTGCTGCCGGACTGGATCCCGCCGCCTGCCGCCGGTCTGTATGCTCTCTATCCCACGGCCCTGCTGGCGGACACCCGCGTGCAGCGTTTCGTCGACTTCCTCGCCGCCAGCGTCATACCCGCGTTGGCGGAGCCCTGAAATCCTACTCGCCGGCAAGCAGGTTACCGGCCAGTAGGATTGCGCCGCCGCGGCGGCTAAACTAGTGCGAGGCGCTGGATCGGGGCATCCTACCCGTCCCAGCGCGCCGCGGGCAAAAAGCGTGGTCTTTGCCCGCGGCTCCGCCACCTGCGGCGGCGGGGCACCTCCTTGTGCCCATGGTCAACCACGGCGACGGAGATTGAAATGTATCGCGCGCCGCTCGAGGAACTGCGTTTCGTGCTCGAGGAACTCCTCGGCATCGGACAACTCGCCGCCTGCCCTGCCCTGGCCGACTACAGTGACGAGGTCGGCGCGTCCATTCTGGAGGAGGCCGCTCGTTTCGGCGAGAGCATCCTCGAGCCGCTCAACCGCCCGGGCGATCGCGAAGGCGCGCACTGGACGCCCGAGGGAGTATCGACGCCCAAGGGCTTCAAGGAGGCATACCGGCAATTCATCAGCGGCGGCTGGCAGCAGCTCGGCACCGATCCGCGCTTCGGCGGCCCGCGCGTGCCGCACTCCCTGAGCAGTGCCGTGCAGGAGATCTGGTGCGCCTCGAATCTCTCCTTCGAGCTTTGTCCGATGCTGACCCACGGAGCGGTGCACGCGCTCGAGCTCTGCGCCGGCGAGGCGCAGCAACGACTCTTCCTGCCGAAGATGGCAAGCGGCGAGTGGACCGGCACCATGGTGCTGACGGAGCCGCAGGCCGGCTCCGATCTTGCCGAGGTGCGCACCCGCGCCGTGCCGGAGGGTGATCACTACCGGCTCTTCGGGCAGAAGATCTTCATCACCTGGGGCGAGCACGACTACACCGACAACATCATCCACCTGGTGCTGGCGCGGATCGAGGGCGCTCCGGCCGGGGTTAAGGGCATCTCGCTCTTCATCGCGCCGAAGGTGTTGGTCAACGCCGATGGCTCGCTCGGCGAGCGCAACGAGGTGCGCTGCGTCTCGATCGAGCACAAGCTCGGGATTCACGCGAGCCCCACTTGCGTGATGCAGTTCGGCCAGGACCGGGGCGCTGCCGCCTACCTCGTCGGGGAGCCGAATCGCGGCCTCGAGTACATGTTCGTCATGATGAACACTGCGCGGCTGGGCGTGGGCGTCCAGGGCTATGCCGTTGGCGAGCGCGCTTTCCAGCAGGCGGCGGAGCACGCACGCACGCGCGTTCAGGGCAGGCCGCCGCGCGCAGCCGAGGCCGACCGGCTGCCCATCGTCCATCACCCGGATGTCAGGCGCATGCTGTTGACCATGAAGTCCTGCACGCACGCCTCGCGGGCGCTGGCCCTCTACGCGGGGCAGCAGCTCGACCTCGCGGCGTACCATCCTGAAGCTGCGATGAGCACCGCGGCGCAGGCGCGGGGCGATCTGCTCATTCCGATCGTCAAGGGCTGGAGCACCGAGTCGGGCAACGAGGTTGCCGCCCTCGGGGTACAGGTCCATGGGGGCATGGGCTTCATCGAGGAAACCGGCGCGGCACAGTATGTGCGCGACGTGCGCATCACCACCATCTACGAGGGAACGACCGGTATCCAGGCCAACGACCTCATCGGCCGCAAGATCGGCCGCGACCGCGGAGCCGCCATGGAGGCACTGATCGCCGACATGCGCCGCGAGCTGCAGGCGCTGGAGCCGCGCGGCGACGCCCCCCGGGATACGCGCGATGAGGTGCTGCAGGCAATCGGGCTTCTGGAGTCGGCCACCCGCTCGCTGGTCACCAACATGGCAGCCGCGCCGGAACGCGCCCTGGCCGTCGCCGTCCCTTACCTGAAGCTCTGTGGGTTGGTCATCGGCGGCTGGCTGCTCGCCAAGTCAGCTGCTATCGCCGCCGCCGGTCGCGGCCCGGCGGGAAAGGACTTCTACCAGTCGAAGGTCCGCGCGGCCCACTTCTATGCCAAGCAGGTGTTGCCGCAAGCGCTCGGAATGGCAAAGGTCGTCGAAGAGGGCGCGGCGAGCGTACTGGAAGCTGAGCCGGAGCGGGTCTGAAGCGGTCATCTCTGTGCCTATGACGGCGCTCAGGCAACGTTTCGGGAATCAACAATCACGGCATCGGCTCTCCGCGGGAGTCATTGTCTTGCGGCATGGCCCGGTGGAGTGGCTATTCCTCATGTTGCGCGCATACCGAAACTGGGATTTTCCAAAGGGCATGGTCGAGGTGAATGAAGATCCGCTGGCGGCTGCACGCCGTGAGGTGCGCGAGGAGACGCTGATCGAGGATCTCGCTTTCGAGTGGGGCGAGGTCTACCGGGAGACGGCGCCTTACGGCAATCGGAAGGTAGCCAGGTACTATCTGGCCACGACCCGGACGGAGGGGGTCAGTTTGCCGGTGAGCCCGGAGCTCGGACGGCCGGAGCATGACGAGTGGCGCTGGGTGGATCGGGACACGGCTCTTTCTCTGGCGTCTGCGAGATTGCAGCCCATTGTGCAATGGGCCGTCAAAACGATTGGCATTGCGTGACTCCGCGCAGCCGGGTAGGCCCTATTGCGCTCCTGTTCGCTGCCGTTGCGCTGAGCTGTACGGAGCTAAGTGACGCCGCGTCGGCGGTTGGGGTCCAGAGTCCGCCACTAACCCAACATGCAGACGCTTCGAATGCGCGTATCACAGTGACGGACGACTTCGGAAACGAAGTTACCGTCCGTTATCCGCCTCAACGGATCGTAAGCCTCGCGCCCGGTCCGACTGCAATGCTGCGTGCCGCGGGGGCGGGCAGCAGGCTCGTTGCAACCATCGAGTACTCCGGACAACCGGCCTCCGAAAGGCAGTTGCCAAAGATAGGCAGCGTCGACGCGATCGACATCGAGCGGCTGATTGCCCTGAGGCCGGACGTGGTGGTCGTCTGGCCTGACGGGAACAACCCGGCGCAGATCGCGATCATCGAGCGCCTGGGCCTGCCGGTCTACCGCCAAGAGGCCATGACCCTGGATGGCATAGGGGCGTCCCTTCGCCGGCTGGGCCGACTGACCGGGACGAGCAGCGTGGCGGATCGGGAAGCGGGCACGCTCGAGAGCACGCTCGCCGCGCTGCGGCAGGAATACTCCCATCCAGGCCGCGAGCTCACCGCGCTGCTGGAGGTCTGGGACCGGCCTATCTACACGGTTGGCGGCCGGGAGCTGATGAGCGATGCTCTGCAGGTATGCGGCCTACGCAACGTATTTGCCGATCTGCCGCAGCGCGCCCCGGCGATCGGCATCGAGGCGGTGCTCGCGCGAAATCCGGACATCATCATCGCGGCGGCCCCGCCCGGCAGCGGGGCTTCATGGCTGGCCGAGTGGCAGCGCTTCCCGTCCCTGCGGGCGGTGCGGACAGGACGGCTGATGGCCTTCGAGGATCAGAGGCTCAGCGGGCTGGGACCCGGTATCATTGCCGCAACGGCGGCCATGTGCAGGCAAGTCACCGCTCTGGAGCGCAAAACTGAACGGAAGTAGGCCGGAACCCCGGTTGCGCCCCAACGCGCTCGAGCTGTGTCCGGGCAGTACTGCTGCGGTAGCGAGCGCTCGATGCACGTCAACTCTGGGCGTGCTTTTAGACGCTATCCAAAGATGCCTCAGAAGACAGGAGCCGGCATCGTGCTATTTGGCGTCAGTTTAGTGTGGGCTGGTGCGCACGTTTGTGCTGCCCTGGGAGCTCACGAGACGTTCTGGATGTCTTCCCGGATTGCAATGCTTACATGCTGACACAACGGACCCGTTGGGGCTGTCATCGCCGCCGGCGCCGTTGCTGCCATGGGCAATCCGCGCCTCCACGGCCCGAGGGACGCGAAACCCGCAGGTTGGGACAGCGGCGGGTTTGAATGTGACCTCCGCCTGGGATCGTGCAAATCGGGTACCCCGGTGGCGGGCGCTCTGGTAAAGTTTACGTCGTACGGAGAGCAATTAGAATCTATTAGGGGCTGCGGACAGGGCGGCGGCGCGTCGGAAGATGGTCAGGATCAGCTCGCAAGCTGTGCACACGCTGCTGTATGTGCTGTATACAGCAACAATCTTGGTGTTGATTACTTCGGATGCATGGGCCGACGATCGGGTTGCGCGCTTCGATCTGCCGTCCGAGCCTCTTGCGCAAGCACTGATAGATTTCTATCACCAGTCCGGCATCGAACCGGGATTCGCCGCCACCGCGCAGATGGGCCGGGCGAAGAGCAATCCGGTTTCCGGGGTGATGGCGAGCTCGACCGCGCTGGCGCTGTTGCTGAAGGGCACCGGCTTCACGTACCACTTCGACACCTCCGACTCGGTCGATGTCATACCGGCCGCACTCGATGGCAGGGAGAAGCCGGCCGTGGCGCTCGCGTGGTCTGCCTCCGCACCGGTGGGTGAGGTGGATCGGGCGGCGCTGGAGCAGGTCAATGTGACCGGCAGCCTGATCCGCGGGGTTCAGGGTGCCGTCGCGCCGCTCATCTACCTGAAGCAGGAGCAGCTCGCAATGGCGAGCTTCGCAACGGTGCAGGATGCCCTGTACTCGCTGCCTGTCATGTCCCTGAATGGGCCGCGCGAGGACCTCGGTATCGATGACAACTATCAGTATGGCGCCGGGCTCGACCTGCGCGGGCTGGGTGTTGGCGCCACCCTGGTGCTGGTGAATGGGCAGCGCCAGCCGCTGTCGGGCCTCAACGGCGACTTCGTGGACGTCTCGACGATTCCCTGGAGCGCGGTGCAGCGTATCGAGATTCTGCCGGATGGCGCATCGGCGCTTTATGGCTCGGATGCTGTTTCGGGCGTCGTCAACATCATCATGCGGGACGACTTCGATGGTGCCACCTCGCAACTACGGTACGGGACGGCAGTAGGCGGCCGGCGGGAAATCATGGCCTCGCAGCTTCTCGGAACCCGCTGGAGCAGCGGCCACGCGATGCTGGCTTACCAGTACTCGGACACCACGGCGCTCGATGCTGCTGACCGTCCCTACGCGGCGAATGCGGACAAGACGCCGTACGGCGGCGGCAACTACGACAGCTACTACAGCAATCCGGGCAACTTCATTGACCCCCAGACCCTGCAGCCCACCTACGGGATCCCCGCGGGCCAGAATGGCGAGGCGCTGAACCAGGCGGCGTTGTCGCCAGATATCAATCTGGAAAATCAGTTCGCGAAATTTCAGATCTTTCCCGCAGTCCGGGCGCACGAGTTTTACACGGCAGAGGCGGAGGATATCAACGAGAGGACGCAGCTGTTCTTCAGCGGCCGTTTCGCGCAGCGCGATGCGCTGCGAAGTGCCTTTCCGAATACCCAGCTGCTCGCGGTGCCGCCGTCGAATCCGTTCTACGTGAACCCGTTCGGAGGTGCTCCGGACGCGCTTGTGGCGTATAGCTTCTCGCGCGACCTTGGTCCCACAACATTCTCGGCGCGCAGCAATGTGTACACGGGCACGGCGGGAGCCAAATTGCAATTGGGCAAAACCTGGCAAGCGACCCTGAGCGAGTCCTATGGCCGCCAGTCCCTGATCAGCAACGAATACAACGTGGCGGATCCGGTTGCGCTGGCCGCGAGTTTGGCCGATCCCGACCCGACCACGGCCTTTGACCCGTTTGGCGCCGGGTCGGACACCAGTCCGCAAACACTGCGCGCGATCGAGAAAGTCTACCCGATCCATTCCGTGTCCAGCATTGAAGCCACACGTCTGATAGCGGACGGGGTGCTGTTCGCCATGCCTGCCGGTGAGGCCAGGATTGCCGTTGGTGTGGAGAGGCGGGAGGAAGAGCTTTCGCATGATGTGAGCA
>DASYGA010000357.1:0-2171 GCA_036000265.1 Steroidobacteraceae bacterium | reverse complement strand
GACCGCCCCGAGGCCGTTCTGCTCGACCTCGGACTGCCCGACCGGGAAGGCCTTGAACTAGTTCCCCTGATCGCCAAGACAGGCGCGGCGTTGCTGGTCATTTCCGCCCGCGAGGCAACGGCGGAGAAAATAGCTGCGCTCGATCTCGGCGCGGATGATTACGTGACCAAGCCGTTCGACACCGACGAGGTGCTTGCCCGCCTTCGTCGAGCGCTTCGCCAGCGGATTAGCGCCGACGGCAACGGTGCTATCAGTATCGAGGGGCTCGAGATTGACCTCCTTGCCCGCCGCGTGAGGCGGGACGGCCAAGACATTCGTCTGTCACCGAAAGAATTCGGCGTGCTCGCTGAACTGGCGAGACATCCTGGCCGGGTGCTTACCCATGCCCAGCTTCTCCGCGCCGTCTGGGGACCTGCCTATGAGTATCACGTCGAATATTTGAGGGTAACGGCAAGGGGGTTGCGGACCAAGATTGAGCAGGATCCAGCTCAGCCTCGCATCATCAAAACCGAGCCGGCTGTGGGTTACCGACTAGCTGATCCCGATAGCTGATTTCGCCGAATGCCAATGTGCGCAATGGGTCGATGGCAGACCTAAGGCTCTAATGTCGCAAATCAGGCGCTCCCTTTGCGGTTCGCGTTCCCAACGAGGCTAGCGTTGCCGCTCGCGGCGAGTGAGCGGATGCGCGCGCATTGGAACCAGTGCGTCAGCATCAGCAAGCTTGTGGCCGCGAGCGTTCCCGCCAACGGCGCATTGCCGGTCACTGCGCGCCTGCAGTTTCTTGACAATTGTCAGTTCGGCACTGGCACGTTCCGGCCGTAGGAACGAACCTTGCGGCAGCGGCGTTGCCGTGCCTGTCGCCTTTAGCGACGGGTACTTCTCCGTTTTTGCTAAGTCTCCGCTCAAGGATCGTAGATGGCGAAAGGTCCGGGCCATAAGGTCAACCGACGCGAGCTTCTCGCACTGAGTGCCGCGATCGGAACGGCAGGCGCGGCCGAGGCGCTATCGCGGCACGACGGCCTGTTGGGAGGTCCAAGCCGGAGGTACACAAACACGCTTCCCTGGGAGGATGGACTAACCGATGCACCCGACGCCGCAGATGCGGGAGGCTGGCATTATCTGAACGATGGCGAAGTCGGCTTCCTAACCGCCGCGGTCGATCGGCTCATTCCGCCGGACCCGACGGGCCCGAGCGCCTCCGAAGCAGGTGTGGTTGTCTTCCTCGACCGTCAGCTTGCCGGGGATTACGGCAATGGAGCGCACTTTTTTCTTGAAGGTCCATGGCAAGAGGGGACCGAAAGCCAAGGGTATCAGAGTCGCTTCACTCCCGCGCAATTCTATCGGCATTCGATCACGGCAATCGAGCAGGCGGTCGGCCGAAGCGAGAAGGGCAAGGCATTCAAGGACGTCCCAGCCGACAAGCAGGACGCGCTGCTGAAGCAGATGGAATCGGGCGATCTAAAGCTCGAGGGTCCAATCACCTCCAAGGCCTTCTTCACGATGTTCCTGCAAAACGTGCTCGAGGGCTATTTTTCGGACCCGATCTATGGCGGCAACAAGGATGGCGCCGCATGGAAGATGATCGGCTTCCCGGGCGCACATTATGATTATTCGGAGTGGGTGACCGCCTATAACAAGCCGGTCCCCGTCGAGCCCGTCGGGCTGCGCGGCAGGCCGGCGTGGGAGCGGGGCTGACGGATGGCAAAGACAATGCCCAAAGTCGATGTCGTCTTGGTCGGCTTCGGCTGGACTGGCGCAATCCTCGCGCAGCAATTGTGCGATGCGGGGCTGACGGTGCTGGCCCTCGAGCGGGCGTCCGCGCGCACCACTCCTCTTAACTGGGCCACGACCTTCGATCAGGATGAACTGCGCTACATGTGGCGGCACCACCTATTCCAGAATGTCAAATATTCGACCCTCACATTTCGCAACAACGTCAGCCAGAAGGCCCTTCCGATGCGCAGGCTTGGATCCTTCCTCCCGGGAACGGGAGTCGGGGGCGCCGGAATCCACTGGAACGGCCAGATCTGGCGCTGGCTGGAGACCGATTTCAAGCTCAAGAGCCACAACGAGGCGCATTACGGCAAGCAGTCGACGGCGGGGCTTACTCTGCAGGACATGCCGCTGAGCTACAAAGAGCTCGAGCCATTTTACGACATGTTCGACCGGAT
>DASYGA010000312.1:0-1646 GCA_036000265.1 Steroidobacteraceae bacterium | reverse complement strand
CGCGACGCCATCTTCCATGAAGGCTTCGACACGGTGTTCACCGCAGCCGGCCTGCGGATCGTGCGCAGCGGCGTCCGGATGCCCCGCATGAACTCGATCATGGAGCGATGGATCGGCGGATGCGAGCAATGCTTGAAACCTGTGGATCTGCCGGGAAGGGGTGTACCTTCCCGGTGACCAAGTAGAGGTTCTCAAGCAAGGTCCAGCGTTGCCGCGCCGGGCCGGGAAGGCACACCCGATGCTCACCGTAGCCCCTGACCCGCCGGCTGGCGATGACCGGCCTGGAGACGGCTCGTCGTCGCTGATCGATGAGATCGTCCGCGAGGGCGCCCGGCGGATGCTCGCCGAGGCGCTGCAGGCCGAGGTGGATGCCTACATCACCCGGTTCGCCGCCGAGCGGGACGTGAACGGTCACCACCTGGTGGTCCGCAACGGCTCCCGCGAGCCCAGGGAGGTGCTGACCAGCGCCGGCGCGGTAGAGGTGACCGCACCGCGGGTCAACGACAAGCGCATCGATGCGGCCACCGGCGAACGCGAGCGGTTCTCCTCGGCGATCTTGCCGCCGTGGGCGCGCAAGACCCCGAAGATCACCGACGTGCTGCCCCTGCTCTACCTGCATGGCCTGTCCTCCGGGGACTTCGTGCCCGCGCTCGGGCAGTTCCTGGGCTCGGCGGCCGGGCTGTCGGCGCCGGTGATCACCCGGCTGACCGAGACCTGGAAGGCCGAGCAGCGCATCTTCGCCGCCCGCGATCTATCCGGCGTGGACTACGTCTACCTGTGGGCCGATGGCATCCACGTCAATATCCGCCTGGAGGAGCACAAGCTATGCCTGCTGGTGATGATCGGCGTGCGCGCCGACGGGCGCAAGGAGCTCATCGCCTTGGCCGACGGCTACCGCGAGTCCACCGAATCGTGGGCTGACCTGCTGCGCGACTGCTCCCGCCGCGGGATGCGCGCCCCGGTGCTCGCGGCCGGTGACGGGGCGCTGGGATTCTGGGGCGCGCTGCGCGAGGTCTTCCCCGGGACCAAAGAGCAGCGCTGCTGGTTCCACAAGATCGCCAACGTCCTCGCCGCGCTGCCTAAGTCCGCGCACCCCGGTGCGAAGAAGGCCCTCGCGGAGATCTGGAATGCCGAGGACAGGCAGCATGCCCTCGCCGCGGAGAAGGCATTCAGCGCGGCCTACGCGGCGAAGTTCCCCAAGGCCACCGCGAAGATCACCGATGACCTCGACCAGCTGCTGGCGTTCTACGACTACCCGGCCGAGCATTGGATCCACCTGCGCACGACCAACCCGATCGAATCTACGTTCGCCACGGTAAGGCACCGGACCAAAGTCACTAAGGGACCCGGCTCGCGAGCCGCCGGGCTCGCCATGGCATTCAAGCTGATCGAGTCGGCCCAGGACCGCTGGCGCGCCGTCAACGCGCCGCACCTCGTGGCCCTGGTCCGCGCCGATGCGACCTTCATCAACGGAAAGCTCGTCGAACGACCTGACGAGGACGCCCCACTCGCAGCCGCCTAAAGATCTTGATCCACAGGTCTTGACAATAACTCCAACGCACTATAATGCCAGCTGACCCGAGTAGGTTCGGGAGGGTGAGCGATGCAACGACGGCCCTATGCGGAGCGGTACTCGTCGTCAGTCA
>DASYGA010000193.1:0-6765 GCA_036000265.1 Steroidobacteraceae bacterium | reverse complement strand
GTGCAGCCGGAGTACGTCGCCAACGTCGACGCGGGGATTCGCTTCAATAATGGCTTCTATAAATGGGATGCGTCGATCTTCAATCGCCGATTCACCAATATCTTCAGCTCGAACTACAACGACGTCAGCGGCATCACCGTGACGTACAACGCCGGGTCGGCGGTCTTCAAGGGCGTCAACCTCGATGGCGAGGTCGCCTTGCCTTATCACCTGCAGCTTGAAGCCAACGCGAATTATACGAGTGCGAAGTACACCTCCAGCTTCACGAGCTCGACCGGCGCGGCCGTGACTTCCGGTGAATGGCGGCCGGAAATTCCGGTGATGTCGGGGAATGTGTTTCTCAACTACAGAAACGGTCCCTGGTACGCAAGTTTGAGCGGGCATTACACAGGATCGGAATACATGCAGGATTATAACAGCGGTGCCGCCACCGCCTATCAGCTGGGGGGCTTCGCCCTGGTGAACTTCGATGCCGCTTACACTATGAGGATGAATGCCGGCAGTGTCGATTCTCTCGAGTTCGAGCTGAACGTCGATAATCTCCTCAACAGACACTCCATCTACAGCTCACAGGTGGTCACGGAACAGACCCCGACCTACAACTGGGTGGCATACGAGCCGCCGCTGTTTGCGGGTCTGACGGTGACTGCGAAGTTGTTCTAGTCGAACAGGAGACCCGCGGCGGCTGCCGGGGATCGTCACTGGAAACGCGGGAGCGGGGCATAGGCGCAAGGCCCCGCTTCCCCGCTACAGGAATGAGATGCCCCGCTCGAGGGGCGGCACCGCGAGATGGCCCGCGAGGCTCTGGGCGACATCGGCGAAACTCGAGCGCCTGCCGATCGGTCCCGGAATGACCGGCTCGCCGAAGGCCAGCACCGGAACGTACTCTCGCGTGTGATCGCTGCCCGGGAACGTGGGATCGCAGCCGTGATCGGCAGTGATGATCCCGATGTCTCGCGGACGCATCGCCGACCTGAGGGAGGGGAGGACGCCGTCGAATTCCTCCAATGCCCCCGCGTATCCGCTGACGTCGCGCCGGTGACCGAAATGGGTGTCGAAATCGCCACAGTTGGCGAACAACAGGCTGCCGTCAGGCGCTGCGTGCATTGCCTTCAGCAGCTCGTCCATCACCTCGCGGTTGCCATGAGCCTGGATCGACTGCGTTACGCCTCGATGGGCAAAGATGTCGGAAATCTTGCCGACGCAGATGACTTCGCGGCCTGCTGCCTGCAATACATCGAGCAGGGTCGGCCCATGAGGAGGTGTGGCAAGATCGCGGCGGTTGCCGGTGCGGAGGAAGCCGCGGCCCGGCTCCCCCACAAACGGCCGCGCGATGACTCTCCCGATGCGGTATGCGTCGGCCAGCTCGCGCGCGACACGGCAGAGCTCGTATAGTCTGTCGAGGCCGAAGTAATTCTCGTGCGCGGCGATCTGGAAGACCGAGTCTCCGGAGGTGTATACGATCGGCCGCAGAGTGCGCACATGCTCCGCGCCGAGTTCGGCGACGATCTGTGTTCCGGAAGCATGTCGATTTCCCAGGATGCCGTCGATCCCGCCACGCTCGATCAGGGCATCGGTCAGCTCCCTCGGGAAGCAGGGCCGGGTATGCGGAAAGTAGCTCCAGTGGAACTCGACCGGCAGCCCCATCATCTCCCAATGCCCGCTGGGAGTGTCCTTGCCGCGGCTGCATTCGGCGGCATAGCCGAATCGCCCCGTCAGGCGCTTCGGGCGCGCCGCCGGCAACGCCGTGCCGCGCGCTCCCTGTGCGGCATCGATCAGGCCCAGCTCCGACATGTGGGGTATGCTCAGAGCGCCAGAGCGGCTGCTGCTGTCCGCGCGCCCGGCCGCACAGGCCTCGACGATATGACCAAACGTATCGGCGCCGCTGTCACCGTAGTCGCCCGCGTCCGCAGCCGCTCCGATGCCCATCGAATCCAGCACGACCACGATTGCGCGTGTCATCGCGGCAGTCTAGTCGCGGCTTGACCAGACAGTCAAATCACGCACGCGGCGCAGAGGCAGGCGTACGAAATTGACTTGATCATGCGGCTTCGGTACCGTGATTGACCAATTGGTCCATATCAGAGCCTCAGGGGAAAATCCGCCGCGGCGGTGCCACATGAGTTCGACCGCTGGTTCCGACTCGACGATGTCTTTCCCGCGCCTGGTGCCGGAGCGGGCGCAGGCTGCGGCCGAATCCCCGGCTCCCGCTGCGCTCAACGCCGGGATGGAGTTCGACGCCGGGTGGGTGGATCGGGTGCGGGTGAATCTGTCTGCGGTGGAGCGGCGGACCGCAACGCTTCCCGGGCGCCGCACTGTCAAGAAGGCGTGGCAGGCCGCGTGGCTGCTCAAGGCCGTCTCGCTCATGGACCTGACGACGCTCTCGGCCGACGATACGGCGGGCCGCGTGGCCAGGCTCTGCGCCAAGGCTCGCGCTCCGGTTCGCGATGACCTGTTGGAAGCGCTCGGATGGGGTGAGCGCCCCCTCACGACCGCGGCGGTCTGCGTCTATCACGAGATGATCCCGGTGGTGCGCAAGGCGCTGGCGGGCACCGGAATCGCCATCGCCGCCGTCTCCGCGGGATTTCCCGCAGGCCTGTCTCCTCTGGAGCTGCGCCTGGAGGAGATCCGCCGCTCGGTGCAGGCGGGCGCGACGGAAATCGACGTCGTGATCAGCCGCCGGCACGTGCTGACGTCCAACTGGCGGGCGCTCTACGAGGAGGTCCGCGCCTTTCGCCAGGCGTGCGGACCCGCTCACATGAAGACGATTCTCGGGACCGGCCAGCTGGGCTCGGTCGGCAAGGTGGCGAAAGCGGCGCTGGTCGCCATGATGGCCGGGTCCGATTTCGTCAAGACCTCGACGGGTATGGAGCCCGTGAACGCGACCTTGCCAGTGAGCCTCGTCATGATGCGCATGATCCGGGAGTTCGCGGAGCGGACCGGACAGCGGCCGGGCTTCAAGCCTGCGGGCGCCATCTCCAGCGCCAAGACCGCTCTGACATACCTCATGCTGGTGAAGGAGGAGCTGGGCGATCCGTGGCTCGCGCCCGAGCGATTCCGCTTCGGAGCGTCGCGGCTGCTCGGCGACATCGAGCGGCAGCTCGAGCACTACGTCACGGGCCGATACTCGGCGGCGCACCGCCACCCCATGGCCTAGCGAAGGAGTCGGAAGCGCATGAGTAGTGTGGCTGAAATCTTCGATACGCTGAGTTACGGACCTGCCCCCGAAGACGCGGGTGCGGTGCGAGGGTGGCTCGCGGCGCACGCCGACGGATTTCCGCTCTTCATCGGCGGGGAGTGGCGGGCCTCGCATCGCGACGACGCACGGATTCCGTGTCTCAACCCTGCGAGTGGCGAGCGCCTCTCGAGCATCACCCAGAGCTGCGCTGAGGATGTCGACGATGCGGTCGCGTGTGCTCGGGCGGCACTCCCCTCCTGGTCGAAATCGGGGCATGCCCGAGCGCGCGTGCTGTATGCGCTCGGGCGCCTCATCCAGAAGCACAGCCGCTTCTTCGCGGTGCTCGAGTCGCTCGACAACGGCAAGCCGATCCGCGAGACGCGCGATCTCGACATCCCGCTCGCCGCACGGCATTTCACTTATCACGCCGGCTGGGCGCAGCTCGTCGAGCGGGAGCTGCCCCGCCACGAGGCGCTCGGCGTGGTGGGCCAGATCATTCCGTGGAACTTTCCGCTCTTGATGCTGGCGTGGAAGGTTGCCCCCGCACTGGCCGCCGGCAACTGCGTTGTGCTCAAGCCGGCCGAGGACACGAGTCTCACCGCTCTTTTCTTCGCCAGCCTGTGCGCCGATGCCGGCGTGCCCGCGGGAGTCGTCAACATCCTCACCGGCGACGGGCGAGTGGGCGAGCGGATCGTGGCCCACCCGGGCATCGCGAAAATCGCCTTCACCGGCTCGACCGAGGTCGGCAGGATCATCCGCCGCAGCACCGCCGGCACCGGCAAGTCGCTGACCCTCGAGCTCGGCGGCAAATCGCCGTTCGTCGTGCTGGAGGACGCCGACCTCGATGCCGCCGTCGAGGGTCTCGTCGATGCCATCTGGTTCAACCAGGGACAGGTGTGCTGCGCCGGCTCGCGTCTCATCGTCGAGGAGAGCGCGCTCGAGACCCTGGTACAAAAGATCAGAGCGCGGCTGACTCACCTGCGCGTCGGCGATCCGCTCGATAAGGCCATCGACATGGGCGCCCTGATCTCACCGGCTCACCGGCACAAGGTGCAGAGCTTCGTGGAGCAGGCGCAGGCTCAAGGAGCAACCGTATGGCAGCCGGAGATCCCGCTGCCGAAGCAGGGTGCGTTTTTTCCACCGACGCTGCTCACCGACGTTTCCACGGTCAACATCGCGTGGCGCGAAGAGATCTTCGGGCCGGTACTGGTGGCGGCGAGCTTCCGCACGCTGCAGGAGGCGGTCGAGCTCGCGAACAACACCCGTTACGGCCTCGCTGCGACGCTCTACACGGAGAACATCAATCGAGCCCTCGAGCTGGCCGTGAAGCTCAAGGCTGGCGTGGTGTGGATCAATACCACCAACCAGCTCGATGCGGCCTGCGGGTTTGGCGGCGTCCGCGAGAGCGGCTTCGGGCGCGAGGGCGGTCTCGAGGGGATGCTGGATTATCTGCAGGAGCGCGATGCATGGATGGAGACTCCGGACGGCGGCACATCTGGGAACGAGGCTGGACAGGCATCGTCCGCGGCGAGATCGGCAATGGAGCGCTCGGGAGGAATCCTGGCGGAGGCGATGAGCGGCGGCTCGCTGGCCGCGCCAAAAGACCAAGCGGCTGCATCCCCTGACATCGATCGCACGTTCAAACACTACATCGGCGGCAAGCAATGCCGTCCGGACGGCGGGCGGTCATATCCGGTAACCGATTCCCGCGGGCGCCTGGCCGGCTGGGCGGCGAGCGGCAACCGCAAGGATGTCCGCGATGCGGTGGAGGCCGCGTTTCTGGCCAGCCGGTGGGCTGATTCGACGGCTCACCTGCGCGGCCAGATCCTCTTCTATATCGCGGAGAATCTGGCGCTGCGGCGAGACGAGCTGGCGCGGCGCCTGGGACGCCACGTCGGGCAAACGGCGCCGCGGGCGAGGCACGAGGTCGACATGGCGATTGCCCGCCTCTTTGCCTATGGCGGGTGGGCGGACAAATACGACGGCCAGGTCCACACTCCGCCGGTGCGAAACGTCGCGCTCGCGGTCCCGGAGCCCATCGGCGTGGTCGGGGCGATCTGTCCTGACGAGCATCCGCTGCTCAGCTTCATCTCCCTGCTGGCGCCGGTGATCGCAATGGGCAACCGGTGCGTGATCGTCCCGTCGGAGCGCATGCCGTTGCCTGCGTTGGATCTGTGTCAGGTGCTCGAGACGTCCGATGTGCCGGCGGGCGTGGTGAACATCGTCACCGGAGAGCGCGAGTCGCTCGCGGAAACGCTCGCCATGCACGACCAGGTGGATTGCCTCTGGTATTTCGGGTCGAGGGACGGGAGCAAGCGGGTGGAAGAACGGGCGGCCGCGACCATAAAGCGGACCTGGGTGAATCACGGCCGCCGCCGCGATTGGATGTCGGTCGATCATGGCGAAGGCCGCGCCTTCCTCAGGCAGGCGACGCAGATCAAGAACATCTGGCTGCCCTACGGCGATTCCGCTTGATCTTCAAGAATCTCATTCGCAAGAAGCGCGACGGAGAGCGGCTCACATCCGAGGAGATCGCCTTCTTCGTGCGGGGACTGGCAGACGGCTCGCTGCCGGCCGAGCAGGTGGCGGCGCTCGCCATGGCGGTGTTCTTCCGGCCCATGGATTTTGCCGAAACCGGGGCCCTCACGCTGGCCATGGCCGAATCCGGCAGGCGCCTGCGTTGGGACGAGCTCCGCAGCCGCGGCCCGGTCATCGACAAGCATTCCACCGGCGGCGTCGGCGACAAGGTCAGCTTCCTGCTCGCGCCGATCGCCGCCGCCTGCGGCTGCTTCGTCCCCATGATCTCCGGGCGCGGTCTGGGGCACACGGGCGGGACGCTCGATAAACTGGATGCGGTGCCGGGCTACCGCTCGATGCCGACGGTGGAGGAATTCCGCCGCGTGGTGGGCTCGGCCGGCTGCGCCATTATCGGGCAGACGGACGATCTGGCGCCGGCGGATCGGCGTCTTTACGCCATACGCGACGTCACCGCGACCGTGGAGTCGATCCCGCTGATCACCGCATCGATCCTCTCGAAGAAGATTGCGGCGGGCAACGATGCGCTGGTGATGGACATCAAGACCGGGTCCGGCGCGTTCATGGAGACCCTCGAAGACTCGCGCGCGCTCGCGCGCAGCATCATCGGTGTGGCCGCCGCGACGGGGATGAGGGCCCACGCCTTGATCACCGACATGTCCCAGACGCTCGGATGGACCGTGGGTAATTCGCTCGAGATAGCCGAGGCGCTCGCGTTCCTGGGGGGCGGTGCGCGCGAGCCCCGTCTGCAGGAAGTGGTGTTGGCGCTGGCGGCCGAGATGCTGGTCATGACGGGGCTGGCGCCCGATCATGCGCAGGCGCGTGCGCGTGCACAGGCCGCGGTGCGGTCCGGAGCGGCGGCGGAAAGATTCGAGCGCATGATCGCGGAGCTGGGAGGCCCGAGCGATCTGTTCTCCGGCGCGGAGCGCTATCTGCCGCGGTCACCCGTCGCCATGCCCATCTTCCCGCTCACTGAAGGATACGTCGCGAGCGTCGATGCCCGGGCGGTCGGGAACGCGTTGATTGCGCTCGGCGGCGGCCGGCGCGTCGCT
>DASYGA010000147.1:0-7158 GCA_036000265.1 Steroidobacteraceae bacterium | reverse complement strand
AGGATCGTTCGTGCTGGTCTGCAGCAGCCCAGAGTTGGGCTTCCACGGCAACGAGATCGGCAGTCACGAGCGGTAAGTCCTTGCTGTTACGCAGTTTTATATGGCTCAGCTTTGTAGTATTGCGGAATTTGCGGCAGCCGTCAGCCTCCCCCCGCGACTTTAATTCCGGGGTAACGAGTTTAATTCCCAGGTAAGGACTCTAATTCGGCGCACAACGAGCAGCCCGCGACCCCGGCCGCTCACTCCACCGTCACACTCTTCGCCAGATTGCGGGGCTGGTCGACGTCGGTGCCCTTGAGGATGGCGACGTGGTAGGCGAGGAGCTGCAATGGGACCGTGTAGACGGCGGGCGCCTGAAAATAAGTCACGTGCTTCGGCATCTCGATCACGGTGACGCCGTCGCTTGGTTGGAAGCCGGATTCCGGGTCGGCGAACACGATGAGCTCGCCGCCGCGCGCGCGGACCTCCATCAGGTTGGATTTCAGCTTCTCGAGCAGGTCGTTGTTGGGCGCCACGGCGATGACGGGCATGTCGGCATCGACCAGCGCCAGCGGGCCATGCTTGAGCTCCCCTGCCGGATAGCTCTCGGCGTGGATGTAGGAGATCTCCTTGAGCTTCAGCGCTCCTTCCATGGCGACCGGGTACAGGGCGCCGCGGCCCAGGAAGAGCGTGTGGTGCTTGTCGGCGAAGCGCTCGGCGAGACGGTGAATGACGGGGTCGAGCGCGAGCGTCTTCTCGATGATCGAGGGCAACTCCACCAGCCGGGTCACCAGTCCGTGCTCGCGCTCGGCATCCGCCGTATGGTGGCGGGCCAGCGCAATGACCAGCATGGAGAGCGCGGCGAGCTGCGTGGTGAAGGCTTTGGTGGAGGCGACGCCGATCTCCGGACCGGCGCGCGTCAGCATGACGAGCTCCGACTCCCGCACCAGGGAGCTTTCCGGGACGTTGCAGATGGCGAGCGTCGAGAGATAGCCGGATTCCTTCGCCAGGCGCAGCGCGGCCAGGGTATCGGCGGTCTCGCCCGATTGGCTGATGGTGACGAACAGTGAGCCCGGAGGCACCAGGGGATTGCGGTAGCGATACTCGCTCGCGATGTCCACGGCGCAGGGGATGCGGCAGATCTGCTCGATGAAGTAGCGGACGGTCGCGGCGGCGTGAAAGCTCGTCCCGCAGGCGACGATGTGCACGCCCGCCGTGCGCTTGAATATCTCGGCGGCGGCGGGGCCGAAGGCAGCCTCCAGCAGGCGGCCGTTGGCGACGCGCTCCTGCAGAGTATCGGCGATGGCGCGCGGCTGCTCGTGGATCTCCTTCAACATGAAGTGGCGGTACTGCCCCTTCTCGGCCGCATCGGCGTTGAGCTCGCTCTCGCGTACCGGGCGCTCGACGGTGTCGCCGTTGACATCGATGATGCGCACCGACTTGCGCCGGATCTCGGCAACGTCACCCTCCTCCAGGAACATGAACCGGCGCGTCACCGGCAGCAGCGCGGCGACATCCGAGGCGACGAAGTTTTCTTCCACGCCCAACCCGATGACGACCGGGCAGCCCTGGCGCGCGACCACCACGCGGTCGGGATCCTTCTCGCTGACGACCGCCAGGGCGTAAGCGCCTTCCAGCTCCGCCACCGTGGCGCGCACGGCCTTGAAGAGGTCGCCGAGTGTTTCCAGGTGATGGTGAATGCGGTGCGCCACCACCTCGGTGTCGGTCTCCGAGGAAAACTTGTAGCCGCGCCGCTGCAGCTCGGCACGCAGCTCCTCATGATTCTCGATGATGCCGTTATGGACGATGGCGAGACCGTCGAGCGAGATATGCGGGTGGGCGTTGCGCTCGCTCGGCACCCCATGAGTCGCCCAGCGGGTATGGGCTATGCCCAGCTTGCCGCTGGTCGGGGTCTTCTCCAGCGCCTCCTGGAGCATCCGCACCTTGCCCACGGTGCGCAGACGGGCAAGCTCGCCGGTGCCGTTGAGGACCGCGATACCGGCGGAGTCATAGCCGCGGTATTCCAGGCGGCGCAGGCCTTCCATGAGAATGGGGACGATATTGCGCTCAGCGATGGCGCCGACGATTCCGCACATGATGGGCAAGTCCTGGGTATTCCAAGGACGCCAGTTTGCCTGAAATCCAGGCGGGGCGGACCCGGAGCCAGGGGAAGCGTGAGCCTGACCGGGCATCGCAATTGCTGCGTCCGACCCGATATCCTGTGGACAGATCCCCTGAGAGGACCTCGATGAGTCTGATCGTCTGGCTGATTCTGGGCGTGGTCATCGGCTATTTCGGCAGCCTGATCATGCGATCCGATGCCGATCGCGGCGCGGTGCTGACCACCGCCGCCGGGATCGTCGGGGCGCTGCTCGCGGCACGGCTGCTCGCGCCCGCCCTGGGCGGCGCACCGGGACGGGGCTTCTTCAGCCTGAGCGCGGTGCTGGTATCGCTGCTGGGCGCCGTCGTGCTGGTCGGGCTGGTGAATCTCCTGCGCCGCGGCCGGATCCGCTAGGCAGCTTTCAGCGGGCTTTGGGGCGGTCTGGCGAGCCGGTGAAGACGTCCGGGCCGAAGGGACGCAGCCCCGGCGCCGCCGCGTAGCCCAAGTGCCCGAGGCCGAAGATGTTCTCCACGGTCCGCAGGAGCGAGTAGTGGTTGTAGGGCTCCGCGGAGTCGGTGCCCGGCCGGATGTACGGCGATAGCAGCACCGCGCCGATCCTGCCGCCACCCGGTCCGCGCAAGCCCGCCGGCTCGGGAGAGCCGGGCAGCGGCTTCTCGCCGCAGCACGCATCGAAGGCATCGGGCGCCACGCCGTCGGATTCGTCGAAAGTGATGATGAGCAGGCCATCCTGGCGAAATGCCGGGGAGCGCGTGATGACCGGGACCCATTTCTTCAGAAATCGGTTGATGCCGACCAGCCCGCCCACCTGGCCGTCCGCGCAACGCAGATCGTGGCCATCGTTGCAGAGGTTGGGGGTGATGAACGAGTAGTTGGGCGTAGTGGCGACCCGGCGCAGATCGATCCGCAATTCGCTGAGATTGACGATGTGCGCCGCGCAGCGCGCGGGATGGTCCAGGAGGGTATGGAAGTAGACGAACGGGTCGTGCTTGGAGGCGTATTGATCGTCGGCCGTGGCCCGCTCTGTCTCATCGCTCTTGCCAATCCTGCCCGCGGTGCAGGTCTGCGGATCATCGCGCGTCGGGTTGCGATCCACGTCTTCCATGAATCCCTTCCACGTGAGACCTGCCGGCTCCAGCTGGTCGGGCAGTGTTCTCACAATCGCGGGATACACGCAGCCCACCCCGGGCAACTGCCCCTGAGCATCCAGGCCGGGGCTGCTCGGCTGGAACTCGATGGGTTGTGGGCAGTCGTTCTGAGTCGCCGGATTCGGTGCCTGGCCGCTCACCAGGGCGATGTAGTTGTCGAGGCTCCAGTGGCCAACCCCATAATACTGGGTGAGCAGAGCGCCCTTGGCGGGAAGGGTCTTGGCAAGGTAGGGCGCAGGCGATTGGGGCCCGAAGGCGGCTTCGAAGGATTTGTTCTCGAGCACGATGAGGAATACGTGCCGGATCGGCGGCAGCGTTGCGGCATGCGAGTCGGCCGCCAGCGCCGGGCGTGCCGCCGCAAGACAGAGAAGCGCCGCCGCGAGCATCCCGAAAAGACGGTGAACAGGTCGAATGAAGTCTTTCGTCATGTCGATCAAGAGGGCCCCTTCTGCGGCACCGCGCCGGCTGGCCGACTGTAGCGCCTGATTGCGCGCGGGGGAACCCTCGCGCTCACGGAATCTTGTCATAGATCTGCGCAATGGGGAGCGTCAGCCCGATGGAGCGAAGCTCCAAAGTGGCATCGAGCGTGTCGACGACGACCCGACTCCACCCCTCCGCCCGACGGTAGAGAATCACTTGCGCGCACTTTTGCGAGACGAGCACGCATTCCTCGAGCGAGGGTATCTCTCTATAGTTGACCGCCTTCTCTCGCCTGTCGATGCGCGCGGTCGAGGGTGACAGAACCTCTATGACCAGGCGGGGCTCTTCGACGAGCATTCCTTTCCCGTTTCGCTCATCTTCACAGCCAACCCAGACATCAGGCCGGTAGGCAATATCGTCCTCACGACACCTGAAAACGATGCGCCTCTCGGCCAAATGGACGCGACAGGGCCTATCGCGCAAATGCAAGTGAATCGCAGCGTACAAGTTACCCGTGATGATCTCGTGCGCCGGACTCGCCGCCGTCAGCGCATACAACTGGCCGGCGACGTACTCATACGCCATCGTGCTGTTCTCTTCCAGCTCGAGGTACTCCTCGAGGGAATAGAAATCACGCTCCAGTACCGCGGCGCCATAGGCCATGGGCGGCTCCGTGACGAAAAGGCCCACGTCCAGATTCACCGCCATCCAGTCGAGGAGCTGGGTCCGATCGGCAGCGGAAAGGGCTTTCACCGCCTGCTTGATGTCTTGGAACGTGCTCATGCGCACCACCCCATGGAGGACCAACCTCGAGGCGGTCAGTTTACGTTGGATTCGGCGGCGCGAAAGCTCATTAGCCTGCTGATTTGCCCAAAAATACGGTATTACGGACGAAGTTTGCTTGCGCTACACAGGCGTCCGATCACGCGTTCTGTCTGGACGCCGAGATGCGCGCCCGATAGCTTATTTTCTTAGCGCGGTAGTCCTGGCTTCCAGGCGAAGCCCTGTCCGCGCGCAACGATGTGGCCTACCCCGGGGAATGGAAAGTGAGGCGCGTACACCCACTCACCGTTTTTCGCCAGGATTGCCAGCGTCTTGCCACGGGTTTCGCGGCCAAGCGCTTCGTCGTTGTCGAATTGCATGGCCCACTGCGGGCGGGCGAGCGAGACGATCGAGCTGTGGGCCGTGTCGCCGATATCGAGGAGCCGCTCGTGGCCGGAGACGATCAGATATCCGACGTGACCTGGCGTATGGCCAGGGAGGGATACGGACGATATCCCTGGCAGGATCCGGGCGCCGGGATCGAAAGTCTGGACCTTGCCCGCTACGGCCTTGACCACCTCAGGCGAAGCGTTCTTCTGCATCCAGGCCCACGCGGCGCTCGCGATGTGGACCGTTGCATGGGGAAAGGCAGGGCGGCCAGCGGCATCGATCAGGCCGCCGATGTGATCGAGGTGTGGGTGTGTGATGAGAACGTCCGTAACGTCATCGGGTGTCTCACCGGCAGAACGCAGAGCTCCAAGCACATCGCCGTGATTGGCCGGTGAGAGCCCCGTATCGATCAGCACGAGGCGCGGTCCGACGTGCAGCATCAGCACGTTCACGCTGAGCGGGATCCGATCCGCAGGCGCGCCGGCCTGCCGCAGGACGGCACCCACTTTGCGCGGATCGATGCCGACTCCGAAGGTCTGGCCGTCGTTGGGGACAATGATCTGCGCGTCGTGCAGCACGGTCAGGCGCAATGCGCCCAGGTTGAATGACCGCACTGCCGGTGCGACCGGTTTGAACACGATAGCGGCCCGCGCACAGGCGACAGATCCGAGGCCGAGCAGGGTGGAGAGCAGGAGGGCGGCGCGCAATGGCATTCTCCCATTTGGTCGTTGCGGCGATTATGCCGCAAGCGCGCACGGCGGAAAGTCCCTCGGACGAGAGTTGCACGACTGCCCAGCGTGTGCGCCTTGCGGATGCGGCGCGCCGGAACGCCTGTCGCGAGGACGATGATCCGGTCGAGGTGAGGCAGCTACTTCTTCGGCTTCGTGGGCCGCTTCCAGCCTTCAATCGTCGTCTGGCGCGCCCGCGCGATCGTGAGCTTGCCGGGAGGCACCTGCGCCGCGACCGTCGATCCCGCCCCGATAGTCGCGCCGGCCCCGACGGTAATGGGAGCCACGAGCACACTGTTCGATCCCGTGTGCGCGTCATCCTCGATCACCGTGCGGTGCTTGTTGGCGCCATCGTAGTTGGCGATGATCGTGCCGGCGCCGATATTGACGCGGGCGCCCACCTGCGCGTCCCCGACGTACGACAGATGGTTGGCTTTCGACTGCTCCGCCATCGTCGAATTCTTCACCTCGACAAAGTTGCCGATGTGCACGCCACCGGACAGCCTCGACGTCGGTCGGAACCGCGAGAATGGCCCAATGTTGCACGAAGGGCCGATCGCTGCCCCCTCGATCACGCAATGCGGTAAGACCTGCGTGTCGTCCCCGATCTCCGCGTCCCGGATGACGCATCCGGGACCGATGCGCACCCGGTCACCGAGCCTCACCTCTCCCTCCAGCACCACGTTGACGTCGATGAACACGTCCTTGCCGTGGATCACCCGCCCCCGAACGTCGATCCGTGCCGGGTCCGCCACGGTCACCCCCGCCAGCATCAGCGCGCGTGCGGCCCGCTGGCGGCAGACCGATTCCAAGGTGGCGAGCTGCACCTTGTCGTTCACGCCCAGCGCATCGATCGGGTCCGCGCACTGCAACGGATTGACCGCCACACCGGCCTGGACCGCCATCCCAATGATGTCGGTGAGGTAGTACTCGCGCTGCGAATTGTCGGCCCTGAGGCCTTCCAGCCAGCCGCGCAGGAGCTTCGCTGGCGCCGCGATCACTCCCGTGTTGCATTCCCGGATGCCCCGCTCCGCGGCCGATGCATCCTTCTGCTCCACGATCCGCTGCACCCGGCCCGCGCCGTCGCGCACGACCCGGCCATAGCCTGTCGGATCGTCGACGGTCATCGTGAGCAGCGCAACCTGCCCTGGCCCGGCGAGTGCAACCAGCGGCGCGAGTGTCTGCCGGCCGAGAAGCGGCACATCCCCGTAAAGTACCAGTGCTACATGGTCGTCCGGCACCTTCGGCACGGCCTGCAACACGGCATGCCCCGTCCCGAGCTGCTGTGCCTGCAACGTCCACTGCACTGGCTCTGCGGCGAGCGCCTCGCGGACGCGCTCGCCCCCGTGCCCGTAGACGACATGTATCGCCGCCGGCTCGAGTGACCGCGCAGTATCGATGACGTGGGCGAGCAGTGGCCGCCCCGCGAGCGGCTGCAGGACCTTCGGCAGCGCGGACTTCATCCGCTTCCCCTCACCCGCGGCGAGAATGATGACCGACAGGGGAGAAGCAGCCCCGGAGATTGAGTTAGCCATGTCGCACCCGTGATCGAAGCCTCGATTGCGAAACTCGCCAGTCAACCCAGTGACCGGAGCAGCGCTTGCAAAGGGCT
>DASYGA010000086.1:0-2842 GCA_036000265.1 Steroidobacteraceae bacterium | reverse complement strand
ATTGCGGATGCGGAGAGCGGGAGCACGTTGCCGCTGACCAGGGCACCGATACTCCATTTGGATGCAGGCAAGGTCATGGGCCAGTCGACGTCGAGTTTGGACCGCAAGGGGCTGGGCGTGGGCGCTCGCAATCTGGCTTATGTGATCTACACGTCAGGTTCCACGGGAACGCCAAAGGGAGTGATGATTGAGCATCGGAGTCTGCTGAATCTCGTGCAGTGGCACTGCGAGACGTTCGAGCTGCACCCAGGCACGCGGTGCTCGTGCCTGGCGTCGGTCGCATTCGATGCGGCAGCGTGGGAGGTCTGGCCGGCACTATGCGCAGGTGCGACGCTTGTCATTGCGCCTGCCGAGCTCACGCGCGACCCGGAAGCGCTGCTCGCGTGGTGGGCGGGGCAGGAGATCGAGATCAGCTTTCTGACGACGCCGCTCGCGGAGATCGCCCTGGCGCGCAATCTGCACAGTGAGGGACTGCGCACGCTTCTCATCGGAGGCGACCGATTGCGGCAACACCCGGGAAGGCGATCCTACCAGGTGGTCAACAATTACGGACCCACGGAGTCGACGGTCGTCGCGACTTCCGGATCCCTGCTCGCAGATGATCCGGTGCTGCACATCGGGCGCCCTTTGGCCAACGCGAAAGTCTATATTCTGGACAGGCTACTGAAGCCCGTGGCGGTCGGCGTGGAGGGGGAAATCTACGTTGGCGGCGCGGGTGTTGCGCGAGGGTATGCCAACCGGCCGGATCTGACCGCCGAGCGCTTTCTCTCGGACCCGTTCGCCAATGACGGGAGCCGGATGTATCGCACCGGCGACATGGCGCGCTGGCGGCCCGATGGAACGATCGAGTTCCTGGGCCGCAATGACGACCAGGTGAAGATTCGCGGCTACCGGATAGAGCTCGGTGAGATCGAAGCGCGGCTTGCACTGCACGCTGGACTTCGGCAGAGCCTGGTGCTCGCTCGTGAGGATGACTCCGGAGAGAAGCGGCTCGTGGCGTATCTGGTGGCTCGAGAAGGCGAGCAGGTGGATGTGGGTGAGTTACGGCGGGAGCTGAGGGGGGCACTGCCGGAGTATATGGTCCCGACGGCGTTCGTGGTTCTCGAGCGGTTGCCGCTCACCACGAGCGGCAAAGTGGATCGACGCGCTCTCCCTGCGCCGAGGCTGGGCACGCCTATCGGCAATGCCTATGAGCCTCCGCAGGGAGAGGTCGAGGAAACGCTGGCCGCGATCTGGGGAAAATTGCTGGGAATTGAGCGTGTGGGGAGGAATGACGGTTTTTTCGAGCTCGGCGGACATTCGCTGCTCGCAACGCAGATGATCCTGCGCGTCAGAGACAGCCTCTTCGCGGGTGCCTCGATGAAGGACGTGTTCAACCATCCGACGCTGCGGCAATTCGCCGAAAGACTGGATGAGCTTCGCAGCGAGCAACTGCTGGTCGGGCTCACCGCTAGCGGAGAGGAGGTCGAGTCGCTTTTAGGACGGCTGTCGGCCATGTCGGAGAGCGAAGCTCGAGAGTGCATTCGCAAGCTCAATACAGGAGTCATCACGTGACCGAGAGCTCATCCGACATGAAGCGCCGAGTGGCCGCTCTGTTGAAATCGCGTCCGGAGCTGGCGCGGATGCTGCTCGAGCAGCAGGTCGGACATGCTCCGCCTATACGCCGCCATGCGCGGCGCGCCGGGGAACGGGCGCTGTACCCGGCTTCCTGGGCGCAGCAGCGGCTGTGGTTCATCGACAGACTCGAGGGGGGTGCCGCGGGCTATCGGATCCCGCTGATCGCCAGGCTCCACGGGCCGTTGGACCTCGAAGCCTTGCAACGAGCGCTCGATGTGCTGATGGAAAGGCATGAGACGCTACGCACCACCTTCGTCGTCAACACGGAGGGCCTGCGTCAGCAGGTGAGTGCGGAAGCCCGATTCCCGCTCGCGATCGTGGATCTGAGCGGCTTGGATGACCGCCAGCGCCGTCAGCAGTTGGAGCAGCATCGTTCCGATGAGATACATCGGGGCTTTGACCTCGAGACTGGGCCTCTCGTGCGCGGCCGCCTGATTGGGCTGGCTCCCGGGGAACATGTGCTGCTCATTACCATTCATCACATCGTTAGCGATGGCTGGTCGATGGGGGTGCTTTGCCGGGAGCTGGCCGCGATCTATTCGGCGTTTCATCGGGGGGCGGAAAATCCGCTTACGCCGCTTGCTGTTCAATACGCGGACTACACCCGCTGGCAGCAGGACTGGTTACGGGGCGAGGCGCTGGATATGCAGTTGGCCTATTGGCGGGAGTGCCTCGAGGGCGCGGCGATCGAGCTGAAGCTGCCTGCGGATGGTGTCCGCCCCGCGGTGCAGACGTACCGCGGCAAGACTCTGCAGGTGGTCCTGGACCCGCAGATCACAGCGGGCCTCAGGAGGTTGGCGCAGTGGCACGGCGTAACGCTGTTTATGGCGCTCTACGGAGGTTGGAGCATCCTCCTCTCGCGTCTTTCAGGTCAGGACGATGTCGTCATCGGCACGCCGATCGCGAATCGCCAGCATGCGGAGCTCGAGGGATTGATCGGATTCTTCGTCAACACCCTTGCTCTTCGCATGCGGGTCAAGCCGGAGTATCGCCTCAGCAGGCTCTTCGGCGAGATCAGGGATGAGGCTCTGCGCGCTTTCGCCCATCAAGACGTGCCGTTCGATCGAGTCGTCGAGGCGGTGCGGCCGGAGCGCAGCCTTAGCCGTAATCCCGTCTTTCAGGTCATGCTCGCGCTGCAAAACGCTCCCAGGAGCGAGCTGCCCCTGGCCGGCCTGACGGTGGAATTGGAAGATCCCGTCGATGAGCCCGCGGTTTTCGATTTGTT
>DASYGA010000040.1:0-2601 GCA_036000265.1 Steroidobacteraceae bacterium | reverse complement strand
CGCGGCTCTTCTCGATCGTGTCGAGGATGAGCGAGAAATAGGTGTGCCCGGTCAGATACATGAAGAATACCGACACGGTCATCAGCGTCACCGCCGCCAGTACGCCGGTGACCTCGCCGGCCAGCGCGACGCAGACCGCCGCGATCAGCAAACCGCCAACGAGCACGAGCTTGCGCGCCAGCACCGCATTGCCCCGGTGAAGCGATAGATGGCGTCGGAAACCATGCCGCCGCCGGCGAGGCCGGTGAAGCCGAGGAGCCAGGGGATGGCGCCGACGAAGCTCATGGATTTGATGCTGAGATGCTGCTGCATCGTCAGGTAGCTGGGAAACCAGGACAGGAAGAAGTACAGGATGTAGGCATAACCGAAGAAGGCAAACGCGGTGGCGAGCACGCCGGGACGGATCAGCAACCGGCCGAGGCTCACGTTTGGCCCGGCGGCCGGCACCTCGGGGTCGGCTGCGATCGCAGCGCGCTCGGCGGCGCTCACGCGGACATTCTGCTCCGGCCGGTCGGTGACGAGCAGCATCCAGGCGGCCGCCCAGCACAGGCCGATGAGCGCGATGACGATGAACGACACGCGCCAACCATACGCCAGCGCAATGAAGCCCACGATCGGCCCGGCGATGGCGCCGCCGAGAGGTGTGCCGGCGTTTGCCCAGCCGACTGCGCTCGCCTGCTGGCGGCGCGGGAACCAGTTGCTGATCATCTTGTTGGTGGCTGAGCCGTACGGCCCCTCCCCCATTCCGAAGATCACGCGTACGATCAGCAGCGAGGTGTAGCTGAACACGAAGGCGGTCAGGCCGCAGAACAGCGACCAGACGACCGCCGCGACGGCGAACACGTTGCGGGCGCCGATGCGGTCGGAAGCGTAGCCGCCGACGAAGCAGAACGCCGCGTAGCCGAAGAAAAATACGCTGAACACCCAGCCAAGTTCCGACGGCGACAGGGACAACTGTTTGGCCAGGAAGGGTGCGGCGACCCCGATGGCAGAGCGGTCGAGGTAGTTGATCATGCCGCCGACGAACAGCAGCCCCAGGACCGTCCAACGCACGTCGCCGGGCACCTTCATGGTCGTTTCCCTTACATCGCGCGCCCCGTTTCACGCATCAGCACTTGTTGCTGGGTACCAGTGACGTGCGCATGGAATGCGCGCGCGGCCACAGACATATCTGCGTCTGGGGGCTGCTCGTCTTCGAAATTGTGATAGGTGTCCACACCGCGCACCAAAGTGGCGAAGTCCCGCGCCCCCACCGTCTGGCGGACATGGGTGGGCAGGTACCGGATGGCGAAGCCGATGCGGCGCCGCGCGGAGGGATTGGGCTCGCTGCCGTGGATCAGCCGGACGTGATGCAGCGACATCTCGCCTGGCTGAAGAACCAGATCAACGGCTTTGGAACCATCGACCTCCACCGCGATCTCCTGGCCGCGGCTCAGCATGTTGTCGCGCGCGAACGTGTCGCGATGAGCCACTTGGTCGCCGATGTGTGTGCCCGGGATCACCCGCATGGCGCCGTTCTCCAGCGTGCTTTCGGAGATCGCGACCCAGGCAGTGACGATGTCGGGCGGCTCCAGTCCCCAATAGGTGCTGTCCTGGTGCCAGGAGACGAAGCTGGGAGTGCGCGCCTCCTTGATGAAGAAGCTGGTCCCCCAACAGAGGATGTTCGGCCCGATGATGTCCTCAACCGCGTCGAGAATGCTCGGGCGGCGGATCAGGTCATTCAGCCATGTGAAGAGGAGATGGGTTTTATGACGCAGCGGACCGGAAAGAGTGCCGCCGGCGTGCTCGTATTCCTCGAGGTGACGACGCAGCTCCGCCGCCTCGGCTGCGGAGAGCGCGCGCACCGGGGAATAATAGCCGTGCTCATGGTAGTGCCGGATCGCCTCCGCAGAAAGTGATATCATGGCCGCTCCTACCCCTTCCAGAATTCGTTGTTGATCCCGGCTGAGCCCCATCAAGGTGTCAGCCGGGTTCTCCCGATGATCGGCAAATGCGCCCAGCGCGGGGACAGATTACGGCGGGCCCGCGAGCGGATTAACCCTTCAGATGATAGCCCTTTTTCACCGTCCGGATGGTGTAGAGGCTCTTGCCGGACGTGACATAGAGTAGATTGGCATCGTCGCCGTAGCCGAACGCGACGTTGGTCGGCAGTTCTTTGCCGGTCGAGACATAGGCAAGCTGCTTGCCTTCCGGCGAGTACACGTACACTCCAGGAGCCGCCTCGCTGCGAACGGCAATATAGAGGTTGCCGTCGACGTCGACGGTCATGCCATCGCCGCCATCGTTGGGTGCCCAATTGACGAGGATTTTGCGATTGCTAACCGTGCCGTCCGGGGAAAGCGCGTAGGCGAGGCAGGCCATCTGACCCTTTTCCGCGGTTTCGCCCTTTTCGAGAAAGTCGTGCGCACCGTTGTCGTGTGACAGAACATAGAGCGTCTTCTGATCGGGTGACACCTCGATGCCGTTGGGTTTTCCCGCGTCGGTGATGAGGCGCACGACCGTGCCGTCCGGGTCGAGACGATATACCGCCTGGACCGGCTGGCCCATCGTTTCCCGGCCGAGATAGCGCGGATCGGTGAAGTAGATGCGCCCCTTCTCGTC
>DASYGA010000475.1:0-3094 GCA_036000265.1 Steroidobacteraceae bacterium | reverse complement strand
TGACCCGCAGTGCAGGTGCGTGGGAAGGACAGCGAGCCCGGGTATTTCCGTATACTCATTGCCGATGAAGCACGAGCATGTGGAAACGGATGAGCAGATTGCGACGCGGGTGAGGGGCGATGCGGCGAAGCAGGCGTTTCTGCGGCTGATTGGGGCGGAGCTGACGGCCGTGCATCCCGGGTATGCGGAGTTCTCGCTTCCTTTTCGCGAGGAACTTGGGCAGCAGCATGGGTTTCTGCACGCCGGTGTGGTTACCACGATTGCCGATGTGGCGGCCGGTTATGCGGCATATACGCTGATGCCGCCGGCGTCCGAGGTGCTCAGCGTGGAGTTCAAGGTGAATCTGCTGCGGCCGGGGGTGGGCGAGCGGTTTGTGGCGCGAGGGAAGGTGCTCAAACCGGGGCGGACGCTCATGGCGGTCCAGGCTGACGTGTTCGCAATTGCGCATGGAGGGGAGAAGCTCATCGCCAGCCTGCAGGGAACGATGATCTGCAGGCGGCATCACGCGACGGGTGGAGCGGAAACGTCCGAATAGCGAGACGGTGAGTTACCCCACTTTCACATAAGTGGTGTAGGGGCGCGACCCGAGTGAAGTAAATGGCAACAGGTCCACGGGGCCGCCAGCCGCGGCAACGCGCCATTGGCGCTCACTTACCCGGCGCGCCGCCAACAGTTGCTGTCGCGTGATGTTCGGCAGCGGAGCGCCCTGGGATTCCTTCACCGCCATCAGCACCAGGGGCCCGCGCAGAAGGGCCACGGTGTCCGCATGGTGCGGGTCGAGCGGCTCCAGCCGCATGGTCAGCGGAATATCGAGTTCCACGCGATCGCCCGTGCTCCACTCGCGGCGCACTGCCGCAAAGTCGCCGGGCCGGTTCTCGATTTTCTGGCGCACTCCATTGACATGGAGTTCGGCTCCCTTCGCCCAGGCTGGAATGCGAAAGTGGAGCGTCGTTTCCGCCGGCCGGGAACTGGTGAGTGTGAAGGCGATGCGCCCCTCGTAGGGATAGTCGCTCTCCTGCGTCATGGACAGCACTGCTCCGCCTTCGTTCCAGCGCAGCGTAGAGGGGATGTAGAGATTGATATACACCGCTTGCGGGCCGCGGAAGTATGTGTTGATGCGATAGTCCGCCGCAACCTGGGGTAGGGTGCCGGAGCAACACGCCCAGTGCGCCTTCTTGTACACGCGCTGGGCATCGAAGTTGTAATCGGAGTAGTAGAAGTTCCTGCCGTTTTCCTGGAGCGGCAGCGCGCCTAGCACAGTGTTGTACATGACGCGCTCCATGCTGTCGCCGTAGAGAGCATCGCGTGTGACGCGCAGCAGGTAGCGGGTGAGCTTGAAGTGCGCGTAGCTGCCGCACGGTGTTTCAAAGCTCGCGTGGGAGTTGGTCAGGCTGTTGTACACGTCGTCGGATTCCGGCGCGCGCAGTTGCTCGTCCGGTCCCCAGCCGCCGGTGGCATAGCTCTGCGCCTGGAGCATGGCGAATGCGTTTTGTGACGCGCGCAGATGTTTCGCGCTGCCTGCCACCATGAAAGCCATCATTGCCGAGCACAGGGAATTCACGTAGCTGTACGCATGATGGCCGGCGAGCACGTTTTCATTGCGCGACAGCGGATCGAACCAGGGCTTGTCGAAGAGGTATTGCAGGCCGAGTTCGAAGTAGCGCCGGCCAGCTCCGCGCTGGGAGGCGAGGAACAGGTTTTCGGGCAAGGTATACGACTCATCCCACGTCCACGATGCGTCCTGCGGGTCCTTGTCCGTGCGCCAGGGGTGGTCGTGCTCGATGGCGTGGCCCGGCAGGTGGGGCAGCGCAGTGTTTGTCGTGTGCTCGAGGATCGCCATCGCCTGCGGGTCTCTCGCGTAGACATGTGAATCGAGGAGCCCGAGAAGGAGTTTGTCGTAGGTGTAAGCCGGGAAGCGATTCTTATCGTAGAAGTCGGCCGTGATCGTCTGCGCGTACAAGCGATTGAGGCGGAGCACCCTTTGGCGCGTGGCCTCTTCGCCGGTGATCGCGTAAGTGCGGGCAAGCGCCGAGACCCATTGGCCGAAGGTGCAACCCGGCGCGAAGCCTTCGTCGAAGCCCGCGCGGTAATTGTAGTTGAGATCGTAGCTGTACCAGCCGCCAAGATCCTGGCCGGGCGCAGGCATGCCGGACATTTGCCGGAAGGGCTTGAGCAGGCTGTCCTCGTCGAGCGCCATCAGCACGGAGTGGCAATTCATCAATTGCGATTCGTGCGGGTCGCTTGCCAGCGAGACATCGCCATAGCCGAATTCGGCGAGCGGCACGTGTGGACCGGAGCCGGCCGCCCATATTGTGTGGGCGCGCCCGGCCAGGCCAGCGGCTGCTGCCGCCACGGAACCTGCTTTGAGAAAACCCCTTCGCGAAACACCAGTCATGGAATCCACCGCCGTTGAATTGTAGGCCTTTCTCAGAGCTCTCACCGAAGCCAACTACACGGCCGCCAGGGCCTGATCGAGGTCGGCGATGAGGTCTTCCTTGTCCTCAATGCCAATGGAGAGGCGGATGCGGCCTTCGGTGATGCCCATCTCGGCGCGCTCCTCGGCGGAGACGGAGCCGTGCGTGGTGGTGGCGGAGTGCGAGGCGAGCGATTCGACGCCGCCGAGCGATTCGGCGTTGAGGAAGATTTGCAGGGCGCCAAGGAACTTCGCTGCGTTCTCTCGCGTGGCAATGTCGAAGCTCATCATGGAGCCGAAGCCCTTTTGCTGGCGTGTGGCCAAGTCGTATTGCGGATGGGACTTGAGGCCCGGGTAGGCGAGCTTCGTCACCTTCGGGTGCTGCGAGAGATGTTCGGCGACGGCGCGGCCGTTCTCCTCGTGGGCCTTGATGCGCAGAGGCATGGTCTTGATGCCGCGGAGGACGAGGAAGCACTCGAAGGGCGACATGACGCCGCCAGCGGCTTTCTGGACGAGGCAGAATCGCTCCTTGTGCTCGGGGGTGGAGCCGATGAGGGCGCCGCCGATGCCGTCGGAGTGGCCGTTGAGGTACTTGGTGGTGGAGTGCATCACGATGTCGGCCCCGAGAGCCAGCGGGCTCTGCAGGCATGGCGACATGAAGGTGTTGTCGACGCTGACCTC
>DASYGA010000405.1:0-2796 GCA_036000265.1 Steroidobacteraceae bacterium | reverse complement strand
CTTCGGCGAGATTGCCTGCCGGATTCTCCGCTGTGGAAGCCTGCCGGGCGATGTAGTCGAGCGACGCGCCGAGCGCGGCGATCAGCGCGACAGCCGGGGTGTAGGCCGACTCGCCCTTGGCGGCGTTCTTGCGCTCCTTGCGGAGGTCGAAGTAGTAGCGCGGGTTGTAGGTGGACTCCATGCGGTCCCAGGCGCGCTGACTGACGGCGAGGTACGCCAGGCCGGGCGGCATCATCACGGCCTTCTGCGAGCCGCCAATGAGCACATCGACGCCCCAGGCGTCCATGTCGAAGTGGGTGGTGCCGAGGCCGGTGATGGCATCGACGATCAGCAGTGCTTCGGACTTTTCAGCCTTGAGCAGCTTGGCGATGCCTTCGATGTCGTGGCGCACGGCGGTGGAGGATTCGGTGGCCTGCACGAAGACGGCGCGGGTTTCGAGCTTGAGCGCGGCCTTGACCTGGTCGAGCGTGAAGGTTTTGCCGTAAGGCACCTCGATGACATCGACATGGCAGCCGAAGGCCTTGGTGATGCCGGTCCAGCGCTCGCCGAACTTTCCGGCGCTGAGCACCAGCACGCGGTCTCCCGGCGAAGTCAGGTTGGAGACGGAGGCTTCCATCGCGCCTGTGCCGGAGCTCGATAGGATGATGACGTCGTTCTTCGTGCCGACGAAGTCCTTGAGCTGTGCGAGCACGCGGGTGTAGAGGGCGCGGAACTCGGGTGTGCGGTGGTGAATGTCTGCGGCAGCCATGGCGAACTGGGCGGCGGGGAGCAGTGGCGTCGGGCCAGGGGTAAAGAGGCGTGTTTTCCGGATCATGCTTCTATTGTAACGAGTCCGGCGGGCATGGCCTCGAATGGGAGGAATCGTGCCGGCTCCGTTGGTTGTGTCTGGGACGCTCCGCTGCTACCACACGGCCGCGATCCCGGCCTGCTTGAAGATGCGCGAGCGAATGAGCCGCCACAGGTCCCAGAGCAGTTTCACACCGGCGATGATCACTGCAATCTCGAGGCCGAGCGCGACTCCGGCGTTGATTGCTACCAGTGACTGCACGGTTTCGGTCGAGCCCGCGGCAGGAACGAAGAACGGCTTCAACTGGAGCGCGATGGCCGGGATGCCGATGCCGAGCGCCTGCACTCCAAGCTGTAGCCAGTCTCTCAGTGGACGCAGCACCGGCGACAGCATCAGCCCCTTCAGCGTGGCCATGGCGATGAACAGCGCCATGATCTGCCAGTAGAGGATGTGCCACTGGGGCGCAAGGCCGAACGGCATCTGGCGAGTGAACCTCGCCCCCGGTCCCAGGATCAGGTACAGGTGGTTCGGCACGGCCAGCAGCCACAGGACTCCGGCGATGCTCACAATGACATCGGCTATGTCGTGGACCAGGGACGGCGCTTTCTCCCGGCGCTCCAGCTTCGGCAGATCGCGGACGCTCCAGTGCGGCACGGCGAACTTTGCGCTCTTCGTCTGTTGCAGATACTCGAAGACCGCGAAGCCCAGCGTGATGATCGCCCAGTAGATCAGCGCGATGCTCCAGAAGTGCGCGAACGCCGCGAGAAGCTCCGACAGCGGCTGGCCCTGAACGAGGATCCGCACGCCTTCGACGGCGGCATAGGCCACGGCCAGCAGCGGAGAGCTCTTCTTAAGTGTGTACCAGTAGATGGGAAACATCGCCGGGCTGATGAGCGAGTGCTGCGGCCGATAGCGCGCCGCCACCATGATCGGCATCCCGTGGGCTTCGAGGATCTTTGCCGCCTCGTCTTCGGCGAGGGGTCTGCCCTGCTCCTCCTGGCGGCCCTCCATCTCGGCAAGCAGGTTGGCGCGCAGCTCGGCGATGGTGTCCTGCCGGCTCTTTGCCGGAAGATGCTCGCCGACCGCCTGTAGATAACGTTCCAGAAGCTCCATGGCTAACTCTCCTCTCCGTCCGACTTGCTCTCGCTCTTTCTCTCAAGCGGGGATCCGGCGCCGAGAATCCGCCCGACGGCGCAGTTGATGCCGTTCCACTCGGCCAGCAGTTGCCCTAGCACCACCTCGCCTTCGGGGCTCAGCCGGTAGAAGCGCTTGTTGCGCTTGTCCTCTTCGCGCCACTGGCTGGTCAACAGGCCTTGCGTCTCCAGTCGCCGCAGCAGCGGGTAGAGCGTGCTCTCCTCGATCTCTAAACCGGCTTCGACCAATGACTTGCGCAGCGTGTAGCCATAGTGCTCCCGGCGCAACTGGGCCAGCACGGCCAGGACCAGGCAGCCTCGGCGCAATTCGAGCCGGAGGGAGTCGAAGAGTTCGATCCGGAGGGTGGGTGACATACTGTATTGGACACACTGTATATGACACAGTGTGTGGCGTCAAGTACTTTTCCGCGGACACGGACAAACGCTGTCGGTGGGAACTTATAATCGTGCGTGGAAGAGAACCCACGACAAGTCAGGACAAGCACATATGACGATTGGCGAGAAGATTCAGGCGGACATTGTTACCGCAATGAAGGCCCGCGAGGAGCACAGGCTGACCACGCTGCGGATGGTGAAGTCCGCGCTGCGCGGCAAGGAGATCGACAAACGCACGGCGCTGACCGAGGCCGAAGAGGCGCAGATCCTGACCACGCTGATCAAGCAGCGGAAGGACTCCGCCGAGCAATTCAGCAAGGGCAATCGGCCGGAGCTGGCGGAGAAGGAGCTGGCTGAGATCAAGATGATCGAGGGCTATCTGCCGCAGGCCGCGGGCGAGGACGAGATTCGCGCGATTGTGCTGAGCGCGATTTCTACGCTTTCCGAGGGCGGAGCCAAGCCGGGTCCGAAGGAGATGGG
>DASYGA010000316.1:0-10978 GCA_036000265.1 Steroidobacteraceae bacterium | reverse complement strand
ACTATGTCACGAAGCCCTTCAGCGCTCCGGAGCTGCTCGCCCGGGTCCGCGCGGCGCTGCGGCGGAACGTCCGCAGCGCGGAGCAGACCTCCGCTCTGACGCTCGGCGACGTGCGGCTCGACCTTGGCAGACGGGAAGCCCGCGGTCCGACGGGAGAGCTCCACCTGACGCCCCTCGAGTATCGCGTGATCGAGTGTCTCGCCCGGCATCTTGGCTCGATCGTCATGCAGGGCCAGCTCATCCGCGAAGTCTGGGGGCCCGAGCGGCTCGACGACTCGCGCAGCCTCAGGGTTTGCATCAAGAACCTGCGCACCAAGCTCGAGCGCGATCCGCAAAAGCCCCGTTATCTCCTCACCGAGACCGGCCTCGGATACAGGCTGCGGGCGGATGAGGAGTCCTGATTCGCCGGGCTGCCATGGCACGTGGTGATCTGTGCGCCAATACCGCCGGCGTATTTGGCGCAATATTGATTTACGCGCCAAACGGCACAGAAATCCCACAGTCCATAATCTCCCGACCAATCATCCCTACGCCATCACGTCAACACCGTCCTGCCGGGACCTACTCGTTCCGAGATCCTGGGTGGGTTCATGGCCAAGCAGGCTGACGCAAACGGCATCACGCAGCAGACGCATCCTGGGTGCGTGCTCCTCGTTCGTGCTGGCCGGTATTCTCCCAGGCCCGGCCGCGCTCCGCATCCTTTGGACCCGCTCGATCGTCTTGGTGATGCACGGCGCTCGAGCGCTCACCCGACAGCACGACGGAGGCCTTCATGAAACTGCATATCGTCCCCGGCTCGCCGAACTCCCGCAAGGTCGAGGCGGTCGTCCACCACCTGGGCCTCAAGCTCGAGATCCGGGAGCATGATCTCTTTGCGGGAGACTTGCGCAAGCCAAGCTATCTGGCGTTGAACGCCAACGGCCGGGTGCCCACACTAGAAGATGGGAATTTCGTCCTGTGGGAATCGAATGCCATCATGCAGTACCTCGCCGACAAGGCTGGCGACGAGCGATTGCTTCCACGCGAGCCTCAGGCGCGCGCGGATGTGATTCGCTGGCAATTCTGGGAGCTCACGCATTTCAATCGTGACTTCGGAACGCTCGCCTTCGAGACGGTCGCCAAGCCCCGGCGCGGCCTGACGAGCGACTCCGCCCTTGTAGCGCTCGCGCAAGCCGGTCTCGCCCGCAGCGCGCCTGTGCTCGACGCTCATGTCGCGGGACGCAGATATCTCGTAGGCGATCATGTGACGCTCGCCGACTATTCGATGGTCCCGCTCGAGAGCTATCGCTCTCTTATCCCATTCGATTGGTTGCCCTACTCGCATCTGAACGACTACCTCGATGGCGTGAGTCGTCTAGAGCCCTGGGTGCACAGCAGGAGAAGCCCGATCGCGGCGGCGGCGTGAGACGGTATGAGCCCAAGCGATGACAATCCGCTCCTCGACCGGCTGCACGAGACGCGCCGCAGTTTCCTCGCGCTGGCAGCCGGTATCCGCCCGGAGCTTCATCGCTACTGCGCGCGCATGACCGGCTCGATCGCGGACGGCGAGGACGTGGTGCAGGACGCTCTCGCACGCGCCTATTACGAGCTCTCGGGCCTCAAGGAAGTACCGGCTCTGCGCGCCTGGCTTTTCCGGATTGCGCACAACCGGGCGTTGGACTTCCTGCGACGTTATGAGCACAGGATGGCCGAGCCTATCGAGGCGGCTGAGCAACTGAAGGCCGAGATGACCGGAAGCCCCGAGGACGCGGTCATGCGTGAGCAGGCGATGCACACGGCGATATGTCGCTTCCTCGAGCTCGCGCCCGCGCAGCGAAGCTGCGTGGTCCTCAAGGACGTTCTCGGGCACTCGCTCGAGGACATCGGGCAGCTGCTCGGATTGAGCGTTCCCGCCGTTAAGGCTGCCCTCCATCGTGGCCGTTCACGACTGGCTGTGCTGTCCGCCGGTACGGTTCCGAACCCGCCGCGACAGCCCTCCCCGGTACTGTCCCGCTACCTGGAGCTGTTCAATACGCGCGACTGGGATGGCGTGCGCGCGATGCTCGCAGACGATGTCCGCCTCGATGTCGTGTCCGTCGACAGGCGTCAGGGGCGAGAGAAGGTCGGAACTTATTTTGCCAATTACGCCAAGGCCTCAGACTGGCGGCTCGAGCATGCATGGTTGGATGAACGCGAAGTACTGGCCGTGTTCCGGCCGGCGCACGAGGCTCGGCCTGCTTACTTCATCGAGGCTACCGTGGTCCGGAACACCATAGCCGCGATCCGAGACTACGTGCATGTTCCCTACATCACTCAGGAGGCGGATTTCCGGCTTGCCGACTGACCCGGGGTGGCGCTCGCGCGGAAGCGCGTCGGTCCGACCGTACGCGGTCCGGCTGATGAGGTGGCAATTCGGCCTCCGAGGCTGCGGGACCACCTTCCGCGAGCAGGACTGCTGCATCGAGCTCCAGTGCTGGAGCCGTTGACGACACTGCACACTTCGGCTCAGATGCGGGCATGAGACTCTACGAGGATCTGGGCCGCCCCGGTATTGTTGCGGCGCTCGGCGCGGCGCTGCTGTTCGGCGCTGGCACTCCGCTCGCCAAAGCGCTGCTCGTGGACGTGAATCCCTGGCTCATGGCGGGGCTGCTGTATCTCGGCTCGGGGCTCGGGCTCACCGCCTATCGCCTGATCCGTCGGGCTCCCCGCGCGCAGCTCGAGCCGGCTGAGCTCCCGTGGCTCGTGGGTGCAATTGCTGCGGGTGGCCTCGCCGCGCCGGTGCTTCTCATGTACGGCCTGACCCGCATGCCGGCCTCCGGGGCATCATTGCTGCTCAATGCCGAGGGTGTTTTCACTGCCCTGATCGCCTGGTTCGCGTTTCGGGAGAACTTCGACCGTCGCATCGCGCTCGGCATGGCTGCGATCGTGGCAGGGGCCGGGGTAATGAGCTGGCCGGGCGAGCTGCGATTCGGAGCGACATGGCCGGCATTGGCCGTTCTGGGCGCCTGTCTCGGATGGGCGGTCGATAACAATCTCACCCGGCGCGTATCCTTGAGTGACGCCACGTGGATCGCCGCGGTCAAGGGACTTTGCGCGGGAGTTGCGAATCTGCTGCTTGCGCTTGTGATCAACTCGTCGATGCCGGCTCCCGGAGGGGTCGTGGCAGCGCTGTTGATCGGATGTCTATCGTATGGCGTAAGCCTCGCATTTTTCGTGGTCGCTCTACGCCATCTCGGTGCGGCGCGAACCGGAGCTTACTTTTCCGTCGCGCCGTTTTTTGGCGCGGCCGTCGCCGTCACATTCTTTCACGAGCCGGTGACCGCACGGCTGCTGATCGCCGGCGTTCTTATGGCTCTTGGGGTGTGGCTGCATGTCACGGAGCGGCATAGCCATCTACACACGCACCAGCCGATCGAGCATGAGCACGAGCACGAGCACGATGCCCATCATCAGCATGCGCATGAGCGGTGGGTTCCGGCCGGGGCACGGCATACCCATCGCCATCGTCACGAGCCGTTGACTCACAATCATCCGCACTTCCCGGACGCGCACCATCGCCACAAGCGCTGAGGGGCTCGCACGCGCCGCATGCCGCCTCGCGTGCTGCCGCGCCCGTCTGCAGCACCTCGCGGTTCAGTGTGCGCGCGCTGGCAATGTGCGCAGGTCGGCCCGGGCCCCCTCATTCGTCTGGGTCTCCATCATCCTTGCTGATTTCTCACGACCGAGAAGTCGCCGGCGCATCTCGCTCCCATTGCTGAATACGGGGTCCACTGCCATTCGGTTACACCTGCATCGCACGAGCGAGCTCAAGTCTAATCGCCGGTCGGCGTCGCTTATCGTCGCTCGAACTCAGGTACGTAACGCTGTACCCGCACAGCCAAGCTGCCACCCTCCAAGACCGCTTTCGTCAATTGCCCGCTCACGACAGGCTCAACCCGATTTTCCGCGTATTTTTGCGATCCTCTCATGGTTGCACTTACCCACTTCTTTCGATATACTTGGAAGCATGAAATCTACGGAAGCAGTACATTCGCTTTCTGCGCTCGCCTCGGAAGCCCGTCTCGCGGTCTTCCGCTTACTCGTCAAGCGAGGCCCTGAAGGCTATTCGCCGTCCGAGCTCATCGGGCGGCTCAAGATCCCGGCACCGACGTTGTCCTTTCATCTGAAGGAGCTTGCGAATGCGGAGCTCATCGCCAGTCGACGGCAGGGGCGGAACCTCTATTACAGCCCGAACCTCGGGCGCATGAACGCACTCGTCTCCTTTCTCAGCGAGAACTGCTGCAGCCTCTCCGACGAGGCCTGCGGCCCCGATTGCCAGGCGCTCGCGGCTGTGCCCCAGAAGAGGAAACACGCATGAAACGCCTGCACGTGCACGTCGCCGTCGAAAACCTTGAAGCGTCCGTTCGCTTCTACTCGGAGCTCTTTGCCGCCGGGCCCGCGGTGCTCAAGTCAGACTACGCCAAGTGGATGCTCGAGGATCCGCGTGTGAACTTCGCCATCAGCCGGCGCGGCGCAACGCCTGGCGTCCAGCACCTCGGCATCCAGGTCGAGTCGCGCCCGGAACTCGAGGAAGTTTATGCCCGCCTCAAACGGGCGGAGCGGCCGGTGCTCGAAGAGGGCGCCACGACCTGCTGTTATGCGCAGAGCGAGAAGAGCTGGATTGACGATCCGCAAGGCGTGCAGTGGGAAACCTTTCTCACGGCGGGCGAGAGCACGGTTTATGGCCATGATCCGGCGCGAGCTGGGGCGGCTGATAGCGCCGCATCGAGCTGCTGTGCGCCGTCATGTTGCGAGCCTCGCGCCGCGTGAAGGGCTGAGGGTGAACCAGGTGACCGGTCCCTTGGCGTGCTAATGCCTCTGCACGGGTAATTCCGCTCGCAGCAAGAGCTGGGATGAGTTCGCGACACCGGGTGCTCCAGCGCTCGATTTAGTGTTCACCGTGTGTGACAACGCGGCGGGTGAGGTGTGTCCGGTGTGGCCCAGGGCCTCGATGAGCGTAGTCTTGCCGCTACCCGTCGGCCCGATAACGGCGGTACCCTCCAGATCGATCTGGGCGGAGTGCCGGCCGGCAAACGAGCCCCAGTCGAAGAGCTCGAGATTCGTGATGACGAAGGTAGCCGGGGCGAGCGAGTCGGTCAGGAGACACGACTCGGGAGGTCGGTGTACGAGGTTTCGAACTGGGGCCAGAGGATGAGCGAACTGAGTTCATGAAACCTGGAGCCTCGCCCACCGCCCGGAATCAGCTTTCGATCTCCCGGGTACGCGTGCACGCCGGGAACCAGGGACTCCCCCGGGATGGAGACCCCCGCAGAACTGCGATTCTGAGCCTGCAACCGTGCTAGGGTGCGCGCAAATGGGCGGTCAACGCGACGTCGGCCTCGTCCGCGCGGTCGGGCCTTTGGGCTTGGCTGCCGGCACCATTAGCATGATGATCGGCGGCGGCATTTTCGCGGTGCCGAGCAAGCTCGCCGCTTCCCTCGGACCCTATGCAGCCCTGGCATTTGTCGCCTGTGGCATAGGGATCGGCGCGGTCGCGATCTGCTGTGCCGAGGGCGGGAGCCGTATGCCGACGAGCGGCGGGATCTACGGCTATGTCGAGGCGGCGCTGGGCCCTCTCGCCGGGTACGTCGCGGGCACTCTTCTCTGGGTCGGCGACATCCTCGCTGTCGCCAGTGTCGCTGCGGCCCTCGCTGACGTCGCAGCGAGCCTACTACCCACGACATTCGTAGCGGTAGTGCGCACGGCGGTCATCTTTGGTGTCATCGGGGCCATTGCCATCGTGAATGTGGGCGGCGTCGTGCGCGGCGCACGGCTGGTCACCGCCGCAACGGCGCTGAAACTCTTGCCGCTCATGGTATTCGTTGTGGTGGGCGCTGCAGCCGTCCATGGAGCTAACTTCTCGACCCCGCCTGCCTGGAAGCCCGAGGGGCCGGGGCGCGCGGTCATCCTTGCGATGTTCGCGCTCACCGGCATGGAGACCGCCCTCTGTGCAAGTGGCGAGGTCGCCCGGCCGGCACGAACGATTCCGCTTGCGCTCGCGATCGCGATCGCGTCGGTGACGCTCCTGTACGTCGCCATCCAGCTCATCACGCAGGGGATCCTCGGCTCTGCTCTGACTCATTCGGCGGCGCCGCTGGCGGATGCAATGGCGCATCTCGGTCCAGGATTTCGCGTCCTGATGCTCGCCGGAACGGCATTCGCGATGCTCGGCATGATCGCCAGCGACATGCTCGGCACGCCGCGTATGCTGTTCGCGTTCGCCCGGGACGGGCTGCTCCCGCGAGTGCTCGGCCGCGTTCATCCCCAGAGCCACACCCCGTACGTCGCGATCCTCTCGTACGCCGCGCTCGCGATAATCCTCGCGCTCACGGGATCATTCGCCGAGCTCGCCGTGCTCGCGACGCTCGCGAGCTCCGGGCTGTTCGTCGCCGCATGCATCGCTACATGGCTGCTCGCGCGCCGCGGCGTCGCGCTCGCGGGTGTACCGCTCAACTTCCGCTGGCTCGGAGCAGCAGCGGTGATCGGGGCGGGTAGCATGCTTCTGATCATCGCGCTCGCCTCGCGCATCGAAATCATGGGGCTGGCGGTGCTGATCGGCGTGAGCACCCTCGTCTATCTGCTGCAGAGGTGGATCGTCGTCGCGAGCAGCCCGGCCTGAAGCCGATGGCATTGCCGTATCCTGCCCCCGAGGCACGGATTCTCAATTGCATCCCTACGGGAGTTGAGGCGTACGGCTCACCCTGCCGGGCCTGTAGATGCCTCTGGGCGCTATTGGTGATTGCCGACCAGACCAGCGGTCCTTCCTGATTGACGTGGACCGCGACGAGGGTCTGGTTCGAGGTCGGATATTTGGAAACGGTGGCGGCGATATTTAGACTATTTGTGATTATCGTAGTCTGGATGCGATAGACAAAGTAAATCGAAGCGTGAGCGGTTATTTTGTTTCTTCTGTATAATCGTAGTATGGCTGCGATCCGAAGAGATAAGCTAAATAAGCTCTACACCCGCCTGGCACCCGGAACGCCGCTGGCGTCCGAGGATCTAGCTGCCCTTGGCATATCGGCCGATCTGGCCGTCCACTACGTCCGGGGGGGTTGGCTGGAGCGAATGGCGCGCGGGGTTTATTGCCGTCCCAACGACCCCCCCGCGCTGCACCCTAGCCTCGCGCTGCTCCAGCGGGCCTTTGAAGGCTTGCATGTCGGCGGCAAGTCCGCGCTCGACTGGCATGGCATCCGCCATTACGTGGCCCAACGGCCCGTGCTTCATCTATACGGCTGGCAGGCGGGAAGACTCCCTGAATGGTTCACCAAGCGCTTTCCCGCCGAGTATCACCGCAAGCGGCTGTTCGAAGAGCGTCCCGACGCACTGCTGCACGTCAAGCCGTTCGAGAACCGTAAAGGCGCGCCGCTCGTCTCGACGCCGGAGCGCGCGCTGCTTGAGCTGCTGAGCGAGGTCGGCGTTCGCCAACCGCTACAGGAAGCACGTGAGCTCGTGGAGAGCAGCTACAACCTGCGCGCCAGCGTCCTGGGCGAGCTCCTCAAGCGATGCGGCAGTGTCAAGACCGTGCGCCTGTGCTTGCAGCTCGGGCGCGAGCTCTCCCAACCGTGGGCAGGCAAGCTCGACGCGTCCCAATTGCCCAAGGGAAGTAATCGGCCGTGGGTGGGCCGCTCCCGCGATGGCCTCCTTGTGCTCAAGCCATGAATCAGGTCTATTTCGAGACTGCCCGATTGCTCACGCGCATCGCACCGCTCGTGCTCGTCGACGACACCTTTGCGCTCAAGGGCGGCATGGCCATCAATCTCTTCGTGCGCGACATGCCGCGGCTCTCGGTGGACCTCGACCTGATCCTCCCCAACCACACGTTGCCGCGGTCGAGCGCATCAACGACGCCATCCGCCAATCCATTCCGCGCCTGAAAAAGCAAGGCTTCCAGGTCCACGCGCCAACCACTGCAGATGCCGGCGAGACCAAGCTGCTCGTTCGGCAAGGCGCCATTCAAGTCAAAATCGAAGTGAATTTCGTTATGCGTGGCACCGTCCATCCTGTACGCATGGCATCGCTGACACGGAACGCACGCGACACGCTTCAGGCCGATCTTGAGATTCCCGTGGTGTCGCTCGAGGACGTGTATGGTGGCAAGCTGGTCGCTGCGATGGACCGCCAACACCCACGCGACATCTTCGATGTCATGCAGCTCTTCGCGCACGAAGGAATCACGGCCGACATCCGCCGCGCTTTCGTCGTGTATCTCGCAAGCCATAACCGCCCGACACACGAGGTCCTGTTTCCGCCACTTCGCGACATCCAGCACGAGTTCGAGCAGAATTTCGCGGGCATGACCACCGAGCCCGTCGAGCTCGACGCGCTCCTGCCCGCACGCGATCGAATGGTGCGAGAGCTCCAGCAGGGTCTGACCACTGACGAGCGCCATTTCCTCCTTTCACTGGTCGCCGCCAAGCCCGAATGGTCGCTGTTGGGCGTGCCGCATCTGGAGCAGCTTCCCGGCTTGAAATGGAAACTTCATAACCTCGAGAAATTGAGGAAATCCAATGCTGGCAAATTCGCCGAGCAGGCGGATGCGCTTGCACGGCGCTTCGATTCATAGGAGTCCCACAAAACTCCCACAGACCAACGGTTCTTTTGGCCGACAATATGCCCATGTATAATCAGGCATATTGCCAAATCCTGGAGAGGCAGCAGACCTATGCAGAGCCGGCGAGGCTGACACCCAGAGGCTTGGAGACCAGTGGCTCGATTCAATGGCGGAAGCGCTGCTCATTATTCCATCGGTGGTCATGCCATTGGCGAATGTGCCGGATCGCAACGTCCTGATCAATCACGGGTACCCGGAGACCGCACGCATCAGGATCGTGCGGGTCGTCTCCTTCGCGCTGGATCCCAGGCTGTTTCAGCCTTGAGCCTTATTCCTGTCGGTTTTATGTGGACGCTCATCAGGCGATGCCGCTGGCTGCGGCTGGTTGCCCTCGGAGGGGTTTGCCCGGGCGCCGACGACGAGCGCCTCTATACTTTGCTGGACAAATCGGGCTGCTGCCAGACGCTGAGCCATTCCAGGCAGCTCTCAGTCGTTGAGCTCGGTTTGTATTCGCATCCGACAAAGCCCGCCCACGAGACCTCCAACAGCACTGAGAATATTTCCTCAAAGCTCGTATTCCCCGTTCCGGGCTCGTGGCGGCCCGGAAAATCGGCAATCTGAATGTGGCCGATAATGTCGGCGTGCTCGCGAAGCACGGTCGCAGGATCCTCGCCGGCGCAGCGACCGTGGAAAACGTCGTAAAGCATCTTCAGGTTCACTTGCTTCAGGGTCCGAATCGCGTCGACTGCGAGAGGCATCCTGCTCATGAAGTAATTCTCCAACGTGGCCGGCCCGATCGGCTCAATGAGGACCTCCACATCGAATCGCAGCGCTTTCTCGCACGTCCAGACCAAGTTCATCAGGTACGTGTCCCAAATGACATCCGACCCGTACCCTGTAGGAGTTATGCCCGACTGAACTTGAATGAAGCGTGCGCCGGAAGCTCCGGCATAGTCCAAGCCCGTTTCCACGCTCTCACGGAATTCCCGATGCCTGCCGGGCCACGCAGCGAATCCCTTTTCTCCTTTGGCGGCATCGCCCGCGGGGAGCGCCAATTGTACGAACGAGAGCCCTTCCTGCTCGACCAGCTTTTTCAGCTCGGCCGCTGAGATGCCGTAGGGCGCGGGATGCTCAATCCCCATGAACCCCGCTCTCCTTGCGGCGGCCACGCGCTCTTCGAACGGAAGGTCCAGGAAGAGATAGCCGAGATGAGCACTGAATCGAAGCATCGCGCTCCCCTGCCGGTGTTAACTACGTGCGCAGGGGCAGATCTTCGAGTCCGCGTTCTTCGTCGGGAGTCGCCCCGGAGCTCGGATGGCTTCGGCTCTCATTTATCGTGCTCCGCCGAAACGAAATTGGTTTGTCCGGTCTCCGTGATCGTTCGCGTCGCATCGACGCGCGCATAAATCCAGAAGATCTTCATCGGCTGAGTCTGCGACAGATTGCGGAACCGATGAGAGACGTTCGGCGGTATCCACGTGGTATCGAGAGGCTGCAGCTGGATTTCCCGTCCGTCTATGTCGAGCATCGCATCCCCCTCGAGGAGCATCACGCTCTCCTCGCAGTTGTGACTGTGGAAGGAAATCGCGCTGCCGGGCGCGAACGAAGTGATGCCGTTGATGAACGCGCTTGCACCGATTGACGGGCTCACCAGAGCCGTCGTGCGCGCTCCGCCGCCTCTCTCGTGGACGGGAAGGGCGGAAGGTCGAAGTATGACGGCCTTTCGCTCAGAGACACGGGTCGCCATGGGATTTCTCCAGGTAAGCGATGTGATCAGGGCGAGCGCGCCGGTCCGATCCAGACCGTCTTCACATTGGTGAATTCGCCAATGCCGAAGCTGCCGAGTTCGCGTCCGTAACCCGATTGCTTGAGTCCACCGAAAGGCAAACGGGATCGGAAGCGACTAGGCCGTTGACCAAGACTGCTCCGACCTCGATCTGTCTCACCAGGCGTTCCGCGCGCTCCGTGTCCATAGGGTCCCGCGAGACCGCAGTCGCCGGCACTGGCGAGCTCGGTCGCATCCTGCGCCGAGCGTACGCAAAGCACCGAAACCACGGGATCGAAGGTCCCTTCGGACCCCGTCACCATATCATGAGGACCTGACCAATGATCGCGGGCGAATAGCAGGCGCCCGGACCTTCGGCGACCCGGCCACCCAGCAGCAATCGTCCGCCCTGCTGCACGGTCCGTTATCTTCGACGGTTAAGCATTTCACGCATGTGCAGCTCTGGCCCGCAGCTTCCTCGGCCCCCAGCATTTCACTACTTCGACGGCCGGCTCGACTACAGTCTCAGGCTGAGGGTTGCCTGGAGCTGCCGACCAACGGCAAACGCGTAGAACGTTCCGTCAAAGTCAGTGAGCGGGCGCTTGTCGGCCAGATTGAAGGCGGCGAGTCTGAGCTCGACG
>DASYGA010000232.1:0-17361 GCA_036000265.1 Steroidobacteraceae bacterium | reverse complement strand
CGATGCTCGAGAAGCTCAAGGCCGGGGAGCTCGACCTGGGCATCCTGGCGCTGCCGGTGGACCTGGAAGGCCTGGAGGCGCGGGAGCTCTTCGCGGAGCCATTCACCGTAGCGTTGCCGGAGCGGCACCGGCTGGCCAAGCGCGAGCGCCTGCGGCTGGCGGATCTCGAAGGGGAAAGCCTGCTCCTGCTCGAGGAAGGCCACTGCCTGCGCGATCAGGCGCTGGAGGTCTGTAGCCGCATCGGCGCGGGCGAAGCGCAGGACTTTCGCGGCACCAGCCTGGAGACGCTGCGGCAGATGGTCGCAACGGGCGCAGGCATCACCCTGCTGCCGGAGCTTGCCACCCAGGGAGCCTACGGCGATGCGCGCGGAGTCGTGGTGGTGCCCTTCGCCAAGCCCGCACCCGTGCGGCACGTTGGCGCGGTATGGCGCAAGACCACCGCCCGGCGCCCCGCGATCGATGCGGTCTGCAGCGTAATTGCCGAGCGGACAGGCTGAACGCGCTGCTCTGGCATAATCGCAAGACGTGAGCCGCCAGGTTACAAGCACACAGCACATCACGCCGTACGACCGGTTCGCCTGGAGCGATGTCGAGATCGAGAGGATGTTGGCCTCGGCCGAGCACCGGCAGGAGCTCGCCGCTTACTTCGGCGAGTCGGAGTATCTGGACCTGGTGCGGCTTGCCCGCAGGGCGCAGCGTGCCACCGTCAAGGAAGCGCATCCGCACGTGTTCGTGATCCCGGGCATTCTCGGCTCGCAGCTCGGCATCGCCCGCCGGCCGCCGCTGCCCAATGATGTGCTCTGGCTCGATCCCATCGACATCCAGGTGGGGCGCCTCAAGCTGCTCGATCTGGATGGCGGCGCGCCGATCGTACCTCTCGGCGTGGTGCTCTACTCCCACCTGAAGTTGCGGCTGCGCCTGCGCGCCGCGGGCTTTGGCGTCACGCTGTATGCCTATGACTGGCGGCTCGGGATAGAAGAGTCCGCGGCGACACTGGTCGAACGGCTTCGCGAGCACGGCTCCCGACGACTGGCGATCGTGGCGCACAGCATGGGAGGGTTGATCAGCCGCGCTGCCCTGACAATGCCGGGAACGGGGCAGGTGGAGCGCGTAGTGCTGCTCGGGACTCCCAACGGTGGATCATACGCGCCGGTGCAGGCGCTGCGTGGAACGTACGCGGTCATCAGAAAGGTCGCGCGGCTGGATGGAGCGACAACCGCCGAGCGCCTCACCGAAGACGTGTTCAACAGCTTTCCGAGCCTCTACCAGATGATCCCGGTGCCGAGCCGCAAGGGTGCCGCGGATCTGCTGGAGGCGCGAGCCTGGCCGGACTCCGGTCCCGCGTTGCGGCTGCGCCTGCTCGAGCGCGCGCGCCGCTTTCGCGCAGGGCTGGCGCCGCCCGATGAGCGCTTCGTTGCGATCGCGGGCGTGGGCCAGGAAACGGTCACTGCGGTATCGAAGGGAAAGGACGGCTTCGTATATACGGTCACACGACATGGAGATGGAACCGTCCCCGCCGATAGCGCGGCGTTGGACGGCGCCCGCACCTATTTCGCGAATACCGCCCATAGCGACCTGACTCGCGACGCGCAGGTTGCGTCGGCGATCGTGGAGATCCTGCGCAAAGGCTCGACCAACCGCCTGCCGAGGCGCTGGAGGAGCGACAGCCGCGCGCAGGCCCGGGTCACCGATCGCGAGCTGCGCCACACGCACCGTGACAAGGTCGACTGGGCCAGCCTCACGCCCGCTCAGCGGCGGGCCTTCCTGCAGAGCCTCAACGAGCCCCCCAAGCTGCGGCTAAGGGTGCCGGCGGCTCGCCGGCGCCCTGCGCGGCGCTCATCACGCACAGTGAGGAGCAGATCTTGACTCCGGTGATGCAAGAGCTGGCCCGCAGCGTGCCGCACGCGGATCAGGTGGTGCGCGTGGTATTGCGCATGGTGGCTGCCCTCATCATCGGCACCATCATCGGCCTGCAGCGCGAGCTGACCCACAAGCCCGCGGGACTGCGGACTCACCTGCTGGTGGCGCTCGGCAGCGCGCTGCTCGTCGTCGCCGCCGTGAATGCGGACCTGAAGCCGGCCGATGTCTCGCGGGTCATCCAGGGTCTCATCACCGGCATCGGCTTTCTCGGCGGCGGTACGATCCTCAAGCTGACGCGGGAGCACGAGATCCGCGGGCTGACGACCGCCGCCGGCATCTGGCTCACCGCCGCGGCAAGCATCGCCGCCGGCCTCGGCGAGTTCGCCGACGCCTTCATCGGTGTTCTTTTCGCCCTGATCGTCCTCACTGCGGTCGGCAAGCTCGGTGGCCACGCGTCGGACCGGAACGAGAGCGAGTCGACGGACCGGCATAGCCTCTAATCCGCGCAAACGGCCAATCGGGTTGAGTCTTCTCTGCCTGCAGTCCGGACGGAATGAGCTCTTTCGTGCGGCGACGGCCGCCGGCATCTGGCTCGTGGCTCAGCGGCCGCAGTCGGCGCTCGATACGGTGACCGTGGCCAACTCCTGCCCATCCTTGTCGCGGTAGCGGAAGCGAATGGTCGTGCCGGTGCTGAGCATCGGCCGCAGGGCGGTGCTGCGGCAGACTGCCTGACGCACGTGTGCGGACAGGCGCCATCGCAGCGTCTCCATAGTCATCGCGGAGAGCCGCGCCGCATGCATGTTGGTCAGCGTGTACTCATAGGTGAAGAGCGCCCCGGGGCCCACGCCGGCGCCATCTAGCCGGGTAATGTGGTCAACCATGCGTGGCGAGCTCGCGTTCACGCCGTCCGCCGCCTGCGTCAACTCCTGCTGCAGGACGGGCCCCGGAATATGCGCGGCAGTGTATGCCGCTTGGGTGTGTCGGGTGTATAGCCCGAGAGCTAATAAGGTGGTTACTCCGAGGACATAGGTCGAGGCGGTCGCCCAGGTGCGCCCCCCGGAGCCCGACAGCACGAAGACTTGCGAGCTGCAGAATCGATCCCATATCGAGACCGCGCCGGCCGCGGCGCGGCGATAGCTGACGATCAGGGCGATCAGACTGACCAGCGGCAAGCCGAGCCCGAGCCCGAAGACGTACACCCCGAAGTTCCGGCTGAGGTATGCCGCCGCGCCCAGTGGCCGGCGCCCGTCCTCCGCCAGCACTTTGATTCCGGCGATGGCCTTGCCCGGCGTGTTGCCGAGTGCCCAGTGGATCAGCGCATCCATTGCCAGCGCGAAAGGAAGCAGGATCAGCACGATGATCCATCCCACGTGCTTTGTTGCGCCCAATTGAGCCGAGAGGCCCGGGCGAAGCACGCCGATCACCACTGCCACGAGGAACGTGCCGATAGTGACGTCGAGCGATCGCGCCCAGTAGCGGCGCCAAGGGGGCGCCGGTGCGGCGAGCGTGGCGCCCGCCGGGAGCGCAGCGTCCGCTTCGAGCGCGGTGCCCGCCGGGGCCGCTGCCATCCAGCGGGGCGCATCGGGCACGGCCTGGATCAGGGGCGGGCGCGGGCTCGAAGCACAAGGAGCGGCAGCCCGCAGGCCGAGTACTCCGGGAAGCGCGATCGCCTCGGTCCAGCCCGACAGCCCCTCACGCCAGAGCTGGGTGTCAGCGGTGATCTGACCGGTACCGACGAGCGCTCGGAGGGCATCCTCACCCACCGGCCCTATCTCAAGCTCGCCCCGGCGCACGTACCAACTCATGGATTGGCCGCCTCAGGGACTCTGCAGCGCGCGCACGAAGGCCGCCGCCGTGCCCGGGCTCTCGGTCATCGCCGCGTCGTACATGAGCAGCAATCGATCGCAACCCACTTTGGGATCGGAATCGGAGGTATCCCGGCCCGCGCTCGGGAATGACTCGCCCACCGCCTCTCTCACTTGCTGCAGAGCATCGATGCCGGTATTCGGCGCGGTGACAGCCGGGGTCGTCGGCGCCGCGAGAAGCCCTGCGAGCGCCGGGCCGATCGCCGACAGCGCTGCCGCCGAGCGAGCCGGCGAAGCCGCCGAGAGCGGCGCGAGAATGGCCATGCACTGCGCCGGATCCGAAGACTGGAACGGACGGGCGGCACTGCGCAGGGCGAGGGCGAAGCCAAGCGCGCCGGAGTCACCGACGGCGGACAGCCGCTCGCTCTCGATCCGGCCGACGGCATTGGCGATGCGCCGGTTGAGCTCCGCGGCCGTCGCTCCGCGCCGGACCCCGAGCCTCACCGCCCGATCGAGCTGGCCGAACCCTGCAGGGTCGACCCGCCGAAACGCCTCGAGGAATGGATAGCGCGCTTCGAAGCGCGATGCCTGCGGTGCAAGCCCGGCGAGCGATTCACCGGAGGGACTGAATCCGTCGGCGGAGACCCGATCGACCAGATGCCCGGCGACGAGTTGCCGCGGATCCGGCATCCAGAGGCTGTTGGCCGGAGTGGACGTGGACCACGCGACCAGTCCGGGCGATACGCCGTAACGCAGCAGCACCTTCTGATATAGCTCGTTACCCAACGTGGCGACGAGAGGGTCGGCATCGCCGCCGGAGGTGGAGTGCAACCCCAGCCGCGCATCAGGATCGAGGACGCGAGGGCTGCCTGCTGCGAAGGCCAGCACACATGCGCTGTAGCAGCCGGTCGCGGTGTAAGTGCCGAGTCGCCTGGCGTGAATGACCCGCGCAAGCCGCGCGCCCTCGGTGACCCATCCGCCGGGACTGTTCAAGTGGATGGACTGCACGCCCGGATGGGCCTGCAGCACCTCCTCGAGGCGCGCCGCGATTCCAGCCTCCAGCGTGCCCCGAATCTCCACCTCCCGTCCGCCCGGCAGCACTGCGACCTGAGCCCTCGGCAGCGGATCCGCGCCGATCGCGATGAGCAGGAGCGGACGCGCGTTGAGGAAGGTGCTGATCACGCTGACCGGCAGCACGAGGGCGCAGAGCCCCGCGAGCGTGCGCAGCCCACCGCGCACAGGCCCGTGCCGCCCGAGCGCATCCGGGCGGGTGGCGCGCCACAGGCCGGGCAACACGATGACGCCGGCCAGCACCAGGAGCAGCGCTCCGGCGGTGTCGAGCCGCGCGACCAGAATCCCGTCGATCACCCCCGGCCACAGCTCGAAGCGCTCGATCAGGAATGCGACGGTGAGCGCGATCCATGCGAACCCTGCAGCGAGGAGGAGCGGATGAGCACGGCCCCCTCTGGGTACGGCGGCAGGCTCGCAGGGCTCATCGGCGGCATTCGCTGCTGGCGTCCGCCCAGACGGAGCCGGCTCACGAATGCGCGCAGCGAGATCGGGGAGATCGCCTGCCCGGGACCAGCTTGCCAGCCCCATGCTCCACACCCGGTCTTCCGGGCTGAGCGCGCCGGCCAGAGCCAGCTCCACCAGCACCGCCCAGGCAAACGGCCCGGCGCGGCGACCCGACGCCTCGAGATACCACCGTCTCTCGACGGCGCTCCCAACCCCCCTCGGCTCTGCCGACATGATTGGTGCGACCGATGTTGTTATGCCGCTACTAGATCACACCGCCAGGGTCGGGTCAACGCGCGCTCCCGGCTCAGAGCACGAACGGCACGAGCATCTTGGTGCGGCGCCGATAGGCCGGGTAGGTGCCGGGGAATTGCGCCAGCATCATCTTCTCCTCGGTGCGGGCACTGAAGAGGAAGTAGGCGAAGTAGAGCGCGAAAAGGAGCAGCCACAGCAGCCCCACGGCCAGGGCGGAGCCGATCATCGCGAGCATGATGCCGGTATAGATGGGGTGGCGCACGTAGGTGTAAGGTCCGGAGGTCACGAGCTCGTGCCCCTGGCGCAGCGACATCGGCATGCCCCAGTTGCGGCCGAGGTGCGTGCGCGCCCAGATGGCGAAGCCGAACCCCGCCAGGCACAACCCAACACCCGCCCACTGTCCGGGAATGCCGGGATGAAGCGGTGCGGCGCGGCTGATGGAGCCGAGGAAGCCCGCGGCGGCATGATGGCGGAACGACAGGATGACGATCACGCCGACGATGACCGAGAGGCGTATGGCCCACGCGCTTTTCCGGTGCGTGCCCCGCCTGCCCTTCTTGTTGAACTGTGCCAGGACCAGCCAGAGAAGAACGAATGCGGCCCAGAGATAGCCGACGACCGCAGGGGCCTCCCGCATGCGCCCGGCTCTCAGTCCCTGAAGTTGTCGAACTGCAGCGGCAGGTCGAGCTTCGAGCCCCGCAGCAGCTGGATGGCGGCCTGCAGGTCGTCGCGTTTCTTGCCGGTGATGCGGACTTTCTCGCCCTGGATGGCGGCCTGCACCTTGAGCCTCGAGTCCTTGATGAGGCGCGAGATCTTCCTGCCAATCTCGGCATCGATCCCCTGCTTGAGGAGCACCGGCTGGCGGGCGGCGGCGAGGTTGATCTGCGGCTCCTGGGCATCGAGGCAGGCAAGGTCGATGCCCCGCTTGCCGAGGCGCAACTTCAGGATCTCGAGCATCTGCTTCAGCTGAAAATCCACCTGCGCGTGCAGGGTCACCGTGCTTTCCTCGAGCTCGAAGCGCGCGCCCGTATCCTTGAAATCGAAGCGCTGGGCCAGCTCGCGATTCGCCTGGTCGACGGCGTTGGCCACTTCGTGGGCGTTGAGCTCGGAAACGACGTCGAAAGACGGCACGGGATGGGTCCTCTGAGGTGTCCGGACGGGCAGGCCGTGGAGATCGGGAGGCGGGTATTGTAGCCCAGTACCTCGCGGTGATACGCTCCCAGCCATGTCGCAGCAGCACATCCGTCCCCGGTGGTGGTGGCGCACTCACTTTCAGGAGTGGGCCACTGGACTTGGACGCGGCTGCTAGTCTCTCGACACCCTACTAAACACGCAACGTCACCAGGACCCGCTCCGGAGCACACCGGAGCGGGTCCTTTTTTCATGAACAAGATATTCGACATCCCTGGAGACCTCGACACGCCGGTCTCGGCGTTCATGAAGCTCGCCGCGTTCGCGCCGCGCTTCCTGCTGGAAAGCGTCGAGGGCGGCGAGCGGCTGGCGCGCTATTCCTTCATCGGCTTCGGGGAAGGGCTCGAGGTACGGCTCGACGGGCACGGATTGCATACAGGCGGTGAGAGGCAGCCGGTTCCCGCCACGACGGCAGAACTGCTCTCGGGCCTGAGGAATGCCCTGCGCCAGGCGCCGAAGCCCGGGCCGCAGATCGCAGGGGTGCCGCTGGCCGGCGGTCTCGTGGGTTATGCCGCCTATGACATCGTGCGATTCTTCGAGCGGCTGCCGCTGCCGCCGGGGCGCGAGAGCGGCGTGCCTGCCCTGCACTATATCGCCCCCCGCTCGCTCCTGGTCTTCGACCACCTGACTCGCGGCATTGCGCTGCTGCATGACGGGTCGGAGGAAGACCGCCGCAGCCTGCGCAAGGAAGTGATCCGCGCCCTGCGAGGCGGCCTGCCGAATGGTGCCCGTCCCGGCCGCTATGCACGCCCCGAGCCGGCGTTCAGCCGAAATGACTATCTGGCAGGGGTGAGGCGCACGCAGGAATACATCGCCGCGGGCGATGTCTATCAGCTGGTGCTCTCGACACGTTTTCAGGGGCGCCATCAGCTGGACCCGTTTCAGGCTTACCGCGCACTGCGTTTGATCAACCCCTCGCCCTACATGTACTACTGCGCGCTGGGTGACGTTACCGTCGTCGGCTCCTCGCCCGAGGCCCTGGTGCGCCTCAAAGGCGGACAGGCGCAGCTTCGGCCCATTGCGGGCACGCGGCCGCGCGCGGAAGACCCCGCGGTCGACCTGGCGCGCGAGGCGGAGCTGCGCGCCGACCCGAAGGAGAATGCCGAGCACGTCATGTTGGTCGACCTGGCGCGCAACGACCTCGGGCGCGTGGCGCAGGCAGGCAGTGTCGGTGTGGAGCCGTATCGCGCGATCGAGCGCTATAGTCATGTCATGCACATGGTGAGCGGCGTCAACGGCCAGCTCGCGCCGGGGCGCGATGCGTTCGATCTGTTTGCGGCAACTTTCCCGGCCGGCACGCTGGTAGGGGCGCCCAAGGTGCGCGCCATGCAGATCATCGATGAGCTGGAGCCCGTCAGCCGCGGTCTCTATGGCGGCACCGTGGGCTACTTCGGCGCCCGCGGCGACATGGATCATGCGATCACCATCCGCACGCTGATTTTCAAAGGCGATGAGTACAGCTACCAGGCGGGTGCCGGGATCGTGGCCGACAGCGTGCCGGCCACCGAGCACGAAGAGGTTCTCGCCAAGAGCGGCGCCATGGCGCGCGCGCTCGAGCTGGCGGAGGAGGGTCTTTGACGAATCCATTCACTCCACGGCTGCTGTTGATCGACAACTACGACTCCTTCACCTATAACCTGGTGCAGGCATTCCTGGTGCTGGGCGCCGAGGTGCTGGTGTACCGCAACGATGCCATCGCCGTAGATGCAGCGCGCGCGCTCGCCCCGACGCACCTTTGCATCTCCCCCGGCCCCGGCACCCCATACGATGCCGGGGTGTCGATGGAGATGATCCGCGCCTTCGCCGGGCGGGTGCCGGTGCTGGGCGTGTGCCTCGGACACCAGTCGATCGTGGAGGTGTTCGGCGGCAAAGTGGTGCGGGCCGGACGCCTGATGCATGGCAAGACTTCGCGGGTCGATCACGATGGTGTCGGGCTCTTCGCGAACCTGCCGCAACCGTACGAAGTTGGGCGTTATCACTCGCTGATCGCAGCGCCGGAGACGTTGCCGCCGGAGCTGATCGTCAGCGCCCGCACGCCCGAAGGGGAAATCATGGGCGTGCGCCACCGGGAGCTTGCGGTGGCGGGAGTACAGTTTCACCCGGAGAGCATCCTGACTCCCGATGGGCCGCGGCTGCTCGGAAACTTTCTTGGCGTGGACGGCGCCGTTGCAAGGCGGATCTCTGGCGGCGGGATCCCCTCGGCGGCGGGCGCAGGAGTCGGCGATGCCCGCGGCGCGTGATCTTCTCGAGCGCCTGCTCGAGCGGCGCGATCTCACCCAACCGCAGGCCGAGGAATTGTTGACGGTCCTGGCCGACCCGGCGACCTCGCCCGCATTTGCGGGCGCCGTCCTCGCGGCCATGCGCTCCAAGGGCGTCGTCGCGGACGAGGTGCGCGGGTTCGCGCAGGCCATGCGCCGCCTCGCGCGCAGGCCCGAGATCCCTGCAGGGCTGCCGGCCGTCGACATCGTCGGTACCGGAGGCGACTGCTCGGGCAGTCTCAACATTTCCACCGGCACCGCGCTTCTCACTGCTGCCTGCGGCGTGCCGGTGGTCAAGCACGGCAATCGGTCCATTTCCAGCCGCGCGGGAAGCGCCGATGTTCTGGAGGCGTTGGGTCTTGCGTTGCCGCTCGACGAGGAGCAGGCCGGCAAGTACCTGGCGGCGTGCAACTTCACCTTCCTGTTCGCGCCTCACTACCACCCGGCCACCAAGGCGGTGGCTGCCGTGCGGGCAGCCCTTGGGGTGCGCACGATATTCAACATCCTCGGGCCCCTCACCAATCCGGCGGAGCCGCCGTTTCACGTGATCGGCGCTTTCAGCCTGGAGGTCGCCGACCTCATTGCCCGCACCCTTGCGGGCATGCCGATGGAGCGGGCCTTCGTCGTTCACGGCGCCCAGGGCTGGGACGAGCCGACGCCGGTCGGGCCCTTCACCGTGTTTGACGTGCGTCCGGGCAGTTCGGAGCGGCACACGCGCACGCCTGAGGACTATGGCCTGCGGCGCTGCGATCCGGCGCAGCTTGCTGGCGGCGACGCCCAATGCAACGCGCGCGCCCTGCGCGCGGTACTGCAGGGAGAGGATCGAGGGCCGCATCGCGACTGCCTGCTCCTGGGGGCGGCCCTGGCGCTGGAGGTGGCCGGAGTCGCATCCAGGCCGCGCGAGGCCATCGAGCGCGCTTCGGCAGCCATCGACGGCGGCGCCGCGGCGCGCATTTTGGAGGCGCTGGCGGCACCCAGGGGGAGCCGCGATCGGACGATGGGCGGACTTGTTGCCGCCGCGCCGGCGACGCTGCAGATGGCGCCCGCGAACGTGTGGCCCGCCAAGTGATTCTCAAATGAGCGATTTCCTGGACCAGATGGCCGCCGCCAGCCGCGAGCGGGTCCGCGCCGCGCGAGCCGCCTGCCCGCAGGCGGAGCTGCTTGCCCAGGCCAAGGCCGCGCCCCTGCCGCCGGGCCTGCGCCTGCAGTCCGGCGGTTTCGACCTCATCGCGGAGCTGAAGCTGCGCTCACCCGCAGCCGGGAGGCTCAAAGGCCTGGACGAGGATGTGGCCGCACGTGTGAGGGCGTACGCAAGTGCGGGCGCCGCCGCGGTATCGGTCCTGACGGAGCCTACGCGATTCGATGGCAGCCTGGACCATCTGCGCACGGCGGCACAGGCGCTCGCTGCCAGCGCCATTCCTGTCATGCGCAAGGACTTCCTGGTGGATCCCTATCAGGTCGTCGAGGCCCGTGCTGCCGGGGCCGGCGGCGTGCTTGCGATTCTGAGGATGCTCTCCGACCCCGAGCTCGAGGCGCTGGTCGGGCAGGCGCGAGCGCTGGAGCTTTTCGTGCTGCTCGAGGCTTTCGACGAGCGGGATCTCGAGCGGCTGGATCGGGTGCTCGGGCGGCTCGGCACGCAGGGCCTCCTGGCGGGCGTGAATTCGCGCGATCTTGCGACACTGCAGGTGGTCCCGAGCCGGCTCGGACAGCTCGCGCGGCACCTGCCGTCGGGCCTGCCGCGGGTGGCCGAGAGCGGTGTCGGGTCTGCCGAGGAGGCGCGCCGGGTGGCCGAAGCCGGCTATGATCTGGCTCTCGTCGGCAGTGCGCTCATGAGCGGTGGCGACCCCGCGGCGTTGGCGAGCGCCATGCTGAGCGCCGCGCGAGCCGCGCGCGCAGACGCGGCCATCAGGTGAGCGGAAATCATGTGGATCAAGATCTGTGGCATTACGACTCCCGAGGCGGTTGCGGCCGCGCTGGCGGCCCGCGTCGATGCGATTGGCTTCGTTTTTGCGGACTCACCGCGCCAGCTGACTCTCGAGGACGCAGTCGCGCTGGCGGAGCCTGCCCGGGGCCGGGTGCGCTGCGTTGCGGTGACGCGCCAGCCCAGCCAGCGGCATCTCGAAGGCGTGCTCGCGAAGTTCCGGCCGGACGTGCTGCAGACGGACGCCGAAGACCTGCGGGTATTGCGGTTGCCGAAGCAGCTCGAGCTGCTCCCGGTATACCGCGGGTGCGACCCGGCCCAGGGGACGTCCCGGGTCCCACCGGGCCTGCTGCCGGCGCGGCTGCTGTTCGAGGGGCTGATCAGCGGCACCGGGACGCCATGCGATTGGACGGCGGCGCAGCGGGTAGCGCGCCGGACGCAGCTGGTGCTGGCGGGCGGCCTCGACGCTGACAATGTCGGGTCAGCCATCGCTACCGTGCGACCCTTCGGTGTCGATGTCTCGAGCGGGGTGGAGGAGCGGCCCGGTGTCAAGAGCCCGGCCGAGGTGGCGCGGTTCGCCGCCGCGGCGCGCAACGCCTTCGAGATGATCCAACAGGAGCAACAGTCGGCGTGATCAGAGGTGAATCCAACGATCCGATCGCGGATCTGATCTCCGGCCGCTTCCCCGATGCGCGCGGCCGCTTCGGGCCCTTCGGCGGCCGTTACGTTCCGGAGACCCTGATCCCCGCGCTCGAGCGGCTGCAACAGGGCGTGCTGGAGCACCTGCACTCCGCAGCATTTCAGCAGGAGCTGGCGCAAGAGCTGTCGAGCTGGGTGGGCCGGCCCACCGCGCTGACGCTGGCCGGCCGACTTTCCGCACGCTGGGGCGCGCGCGTCTGGCTGAAGCGCGAGGACCTGGCACACACCGGCGCGCACAAGATCAACAACGCCATCGGCCAGGCCCTGCTCGCCAGGCGCCTCGGTGCGCGCCGCATCGTTGCCGAGACCGGGGCCGGACAGCATGGTGTCGCGAGCGCCGCAGCCTGTGCGCGGCTGGGGCTGCCCTGCACCGTCTACATGGGCGCGATCGACATGGAGCGGCAGGCGCCCAATGTCGATCGGATGCGGCTCCTCGGTGCGAGTGTGGTGGCGGTCACGAGCGGCGATCGCACGCTGCGCGCGGCGATCGATGAGGCGCTGCGCGACTGGGTGTCGGATCCGCTGGAGACTTACTACCTGCTGGGCTCGGCCCTGGGACCGCATCCTTATCCCTACCTCGTGCGCGAGCTGCAGTCGGTCATCGGGCGCGAGGCGCGCGCGCAGATCGTGGAGCGAAGCGGCGCTCTGCCCGATGCGGTCATCGCCTGTGTCGGTGGCGGCTCCAACTCCATCGGCGCGTTTCATCCGTTCGTAGCGGACCGTACCGTGGAGCTGATCGGTATCGAGGCGGGCGGCCGGGGTGCCGGCCTCGGCGAGAACTCCGCGACCATCAGCTTCGGCCGCCCTGGCGTGCTGCACGGCACCTACTCCATGCTGCTGCAGGATGAGAACGGCCAGATCCAGGAGACGCATTCGGTCTCGGCGGGCCTCGACTATCCAGGCGTTGGTCCGGAGCACGCGCTGCTTGCGTCCGCGGGACGCGCCCGCTACGAGACGGCTACCGACGAGGAAGCGCTGGATGCTGTGCGCGCACTCTGCGAGTGCGAGGGCATCCTGCCTGCGCTCGAGAGCGCCCATGCGCTCGCCGGCGCGCGGCGTTGGGCCGCCAGCCATGGCGGCGGAACGGTACTGGTATGTCTCTCCGGGCGTGGCGACAAGGACATGCCGACACTGCAACAGACTCTGCTGGCGGCAAAGTCATGAGCCGCCCCCACGAGACCATCAGCGCCGCGATCCTGGCGGCGAAGGCGCGCGGCGAGACCGCGCTCGTCGCGTACCTCACCGCGGGATTTCCCAGCCGGGACGATTTCAGGCAGCATCTGCAGGCCATCGCCGAGGCCGCCGACGTCGTCGAGATCGGGGTGCCTTTCACGGATCCCATGGCCGATGGTGTCACCATCCAACGCGCGAGCCACGCCGCCCTCTCCCAGGGAGTCAGCCTGCGTTGGATCCTGGCGCAGCTGCAATCGATGCCGCGCGGCAAGACGCCGCTGCTCCTGATGAGTTACCTCAATCCGCTGCTGGCCCTGGGGCCGCAAGCGCTCGCCGCGTCTGCCGCCAACGCCGGCGTCGCGGGATTCATCGTCCCGGATCTGCCCTTCGATGAGAGTGCCGAGCTGCGCGCGGCCTTGCAGGAGCACGGCCTGGCGCTGGTGCAGATGGTGACTCCGGTGACCCGGGCCGCCCGTCTCGAGCAGATCTGCGCGAGCAGCCAGGGCTTCGTGTATGCAGTCACCATGACGGGGACTACCGGGAAGAATGTCGCGGTCCCGGCGGAAGTCACTCGTTATCTCGATGCGGTGCGCTCCCGCTCTCCCGTGCCCGTATGCGCGGGCTTCGGCATCCGCGGCCGCGAGCAGCTCGAGCTGCTGCGCGATCACGTCGATGGCGTGGTGATCGGCTCGGCGCTGGTGGAGGTGCTGGAGCGGGGCGGCGACCCAGCGCTCTGGCTGCGCGAGCTGCGGGGGCGGTGAGGAAGCCCTGCGCCGCCCCCCGCAGGCTCATGCCCTGCCGCTGCCCTGCGTGTGCTGACCGCCCTTCTGCGAGATGTGATGCAGGGCGGAGCCGGCCTGTCCAGGCTCATGATCGCGGGCGATGTCGCCCAGGGAAATGATGCCCGTCAGGCGCTTGTCGCGACTCAACACCGGCAGCCGGCGCACCTGCAGCTCCGCCATGCTGTCCGCGACCTTCTCGACGTCATCGTCCTCGAAGCAGTATTTGACCTCCCGCGTCATGACCTCATTCACGGGCGTATCGGAGGGATTGCGGCCCTCACCGACGCCGCGGATCGCGATGTCGCGGTCCGTGATCATGCCGACCAGCCGGTCTCCCTCCCCGACGGGCAGAATGCCGGCGTCGATGCGCGCCATCATCTGCGCCGCACGCTGAATGGAATCGCTGGGGCTCGTGATCTCGACCTTGCGGCTCATCACCTCACTGACTTTCATGACTCCTCCATCTGGCTCGAATGGCTCGAGTGAGGAAGAGCAAGAAGCGTTCTTCCGGCGCCGTCAAAGAAGGCGATAGACGAGGAGGAGCCAGCCCGCCCCGATCGCTGTGAGCGTCCAGCCGGGCCATGCCGCGTGACCGAAAGCGAGCCAGGCGATGCCGCCGAGCAGCACCGCGGCCCCGAGGATGACTGCATCGCGCCGCCTGTGGCCGCGGCGCAGCTCGGCGTGCAGCAGCTCGACGGCGGGGGTCTCCACCAGCATCCGCAGCATGCCGCCCTCGGCTCTTTGCAAAGTACTCTTCAGGATGCCGGGCAGGACGCGCGCGACCTCGATCAGCTCCGGCAACTGCGTGCGCATGCTGCGCAGCAGCTGGCGCAGGCTCATGCGCTCGCGCATCCACTCGCGCAGGATGGGCGCAGCGGTATGCCAGACGTCGAGCTGCGGATACAGCTCGCGGCCGAGCCCCTCGACGTTGACCAGTGTCTTCTGCAGCAGGACGAGCTGCGGTTGCAGCTCGACGTTGAAGCGGCGCGAGATCTCGAACAGCCGTACGAGGAGCGTGGCAAAGGAGATGTCCTCGAGCGGTCGGTCGAATATCGGCTCGCACACCGTGCGCACGGCCGACTCGATCTCATCCACGCGCGTGCCCGCAGGCACCCATCCGGATTCCACGTGCAGCTCCGCCACGCGGCGGTAGTCCCGATCGAATACGGCGAGGAAGTTGGCGGCGAGATAGTGTTGGTCACGCGGATCGAGGGTACCGACGATGCCGAAGTCGACCGCCGCATAGCGCGGCTGCGCCGGATCCTCGACCAGCACGAAGATGTTGCCCGGATGCATGTCGGCATGGAAGAAATTGTGCCGGAACACCTGGGTGAAGAAGATGCGCACGCCATTCTCGGCAAGCCGCCTGAAGTCCGTGCCGGCGGTGCGCAGCCGCTCCATGTCGGAGATCGGGATGCCGTGGATGCGCTCCATCACCATGACGTCGAGGCGGCAGTAGTCCCAGTAGACCTCGGGAACATAGAGCAGATCGGAGCCGGCGAAGTTGCGCTTCAGCTGCGAGGCGTTGGCCGCCTCCCGCATCAGGTCCAGCTCATCGAGCACGGTCTTCTCGTACTCCGCGACGATCTCCCGCGGGCGCAGCCGCCGGCCTTCGCGCCAGTAAGTCTGCGCGAGCTCCGCCACCGCGTAGAGGACCTCCAGGTCGCGCTCGATCGACTCCCGCATGTCCGGGCGCAACACCTTCACGACCACTTCCTTGCCGTCCGGAAGCCGCGCGGCGTGTACCTGAGCGATGGATGCGGCGGCGAGAGGCGTCTCCTCGAACTGCGAGAATGCTTCCGATACCGGGCGGCCGTAGGCCTCCTCGACGATGGCCCGGGCCACCGCGCCAGGAAAAGGCGGTACCCGGTCCTGGAGCTTCGCGAGCTCGTCGGCGACGTCCTTCGGCAGAAGATCGCGGCGCGTCGAGACCGCCTGACCGAACTTCACGAAGATCGGCCCGAGCTCCTCGAGGGCGAGCCGCAGCCGCACCGCGGGGGTGGCGGTGCGATGGGGGTTCAGCCAAGTCTCGGGAGAGAGGATGAAGAGAAACCGTAGCGGCGCATAAAGGTGCGTGGCCCGCACGAAATCGTGCAGGCCGTATTTCAACAGCACCCGCTGGATCTGCAGGAGCCGCGCGAGGACGCGCAGCTTCACGTGCGCGACACCGTCGTCACGTCGCGGCAGCGAGCCGCTGCGTCAGCAGCTCGAGGCGCGCATCGAGGCGGTCGATGTCCTCGCGCAACGCGTCCACGCCGCGCAGGAACTGCTCACCCTCTTCGCGGGATACGAGATCGCCGCGCTCGTGGCTGAAGTACTCGCCGACGTCCAGCAGCAGTGTCGCTGCCGCGTTGCGCGTCCAACCCAACGCGCCGCGTGCCAGCCTTCCCAGGCGATGCGCCGCCACGTCGCCCGTCAGAACGGAGAGCGCCTCCTCAGGATCCGGAGCGAGCAGCCGCGCCAGCTCCCGGAACTTCTGCGCGAGCTCTGCATCGCCGCGCACCTCGACCTCGCCGCGCGCGAGCCGCGCGTCGGCGGCGCTGCCGCCCAGGGCGAGCAAACTCAAAGGGCCGCCAATCACCTCCGCGTCGGCCGGCAGGTTGCCGCGGGTGACCCGCAATGAATTGCCGGTGGATTCCACGACCAGCCGCGCCAGCGCGGGCGCCTCGATGGCGACACGGCGGCCGGCAAGCTCCGCGCAGAGCTGCTGCGCGCGCGGCGAGTGCGGCAGGCCGCGGTTGAGCACGTTTTGAATCGTGGCGGTGAGCATGGGTTATCCGTCAATATTTATAGCCGCGATGCACCGCGACGATGCCACCGGAGAGGTTGTGATAGCGGCAGCCCTCGAGCCCGGCCGCACGCATCAGCTCGAGCAGCGCCTCCTGCCCCGGGTGCATGCGGATGGACTCCGCGAGATAACGGTAGCTCGCCTCGTCCCGCGCGATAATGCGGCCAAGCAGCGGCAGCACGCGGAACGAGTACGCGTCATAGAGCAGCCCGAGGCCCGGCGCCACTGGATGGGAGAACTCCAGGACCAGAAGCTGTCCGCCGGGCTTGAGCGCGCGCCGCATCGATGCCAGCGCCGCAGGCTTGTCAGTGACGTTGCGCAGCCCGAACCCGATGGTGATGCAGTCGAACGTGTCGGCCGCGAAGGGCAGGCGCTCCGCATCCGCCTGGACGAACTGCACGTTGGCGAGGACGCCCCGATCGGTCAGGCGGTCGCGTCCCTGGTGCAGCATGGCGGAGTTGATGTCACTGAGCACTACCAGGCCCCGCTCGCCGACCTGCCCGGCAAGACCGGCGGCCAGGTCGCCCGTGCCACCGGCCACATCGAGCGCTCGCTGGCCGGGCCGCAGCCCCGTGAGCGACAGGGTGAAGCGCTTCCACAGCCGGTGGGCGCCTGCCGACATCAGGTCGTTCATCAGATCGTAGTTGCGGGCAACCGAGTCGAAGACGCCGCGCACCCGCCGGGCCTTGTCGCGCCAGGGCACGCGCTCGTAGCCGAAATCGGTGGATCGGGGGTCGGTCATCGCTTCGCCTGGCCGCGGGGGGAAACTTGCATTGTATCGCCTTGCTTTTTGGTCCACATGCTGCGCAGAATCCGGCCCCGGTAAGGGGGGTCTTGGAACGTAAGGGGCCGGGCGGTGTCAAACCCGCTCGGCCTTTTATTTTTGCCAGGACGGCTTGAGCGCCTGGACACGCGCCAGATAGCGGGACCAGTTCTGCTCGCGATCGCGGCCGAGCTCATACAGATATTTCCAGGTGTAGAGGCCGGTGTCGTGGCCGTCGTCGAACACGATCTTGACCGCGTAATTGCCGACCGGCTCGAGGCCGACAATCGCGACGTTTTCCTTGCCGGTGACGATCCGCCTCTGGCTCGGCGAATGGCCCTTGACCTCGGC
>DASYGA010000229.1:0-18426 GCA_036000265.1 Steroidobacteraceae bacterium | reverse complement strand
ATCGAGAAGCAAGCGGCAGCGCTGCAATTTGTATGTGTGCAAGTACCTTGAGATGCGGGCGAGGAGGGCGAGCGCCTGCCGGCTGGATATCACATACGCAAAACTCGGAGAATGGTGAGAACGCGCCGTGACTTTGCCCGTGATTCGGCCTGCACCGATGATCGCTTGAATGTATCGCAACAGGGGCAGCTCGGTGCTGCTGATACTCACAATGGGCCTGCGGCCCTCGCCGCGGTGAGTGCGAGTGAGCGTAATCGTTCCTTCGCCATCAATGATTCCGGCGACATAGGCCGCCTCTGCTTCGGACAATTCTCTGAGCGGCATTGATTGCGTCTCGCCAGCGGCCTCGGCTTGGCCGGAGCGGAGAATAAGGCTGCGAGGAGAGGAAGCCCAGAGTCCCTGACTGGGCTTTCAAGTCGGAAACGCACCGAGCTCCCGGCCTTTCGGCCGGGAGTGCAGTCACCGTTGGTGGAGGCGGGGGGACAGTACACCCGCCGCTTTCGCGACGGACTGGACTATGCCTTCATCCGAGCCGTCCTGCGACAGCTTGGATGCGGAGCGTCTTATTCCGCTATACCGGCGGAATCCTAGTACCCACCCAGGACAGCAAGTCCACGGCGAGCCTATGAGTCTCTACAGGGCAGGCCTGAGGTTGGCCCTCTTCCTACCCCTCGGCGTTGCCATGCCGCTCTCCAACGAGAGCGCCGTCAGGTTTCACCGATGTGAGCTCCGTTCTCAGCCGATCCTCACAGATCGGCGCGACCCTTTGATCGAACCCCCGTCCGCAAGTCCTAGACTTCAGGATCTACGTACGTAGCCACTCATTGGTTCTCACGCCGCGCTACCCGAGTGGCAGGGAAGACGCCGCGCCAGCGGACGGTGACTCTTAACGATCCGGCCCGTCGCACACGCGGATCGCGATCCTGTGAACGCGTCCCCTGATTCGGTCGCACAGGCACGAGCCGGTCAGAGGTCAGCTGCGTTTAGGCAGCCAGAGCGTAGTTGTCGTCGTTGGCAACTATGATTCGCAGCGTGATTTACGAGGGCACTGCACCTCGGTACGCCCCATGAAGGTTCGCAACCCACGTCGAAGCCGGTCGCCCCCAAAGGTGACCCTAGGATACCCCAAGACACCCCCGGACGCCTGCAAGATTCCCGCAGGGGCTGCGCTCGAGCCTGCCGCTCGTCGCCGACCTGCGGCAGTTCCCCCCGTGCGCGCTTTCCGGTAAGGTCGCCGGCTTTTCGCGCCGGGCGCAGCACCGGCGGGCGCGCAGCCGGGTCCGTCATAGGGAGTCGCACAGAATGGTAAAGAAGAGTATTGCGGCCGTGGGTGTCGCGCTGATGGTTCACGGATTGGCCCAAGCTGCGGATGCAAATTCCGCTGCTGCCGCCAACGCTGAAGCAGCATCTGCCGCAACTACAAATGCGGACGCAGAGTCGGATGCGAATACTCGCACCGGCACCTGGGCGGCTCAGGCACAGCTCGGACTCATCGTGACCAGCGGCAATACGACCACGAAGAGCGGCAACGCCAGCTTCGACCTGGCGCACCGGATGGACCGCTGGACGCTGAGCGGCGGGGCTGCGGCGACTTACGCGAGCACGGGTCATTACAGCACCCAGCAGGACACCAACGCCCATTTGCAAGCGGATCTCGCCCTCAGCAAGCGCACTTTCTGGTTTTCGAGCGCCCGCTGGGATCGCAATCTTTTCACCGGCTTCGCTTACCAGGAGAGCATCGCGAGCGGTGGCGGATTCAAGTTCGTCGACACGCCAGCCACGCAGCTGGCCGGGGAGCTCGGCGTCGGATACCGCATCGAGAAGCCGGAAACGCTGACGATAGGCCCTTTCGGCAATGTCGAGACGCGCCAGCGGCTATCCGGGTCGATGGTGAGGGACGCGGTGTTGCAGGCGGGCGTGAATTACGCGCACTCGATCACTCACTCGACCAAAGTGGTGAATACTCTGTTGGTCCAGTACGGCGCGAGCGATACGACAACCTCCGACAATCTGTCCCTGCAGGTCAAAGTCGATGCCTCGCTCTCTCTTGCCGTGGGAATGCAGCTGGTGAACAACACCAGTCCACCGGCCGCCAACATCAGCTCTCCGGCGGGCACCTTCGGCGCCAGGCACACCGACACGATCGTGACGGTGAACCTCGTTTATGCGCTCAAGAACAAGGACCTCTCGGCGACCTCGGGCACTCCCGTGACCGTCGCCGGTTTCAACCTGCCGTAACGGCTAGCCGCGCCTGAGCAGCCGGGCCTTGTCGCGTTCCCAGTCGCGGTCCTTGTCGACGGCACGCTTGTCGTGCTGCTTCTTGCCTTTGGCCAGGCCGACCTGCAGCTTGGCCCGACCGGCCTTCCAGTAGAGCTCGAGCGGCACCAGGGTGTAGCCTTTGCGCTCGACGGCGCCGATGAGCCCATTGAGCTCGCTTTGATTGAGCAGCAGCTTGCGGGTGCGCACGGGGTCCGCGACCACGTGGCTGGAGGTCGATGGAAGAGGAGAGAGGTGCGCGCCGATCAGAAAAGCCTCGCCGCCCCGCAGGTGGACGTAAGCCTCCTTCAGCTGAGCGCGGCCCGCTCGCATCGCCTTGACCTCCCAGCCCTGCAGCACGAGACCGGCCTCGTAGCGCTCTTCGATGAAGTAATCGAAGCGAGCCTTGCGATTCTCGGCAATGAGGCGGTCGGCAGGGGCAGCCTTCGTTGGCATGGACGGAAGCGATAGGGAGCGGATCGGGGTCGGGAGCGCCATTGTATTGGGAAGCTTGTCGCCAGGGCGTCGATATTGGGACAATCGCGCCCATGCGAGAGATCAAGCGCTCGGCGCTCGTCGCCCAGCCGCCGAGTCGCCTGTTCGCGCTCATCAATGATATCGAGAGCTACCCGCGCTTCCTGCCGTGGTGCACCCATGCGCGCGTGCAGTCCCGGACCGAGCGCGAGATCGTGGCGACGATCGGCGTCAAGAAAGGACCGCTGCACGGTGAGTTCACCACCCGCAACGAGCTCGAGCCCGACAAGCGGATCCTGATGCACCTGGTGAACGGTCCGTTCAGGACGCTCGAGGGCCAGTGGCTGCTCACGCCCATCGCCTCCGACGGTTGCCGCGTGGAGCTGAGCATGCGCTTCGCCTTCAAGAGCGCGCTCCAGGGCATGCTGTTCGAGCAGAAATTCGCCGAGACGGTCGGCTCGCTGGTCGAAGCGTTCGTGGTCCGCAGCCGGACTGACTGAGTCGCCCGTGAATAACGGCAGCCAAAAGAACTGCCTGGTGGCGTACGCCGACGCTGCGCGTCAATACCTGTGGGCCGTGCGGCTGCCAGCCGAAGCCACCATCGCCGAGGCCATTGCCGCGGCGCGTCGCCAGGCGCAGGAAGCCGACGTCCCCTGGGACAGCGCACCTGTCGGTATTTTCGGTGAGCCGCGTACCCGCGCCGACCTTCCTCGTGACGGCGACCGCGTCGAGCTCTATCGGCCGCTGTCGGAAGACCCCAAGGTTCGCCGCCGCGCGCAGGCTAGAAAATAGGGAATTTGCTTACCGGCGCCATCCGGTTGGGGCCGTTGGGGCGCCCCTTGGGCACGTTGTCGAGCGCAAGGCGCTGCACCTTGTCGTTCTGGAAGTACACGATCACCCGGCTCTCGACCGGCCGGCGGACATAGCCGTGCTTGAAGTAATAGATGTAGTCCCAGCGGTCCTTGTCGAAGACATCCTCGATCATCGGAGTGCCCAGGAGATAGCGCACCTGGCTGCGGGTCATGCCGACCTTCAGCTGCCTCACGGCCTTGCCGTCGAGATAGTTTCCCTGCTGGATGTCCATGCGATACACGCACCCCGCGAGCCCGATGCAGACGGCGAGCAGAGCGAGCGCCAGCGGACGCAGGCGGGAAACGGAAATCGGGAGTTCACGTCGCATGGAGGTCCGTCGGAGGAGAAATGCGCAATAATGGCCGTCGATGATACCTGATCGCGAATCTGCTGCGGCCGATCCCACGCGCGGCGCAGTGCTCTGCCCATCCCGGGCCTCGCCCCGGCGGGGCCGGCCGCTGCCGTCCACAAAATCCGCCGCGGCGGATTTCGAACGCGCGGCATCGCCGGGCGGGACCCCGGGGCCGAGGTCCATGGCCGGGCCGGATAAAATCGCCGCGGGCGATTTTGGGCTCGGGAGTTGATGCGGTGGAAGGCAAAGACCTTCGCAAGGCGGGCCTGAAGGTCACGCTGCCTCGCCTGAAGATTCTCGAGATCCTCGAGGGCAGCGCGACGCGGCATCTGTCAGCCGAGGACATCTACCGCACCCTGCTGGACTCCAACGAGGATATCGGGCTCGCCACCGTTTACCGGGTGCTCACGCAGTTCGAGGCGGCCGGCCTCGTGACCCGTCATCATTTCGAGGACGGCATGGCGGTCTTCGAGCTCAACCAGGGTACGCATCACGATCATATCGTGTGTCTGGACTGCGGCCGCGTCGAAGAGTTCATGGATGCCGGCATAGAGGAGCGCCAGACTGCCGTGGCGCAGCGGCTGGGATTCACGATTCGCGATCACTCGCTGATCCTCTACGGCAACTGCCGCAAGACCCAATGTCCCTACCGGCGCGCGCCCAAGCGCTTGCCCCCCGCCACCTGAAGCATCTCCCGCGCATGCTCGCGCGCCTTGGAGGTGACATCCACCCCGCCGAGCATGCGCGCCAGCTCCTCGATCCGATCATCAGAAGATAGCGCCGTCAAGGATGTGCGGGTGGTTTTCCCGTCCGTGAGCTTGGTGACGCGCAGATGATGGTGGCCCTGTGAGGCGACCTGCGGCAGATGCGTGACGCACAACACCTGCCCGCGCTCGCCGAGGGCGCGCAGCTCGCGCCCGACGATCTCCGCCACCGCGCCGCCAATGCCCGAATCGACTTCATCGAACACCATGCAGCGCGCCTCGTGCGCGCTAGTGGCCACCTGCACTGCGAGTGACAGTCGCGAGAGCTCGCCGCCCGAGGCGATCTTCGCGAGTGCGCGCGGAGGCTGTCCGGGGTTGGTGCCGACGCGCAGCTCGATGTCGTCGATGCCGTGCTGTGCCGGCTCAGAAGTACGGCTCTGCGCCACCTCGACCTCGAGACGGCCGCCCGACATCCCCAGCGTCTGCATGCGCGCGGTGATGTCCTTTGCCAGTGCAGCCGCCGCAACGGCCCTCTTTTCCGAGAGCGTACGCGCCTGCCCGCGGTATCGGTCCAGAGCCGTGGCAAGCTCCTTGCGCAGCACCGCGAGGTCGACTTCCGCCCGCTCCAGCCCTTCGAGCTCCGCGGTGACTTGTGCCACGCGCGGCAGCAGCTCGAGCGGCGTCACGCGATTCTTCCGCGCCAGCTCCTCGATGGCGGCCAACCGCCTTTCGACTTCGTGCTGGCGTTGGGTGTCGAGATCCAGGCTCTCGCCATAGCGCTCGAGCTCGCGTGCAGCCTCGCGGATCTGCACTGCCGCCTCCTCGGCGAGCGCAACCAGGGGCGCGAGCTTCTGGTCGAGCGCCGACCCCGCGCGCAGAGACTGAAGTGCGCGGCTGATGCTTGCATGCGCGTTGCAGTCCTCAGCCTGATAGAGCGCCGCGAGCGCAGTTTGCGCGGCCTCCGCGAGACGCCCGCGATTCATGAGCCTGGAGCGCTCCTCCGTCAGCCGGGCGACTTCGCCTTCCTCGAGCGCGAGCGCCTGCAGTTCCCCCGCCTGGTACTTGAGCAGGTCCAGCCTCGCCTCGCGGTCGCGTGCACGGCTTTCCAGCTCGAGCGTCCGCTCGAGCATCTCCCGCCAGACGCGGTAGGCGATTCCCACCTGTCCTGCCAGGGGCTCGAGGCGCCCATAAGTGTCGAGCAGCTCCCGCTGCGCGGCCGCGCGCGTGAGTGACTGGAATTCGTGCTGCCCATGGATGTCGATCAGGATGCTTCCCGCCTCTCGCAGGAGCTGCACGGGAACGGACTGGCCGTTCAGATACGCCCGGGAGCGCCCATCGGCAGACAGCACGCGGCGGACGAGGAGCTCATCGCCCCCGGCGATCGACTGCTCCTCCAGCCAGCGCGTCAGCCCGGCAGGCGCCTTGGCGAGATCGAACGTTGCGGCGATCTCGGCCCGCTCGGCACCGTGGCGGATCATCTCCGGTCCGCCACGGCCGCCCGCGAGCAGCTGCAGGGCATCGACGAGGATTGACTTGCCCGCTCCGGTCTCTCCCGTGAGCACAGTGAGCCCGGGACGCAACTCGAGCTCGATCGCCTCGATGATGGCGAAGTCGCGGATCTGCAGGCGGATCATCATGGTTGTCCTCGCGCCCCCCGGTAGCTGCCCGCTTGGGCCTCAGCGCTCGGCGTTGCCGCGGCCCCAGTGCAGCTTGGAGCGCAGCAGACGGTAATAGTCGTGGCCGTGGGGATGCAGCAGCGTGACCTGCTCCCCGGCGGGCTTCACTTCCAGCCGGTCACCAGGGGCGAACTCCCCGAGAATCGTGCCGTCGCAGGTCACCTGGGCGCGGGTGTCGGGCCGTTCCAGCAGCACGATCTCGATGACTGCGCGCGCGGAGACCACGATGGGCCGATCGGAGAGGGTATGCGGACAGATCGGCGCGATGACGAGCGCATCGAGGTGCGGCTCGATGATAGGGCCGCCGCAGGAGAGTGCGTAGGCTGTCGAGCCGGTCGCGCTCGCGATCACGATACCATCGCCCGCGTGTGTGTTGACATAACGGCCGCCGACCCGCGTCTCGAAATCGAGCATCCGCCCGGTAGCCAGCTTCTGCAGCACCACATCATTGAGCGCCAGCGCCTGCGCCACCGCGCCGCTGGATTGGCGCAGGCAAGCGGCCAGCAGCGGGCGCTCGTCGGCCTCGAGGCGGCCCTCGAGTGCTGCATCGACACAGCCGAGCATGTCCTGCGGCATGACATCCGTGAGGAATCCGAGCCGGCCGCGGTTGATGCCGAGGAGCGGTACGCCGTGCCGCGCCACCAGGCCCGCGGCATACAGCAGCGTGCCATCGCCGCCGATCGCGATCATGAGATCGGCACGGCGGCCGAGCTCCTCCTCGGGCACCCGCAGCGGAGCATTGCCTGCAGCGGCCGCTGCCTGAGCGATACCCGCGGTCTCGCTGACGAGCACCGTCACCTGCCGGCTCGCCAGATGCGCAAGCAGCGCGTGCGCGGATTCCGCGACGCGCGAATCCGTGAATCTGCCGACCAGCGCGCACGTGCGGACGGGAAAGCCCATCCGCGGGATCGTAGCAGGACGGCAGGGGGCTTGCTTGACGGTCGACTCGGCCGTCTAATTGTAGGTGTGAAGGAATGTTCCGGTCCGGCGCGCAGCCCATGAGCACAGAAGAGCAGCTGACAGAGCGGGCGCAACACCTGCTGCGGGTGCTCATCGAAAGCTATATCCGCGATGGCCAGCCGGTGGGGTCACGCTCCCTCTCGCGGGATTCGGGCCTGCAGCTTTCCTCGGCCACGATCCGCAATGTGATGGCCGACCTCGAGGAGCTGGGCTTCGTCGCATCGCCCCATACCTCGGCGGGACGGATTCCGACCGACAAGGGCTATCGGTTCTTCGTCGACACCCTGTTGCAGGTGCAGCCGGTCGAGGCAGCGGCCGCGGCGGAGATCCGCCGCCAGCTCGAAGGCCGCCAGCTGGAGGCGCCGCGCGAGAGCTCGAAGGAGCTCATCGCCACGGTCTCGCAACTGCTCTCCAGCGTGACGCACCTTGCCGGCGTGGTGACGCTGCCGCGTGCCGCGGAAGCCTCGATCACCCAGGTCGAGTTCGTCGGCCTGTCCGAGAACCGGGTGCTCGTGGTCCTGGTCTTCGGCGAGCGCGAGGTGCAGAACCGCATCATCCAGCTCGAGCGGTCCTACTCGCCCGATGAGCTCAAGCGCGCCTCCAACTTTCTCAACGAGCAGTTCCGCGGCCGCTCCCTGGCACAGGTGCGCCAGGAGATCCTGCGGCAGCTGAGCGAGACGCGCGCGCACATGAATCAGGTGATGCTGGATGCCATTTCGATGGCGCAGCATGTGTTCGAGGCAGGCGCCGGCGGCGATGAGAAGCTCGAGTACGTCATCAAGGGCGAGACCAATCTCATGGGAGTCGGGGAGCTCTCGAGCGTGGAGAAGCTGCGGCGGCTCTTCGAGGCGTTCAACGAGAAGCGCGACTTTTTGCACCTTCTGGACCAGAGCCTGCGGGCCGAGGGCGTGCAGATCTTCATCGGCCATGAGTCCGGCTATCAGATCCTGGACGACTGCAGCGTGGTGACGGCCCCATACGGTTCGTCCGACGCGGTGGCCGGCGTGCTCGGCGTCATCGGACCGACGCGCATGGCCTACGAGAGGGTGATCCCCATCGTCGATATGACCGCCAGGCTTCTCGGGGCCGCCTTGAATTCCCGGCGCTGAGCCCCACGCAGCCGGTGATTCAAATGCTCTGCGGGGGAGAGTCTCCCGCGGAGACCCTTTAATCGTTGTCGCGTTCCGGAGGTCCTTTGATGAGTACGGAGGAGAATGGCGGGCGGGCGGCCGCGCAAGACCCGGGGATACCGGGCTCGGCCTCGCCGCTGCCGGAGCTCGAGCGCCTGCAGCAGGCCCTGACCGAGGCCGAAGGGCGTGCCCGCTCCCATTGGGAGCAGTATCTGCGCGCGGTGGCGGATCTGGACAACGTGCGCAAGCGTGCGCAGCGAGACATCGAGGCGGCCAATCGGTACGGCCTGGAGAAGTTCGCCGCCGACCTGCTGCCCGTGCACGACAGCCTGGAGCTCGCGGTGCGCAGCGCCGACCAGGTCGAGGTCGACGCTCGCAGCCTCAAGCAGGGGCAAGAGGCGACGCTGCAGCTGCTCGCCAAGGCGCTGGAGCGGCTCGGAATCGCACCCATCAACCCGCTCGGCGAAGCCTTCGATCCGGGCCGCCACGAGGCAATGCTGGCGCAGGAGTCCGCCACCGCGAAGCCCAACACCGTGCTGCAGGTGGTGCAGACCGGGTACGAGCTCAATGGCCGGGTCATCCGGCCGGCGCGGGTGATCGTGGCCAAGGCACCGGCCCAGGGCTCATAAAAGGCACCGGCGGGCCTTGAATCGGCGCTGAGAACACCCAAAAAGTGCATCGACAGCATCCCCCTTTCGAAAGAGATTCCGGCGGAGTAGACACATGGCAAAGGTAATCGGCATCGACCTCGGCACGACCAATTCGTGCGTGGCCATCATGGAGGGCGGCAAGCCCCGCGTGATCGAGAACAGCGAGGGCGACCGTACCACCCCATCGATCGTCGCCTTCACGAAGGACAACGAGGTGCTGGTTGGCCAGCCTGCCAAGCGCCAGGCGGTCACCAATCCGCAGAACACCCTGTTCGCGATCAAGCGCCTCATCGGACGCAAGTTCGAGGACGAAGTCGTCCAGCGCGACGCGAAGATGGTGTCCTACAAGATTGCGCGCGCAGACAACGGCGACGCGTGGGTCGACGTGCAGGGCAAGAAGATGGCGCCGCCGGAGATCTCCGCCCGCGTTCTCATGAAGATGAAGAAGACCGCGGAGGACTATCTCGGTGAGCCGGTGACCGAGGCCGTGATCACCGTCCCCGCGTATTTCAACGACTCTCAGCGGCAGGCCACCAAGGATGCCGGCCGCATCGCGGGCCTCGAGGTGAAGCGCATCATCAACGAGCCGACGGCGGCCTCGCTCGCCTACGGCCTCGACAAGCAGGGCGGCGACCGCAAGATCGCGGTCTATGACCTGGGCGGCGGCACGTTCGACGTCTCCATCATCGAGATCGCGGAAGTCGACGGCGAGCGGCAGTTCGAGGTGCTCTCGACCAACGGGGACACCTTCCTCGGCGGCGAGGACTTCGACCTCAGGATCATCAATTTCCTGGCGGAGGAGTTCCTGAAGGAGTCCGGCGTCGATGTGCGCAAGGACCCGCTGGCCATGCAGCGCCTGAAGGAAGCAGCCGAGAAGGGCAAGATCGAGCTCTCCTCCACCCAGCAGACGGACATCAATCTGCCCTATATCACGGCGGATGCCTCGGGGCCGAAGCACCTCAACATCAAGCTGACCCGGGCGAAGCTCGAGGCGCTGGTGGAGGATCTGGTGCAGAAGACCATCGCGCCCTGCCGCACCGCGCTCAAGGACGGCGGCGTGTCCGCGAGCGATGTCTCCGAGGTGATCCTGGTTGGCGGCCAGACGCGCATGCCTCTGGTGCAGAAATACGTGAAAGATTTCTTCGGGCGTGAGCCGCGCAAGGATGTCAATCCCGATGAGGCGGTTGCCGTCGGCGCGGCCATCCAGGGCGGCGTGCTCGCCGGAGAGGTCAAGGACGTCCTGCTGCTCGATGTGACCCCGCTGTCTCTCGGCATCGAGACGCTCGGCGGAGTGATGACCAAGCTCATCGAGAAGAACACCACGATCCCCACCAAGGCGTCGCAGACGTTCTCCACGGCCGACGACAATCAGACGGCGGTGACCATTCACGTGCTGCAGGGCGAGCGTGATCGTGCCGCGGACAACAAATCGCTCGGCAAGTTTGATCTGAGCGATATTCCGCCCGCTCCGCGCGGCATGCCGCAGGTCGAAGTGTCCTTCGATATCGATGCCAACGGCATTCTCAACGTGTCCGCCAAGGACAAGGCGACCGGGCGCGAGCAGAAGATCGTGATCAAGGCTTCGAGCGGATTGAACGAGGACGAGATCAAGCGGATGGTCCGCGACGCCGAGGCGCACGCTGCCGAGGACAAGCGCTTCCGCGAGCTGGTCGACACGCGCAACAAAGCCGACGGGATGATCCACGCCGTCGAGAGAAGCGTGAAGGATCTCGGCGAGAAGGTGGATGCGGCGGAGCGGGCCAAGGTCGAATCGGCGATCTCGGATCTGCGCACGGCGCTCAAGGGCGACGACCGCAACGTGATCGAGAAGAAGACCGAGGCTCTCGCGCAGGCTTCCGCGGGGATCGCGCAGCGTGCGTATGCCGCCGGGCAGGCGGGTCCCGAGGCGGCGGCCGGCGGGGCGCAGGGTCCCTCCGGGCCGGCGGGCGGCGCTTCCGATCAGACCGGCCGTGAGGATGTGGTCGATGCAGAGTTCGAGGAAGTCAAAGACAAGGGCCGGAAAGCGTCCTGATTGTTGGTTGATTGGGTAAAGGCGCCTGCGGCGCCTTTACCGGCCAGCCGAATCACCGGTCGGACGTCCCGTGGCTCCCCTGAGACCCGCACGCGGGAGACGAGGGGCCCCGGGGGAACGGCCGCTCATTGACCTGCTTTTGAACAGGGACCGTGGCGCCGGGCCACGCGATGTGTGACAGTACGCGCGATGTCGAAAGCTGATTACTACAAGGTACTCGACGTACCCAGAACGGCCACCGAGGCGGAGATCAAGAAGTCCTATCGCCGCCTCGCGATGAAGTATCACCCGGATCGGAATCCCAACGACAAGGAGGCCGAGGAGCACTTCAAGGAGGCGAAGGAGGCCTGCGAGGTTCTCACCGATCCCCAGAAGCGCGCCGCGTACGATCAATATGGCCATGCGGGCGTGGAGGCTGCCGCGGCCAGCGCTCGCGGACGTGCCGGTGGCTTCGGCGCTGGCGACGCCTTCAACGATATATTCGGTGACGTCTTCGGCGACATATTCGGCACGTCGCGCCGCGGTGGCCGCTCCCAGGTGTTTCGCGGCGCCGACCTTCGGTTCGAGCTCGAGCTCGAGCTGCCGCAGGCCGTCTTCGGCCACACGGTGGAGATCGAGGTGCCGCGGCTCTCGGAGTGCGAGACGTGCCACGGGACGGGCGCTGCCAAGGGCAGCTCGGCGGCGGCTTGCGATACCTGCGGCGGCTCCGGGCAGGTGCGGATTTCCCAGGGCTTCTTCCAGCTGCAGCAGACCTGCCCGCGATGCCGCGGTGCGGGCACCATCATCAAGAACCCGTGCGACACCTGTCTCGGGCAGGGCCGTGTGCGCCGCAGCCGCAAGCTCTCGGTGAAAGTGCCCGCCGGTGTCGATACGGGCGATCGCATCCGCCTGGCCGGCGAGGGTGAGGCAGGGCGCAACGGCGGGCCGCCAGGGGACCTCTACGTCGAAGTTCACGTGCGCGAGCACGCGATCTTCGAGCGGGACGGAGAGCACCTGAGCTGCGAGGTGCCGATCAGCTTCGCGAGGGCGGCCCTCGGCGGGACCGTCGAGGTGCCCACTCTCGACGGTGACGTGACCCTGAAGATTCCGGCGGAGACCCAGTCCGGGCGGGTATTCCGCCTGCGGGACAAAGGGGTGAAGCCCGTGCGCAGCAACTCGCGGGGCGATCTTTTCTGCCGGGTCGTGGTGGAGACCCCGGTCCATCTGTCGGCGGAGCAGCGGGAGCTGATCCGCAAGCTCGATGAATCGCTGCAGCAGGACCGGCATCGCCACGCGCCGCGCGAGAAGGGATTCTTCGAGGGCGTGAAGCGCTTCTTCTCGGGCGCCTGAGAGGTCAGGCCCGTGGCGGGAGCGCGCGCGGTGATCGTCGGGGCGAGCGGCCGCATGGGCCGGGCGCTCGTGCGTACCGCAGGTGAGTTTCCCGCCGTGCGCATCACCGGGGTGGTGGCCTCCCCAGGCAGCGATAGTCTCGGCCGCGATGCCGGACTGCTGGCGGGCGTGGAGCCCCTCGGCGTCGAGGTGACGAGCGACCTCCCGGCGGCCCTCGCCGCAGCGGACGTGGCGATCGATTTCTCACGGCCGCAGGCGACTCGCGCCAACATTGCCGCCTGCCGCGCGGCCGGCACGCCGCTGCTCATCGGGACCACCGGTTTTGCATCCGAGGTGAGCGAGGCGGAGCTCGATGCGGCCGCGTGCGACCTTCCGCTGCTCATAGCACCCAACACCAGTTTGGGGGTGGCGGTGCTGATGGAGCTGGTCCGCAGGGCGGCCCGGGCGCTACCGGCGGAGTTCGACATCGAGATCATCGAGGCGCATCACCGGATGAAGCGGGATGCACCCTCCGGGACTGCGCTGGCGCTCGGTGGTGCCGCAGGGGAGGGTAGGGGCCTGGCACCCGCGCAGGCCCTCGCGGCGGCTTCGGCCGCGCGCACCGCGCCCCGCCGGCAGGGGGAAATCGGCTTCGCCGTCGTGCGGGGGGGCGAGATCGTCGGCGAGCACACGGTGCTCTTCGCGGGCCCTGGAGAGGAGTTGCGCTTGAACCACCGGGCGGCCGATCGGGCCATCTTCGCGCGCGGGGCGCTCAGGGCCGCGCTGTGGCTTGCGGCGCAGTCGCCGGGGCGTTATGGCATGAGCGATATTATCCATGCGGCTCAGGTGCTTAGGTGATTGTCTGCGGCGTTTTGCAGTGTCGGAATCCAGGAATTTTCCATGGACACTCAGGCGCCCGGAACGTAAAATTTCCCGGTAATCCGTGTACGGATTAGTCCATGCAAGGCGGGAGGTGTTCGCGAGAACCCTCCCGCTTTGTATATGTGAATGGGGCACGCAGACCCCGCCGGATTGCAACTTAGCGAGGTTTACCTGAAGTGAGCGTACCCGCTGTACTGGCGCTGGCGGACGGCACCGTCTTCCGCGGCCAGTCGATTGGTGCCAAGGGCAACACCACGGGCGAAGTCGTTTTCAACACCGCATTGACGGGGTATCAGGAGATCCTCACCGACCCGTCCTACGCCCGTCAGATCGTCACACTCACCTGTCCGCACGTCGGCAACACCGGGGCCACGCCGGAGGACCTGGAGTCCGCGCAGATCTATGCGGCCGGTCTGATCATCCGCGATCTGCCGCCGCGGGCGAGCAACTGGCGCGCCAACGAGTCGCTCGGCGACTTCCTGGAGCGCGGGCGCGTGGTGGCGATCGCAGGTCTCGACACGCGGCGCCTGACTCGCATCCTGCGTGAGACCGGCGCGCAGGCCGGCTGCATCATGACCGGCGAGCAGGTGGATACCGCCGCAGCGATCAAGGCCGCCCGCAAATTCCCTGGCCTGAAGGGGATGGACCTCGCCAAGGTCGTCACCACCAAGCGCTCTTTCCAATGGAACGAGGGCAGCGTCTGGCCGGAGAGCGCGCGCGCACCCATCCGCTCGCATCAACGGCTGCATGTCGTCGCCTACGACTTCGGCATGAAACGCAACATCCTGCGCCTGTTGGCGGATTTCGGCTGCCGCATGACGGTCGTGCCGGCGCAGACCAGCGCCGAAGAGGCGCTGGCGCTGGCTCCCGACGGCATCTTCCTGTCCAACGGCCCGGGCGACCCCGAGCCCTGTGATTACGCCATCAACGCGACCCGCAAGTTTCTCGAGACCGACGTCCCGGTGTTCGGCATCTGCCTCGGCCATCAGATCCTCGGCCTCGCCTGCGGCGCGCACACCATGAAGATGAAGTTCGGCCACCACGGCGCCAACCATCCGGTCCAGGACCTGGACTCGGGGCGGGTCTTCATCACCAGTCAGAACCACGGCTTCGCGGTCGATGAGGCGACGCTGCCCGCCAACGTGCGCGCGACGCACCGGTCGCTCTTCGACGGCTCGCTCCAGGGCCTCGCCTTCAAGGATCGGCCGGCATTCGGCTTCCAAGGGCATCCGGAGGCGAGCCCGGGCCCGCACGACCTGAAGCCGCTCTTCGAGCGATTCAATCATCTGATGCTGCGGCGGCTGCAGACCCAGCTGCGCCAGGCGGAGGAGCAGGCGCGCCGACAGGCAGGCAGCCGCTGACATGCCGAAGCGAACGGACCTGAAGAGCATCCTCATCATCGGCGCCGGCCCGATCGTCATCGGCCAGGCGTGCGAGTTCGACTATTCCGGCGCGCAGGCCTGCAAGGCGCTGCGAGAGGAGGGCTACCGGGTCATCCTGGTCAACTCCAATCCGGCGACGATCATGACCGACCCCGGGACGGCGGATGCCATCTACATCGAGCCGGTCAACTGGCGCACCGTGGCGCGCATCATCGAGAAGGAGCGGCCGGATGCGCTGCTGCCGACCATGGGCGGGCAGACCGCGCTCAACACAGCGCTCGACCTGGTGCGCGAGGGCGTGCTCGAGAAGCACGGTGTCGAGCTCATCGCCGCCTCACGAGCGGCGATCGACATGGCGGAGGACCGCGAGCGCTTCCGCAATGCCATGCGGGAGATCGGCCTCGACACGCCGCGCTCGAAGATCGCGCGCAGCCTCGATGAAGCATTGAGCGTCGCCGTGGAAATCGGCTATCCGGTCGTGATCCGCCCGTCCTTCACCCTGGGCGGCAGCGGCGGCGGCATCGCCTACAACCGCGAGGAGCTCGAGGACATCGCGGCGCGCGGCCTCGACGCGTCACCGACTTCCGAGGTGCTGCTCGAGGAGTCGGTGATCGGCTGGAAGGAATTCGAGATGGAGGTGGTGCGCGATCACAAGGACAACTGCATCATCGTCTGCTCCATCGAGAACCTCGACCCGATGGGCGTGCACACGGGCGATTCGATCACGGTGGCGCCGGCGCTGACTCTGACCGACAAGGAGTATCAGCGCATGCGCGCCGCCTCGATCGCGGTACTGCGCAAGATCGGCGTCGAGACCGGCGGCTCCAACGTGCAGTTCGCGGTCAGCCCGCATGATGGGCGCCTGCTCGTGATCGAGATGAACCCCCGCGTCTCGCGCTCCTCCGCGCTCGCTTCCAAGGCCACGGGGTTCCCGATCGCCAAGATCGCCGCCAAGCTCGCCGTCGGCTACACCCTCGATGAGCTGAAGAACGACATCACCGGCGGCGCCACCCCGGCATCCTTCGAGCCGTCGATCGACTACGTGGTGACCAAGGTTCCGCGCTTCACATTCGAGAAGTTTCCGGCCGCCAACGATCGCCTGACGACCCAGATGAAGTCCGTGGGCGAGGTCATGGCCATCGGCCGCACCTTCCAGGAGTCGCTGCAGAAGGCGCTGCGCGGGCTGGAGACGGGGCTCGACGGTCTCTCGCCCATCGTGAAGCTGCCGCTCGATGAGGATGGCGAGGCGAAGCTCGCCTACGAGCTGCGGGCCCCGGGCCCCGACAGGCTGCTCTACGCGGCCGACGCATTTCGCGCCGGCTGGTCGTTTGGACGCATCGCGGAGCTCACGCGCATCGACCCGTGGTTCCTCGCGCAGATCGAGGATCTGATCGCGGAGGAGAAGCGGGTCGCGGCCGAGGGCTTCGGTGCCCTCACCGCCGAGCGGTTGCGGGCGCTGAAGGGCAAGGGCTTCTCCGACAGCCGTCTCGGGAAGCTCCTCGACCTGCCGGAGAAGGCGGTGCGCTCCAAGCGCCACGAGCTCGGGGTCAGGCCGGTCTACAAGCGGGTTGACACCTGCGCCGCGGAGTTTGCGACCGCGACCGCTTATCTCTACTCGACCTATGAAGAGGAGTGCGAGGCGCAGCCGACCGGCCGCCGCAAGATCATGATCCTGGGCGGAGGCCCAAACCGCATCGGCCAGGGGATCGAGTTCGACTACTGCTGCGTCCACGCCGTGCAGGCGCTGCGCGAGGACGGGTTCGAGACCATCATGGTCAACTGCAACCCGGAGACGGTCTCGACCGATTACGACACCTCCGACCGGCTGTACTTCGAGCCGCTGACCCTGGAGGATGTGCTCGAGGTCCTGGCGAAGGAGCAGCCCGAAGGCGTGATCGTGCAGTTCGGCGGACAGACACCGCTCAAGCTCTCGCGCGCGCTGGAGGAAGCGGGCGCCCCGATCATCGGCACCTCGCCGGAGTCGATCGATGTCGCCGAGGACCGCGAGCGGTTCCAGGCGCTGGTGCGCAAGCTGGGGCTCAAGCAGCCGGCCAACGCGACCGCGCGCACCGAAGACCAGGCCGTGGTGCTCGCGCGGGAGGTCGGTTTCCCACTCGTGGTGCGGCCCTCGTACGTGCTCGGCGGGCGCGCCATGGAGATCGTCTTCAATGAAGAGGATCTGCGCGCCTATATGGGGCATGCCGTGCAGGTGTCCAACGACAGTCCGGTGCTGCTGGATCGCTTTCTCGATGTCGCAATCGAAGTCGATGTCGATGCCGTGTGCGATGGCGAGGAGGTGTTGATCGGCGGGATAATGGAGCACGTCGAGCAGGCGGGAGTGCACTCGGGGGACTCCGGCTGCTGCCTGCCACCCAACAGCCTGAGCGCGCAAATCCAGGAAAGCCTGCGCGAGCAGACCTGCAAGCTCGCCCGGGCGCTCTCGGTCGTTGGTCTGATGAATATCCAGTTCGCCATCCAGAACGGCATCATTTACGTGCTGGAGGTCAATCCCCGCGCCTCGCGCACCGTGCCGTTCGTCTCCAAGGCGACGGGATTGCCGCTGGCGAAGATCGCGGCGCGGGTGATGACCGGCAGGAAGCTGCGCGATCAGGGTGTCACCGCGCGCCGCGCGCCACCGTATTATTCGGTGAAGGAGGCGGTGTTCCCGTTCACCAAGTTCCCCGAGTCCGACCCCATTCTCGGCCCGGAGATGAAATCCACGGGCGAAGTGATGGGAACCGGCCGCACTTTCGGCGAGGCTTACGCCAAGGCGCAGACCGGCTCGGGCGTGACGCTGCCGCGAGAAGGCGTGTGCTTCATCAGCGTGCGCGACCGGGATAAGCCGGGCGCGGTGGAGCTCGCACGCCGCCTGATCGCCCGCGGATTCGAAGTCGTAGCCACCGAGGGTACGGCCCACGCCCTGATGGCGGCGGCCATCACCTGCCGCAGAGTGAACAAGGTGCGCGAGGGCCGGCCGCACATCGTGGACATGATCAAGAACGACGAGATCGACTTGATCGTCAACACGACCGAGGGCAAGCTCGCCATACGCGAGTCGAACTCCATTCGCCGCGAGGCGGTGCACCACCGCGTCACCTACTACACGACCCTCGCGGCGGGACTCGCCACGTGCGAGGCGATGGACCATCTCGATGAGGTCGAAGTGAACCGCCTGCAGGACCTGCACAACGAGGCGCTGAGGGCATGAAACGCACTCCCATGACTGTGCGTGGCGCCGAGGCGCTGCGCGCCGAGCTCAAAGTGCTGAAGACCGAAGCACGCCCAAGCGTCATCAAGGCGATCGCCGAGGCGCGTGGCCACGGCGACCTGTCGGAGAACGCCGAATATCACGCTGCGCGCGAGCAGCAGGGCTTCATCGAGGGCCGCATCAAGGAGATCGAGCTGAAGCTCGCCAGCGCCGAGGTGATCGATCCGGCGCAGCTGCCGCAGAACGGCAAGGTCGTGTTCGGCGCCACGGTCGAGCTCGAGGATCAGGACGGCGGCGGCCGCGTCGCCTACCAGGTGGTGGGCGAGGACGAGGCCGACATCCGCGCCGGGCGCGTCTCGATCACCTCGCCGATCGCGCGCGCGCTGGTCGGCAAGACCGAAGGCGACGTGGTGGACGTAGCCGCCCCGGGCGGCACGCGCTCCTACGAGATCGTCGCCGTCAGACTCGGCTGACGGCTCAGGCGTCCGGGATCAGGATCTTCGGCAGCTGCGGGCGCGGCCGGTAGAGCACCGCGACGTTGCCGATCTGGTGCACGAGGG
>DASYGA010000226.1:0-9392 GCA_036000265.1 Steroidobacteraceae bacterium | reverse complement strand
TCGACACCCCCATCTCGGAGTCGGCGATCGTCGGCGCCGCGGCCGGCGCCGCGCTCGCGGGACTTCGGCCGGTGGCGGAGCTGATGTTCGCCGACTTCGTCGGCGTCTGCATGGACCAGCTATACAACCAGGTGGCGAAGTTCCGCTACATGTTCGGCGGCAAGAGCCGCTGTCCGGTCGTGATCCGCATGGCAATGGGCGCGGGCATGAGCATGGGTGCGCAGCACTCGCAGTCGATCTACTCGCTGCTGACGGCGGTGCCCGGCCTGAAGATCGTCGTGCCCTCGAATGCGCGCGATGCCAAGGGGCTTCTCATCCAGGCCATCCGTGATGACGATCCGGTCGTCTTCTTCGAGCACAAGGCGCTCTATCCGCGCAAATGCGAGGTGCCGGAGACGCCGTACATCGTGCGCTTCGGCGAGGCAAGCCTCGTCAGGGAAGGACAGGACGCCACCGTGGTTGCCATTGCGCGCATGGTGCCGTTCGCGGAAAAGGCGCTCGATGCCCTGGCGAAGGACGGCATCCGCTGCGACCTCATCGATCCGCGCACGACCTCGCCGCTCGATGAGGAGACTATTCTCGAGAGCCTGGAGGGTACCGGTCGCCTCGTCATCGTCGACGAGTCACCGCCGCGATGCGGCATTGCGGCCGATATCGCAGCGCTCGCGGCCGGGCGCGGGTATCACTTGCTCAAGGCGCCGGTGGTCCAGGTGACGCCGCCGCATGCGCCCATCCCCTTCTCGCCGGCGCTCGAGCGCGCGTACGTGCCCGGACCGCAGCGGATCGAGGCGGCCATCCGCCAGGTGTTGGGACGCACATGACGGAGACGGAGCCGCGCAACGGCCGCATCCAGGCGGTCACGATGCCCAAATGGGGCATCGAGATGACCGAGGGCACGGTCAGTCGGTGGAGCGTGGAGGAGGGGCAGGCGGTCGAAAAAGGCGCGCCGCTGCTCGATGTGGAGACCGAGAAGATCGTCAACACCGTCGATGCTCCGGCAGGCGGCACGCTGCGCCGCATTCTTGCGGCAGCCGGCGATCTGAAGCCCGTCGGCGCACTGCTCGCGGTGCTGGCATCGCCTGAGGTGGCGGAGGCGGAGCTCGAGCAGTTCATCGCCGAGTTCAGAGGGGCCGTGGTTTCATTCGAGCCGCAGTCCGCGGGGGCGGCGGTGCCGCAGGCTCGCCCGCAGGCAGACAGTCAGCCAGACCTGCAGGCGACAGCGGGCGATGACACGCAGCGTGCGCTTGGCCCGCCCGCGGCCGACGCGCAGGAGGAGGCGCGCGTCAGTCCGCTTGCCAGGCGCCTCGCAGAGAGTCTCGGCATCGACATCACGGGGATCCGCGGCACGGGACGCAATGGCCGGATCACGCGTGAGGATGTGGCCGCTTACGCGGCGCGACTGACCACGGGGCAGGGCTCGGGAACAGGAGGTCCATCCGCGAGCCCGCCGGTACCGGGCTGCGCGGCGGCGGGTGCGCCGGTGAATGCGCCGGTGCGCAAGCGCCTCTCCCCCACGCGCGCCACCATCGCGCGGCGGCTGCTCGAGTCGAAGCAGGCGATCCCGCACTATCGGCTGAGCCTCGATGTCACGTGCGGGGCGCTGCTCGAGCGAGCCGCGGCCGCAAGCCGCGACAGCGGGCGGCGAATCACCTTGAACGATCTCTTGTTGCGGGGCTGCGCGCTCGCACTCATCGCGCATCCTGGAATCAATGCCTGGCTCGAGGACGGTGAGATCCTCGAGTTTCCGCACGCGGACATCGCGATTGCGGTCTCCGCCCCGAGCGGCCTCATCACGCCGGTGGTGCGTGCCGCGGATACGAAGAGTCTGGCCGAGATCGCCGCTGCAACTGCCGACCTCACCGCGAGAGCACGCAGCGGCAGCCTGACACGCGAAGACATCACGGGCGGGACTTTCACCCTGTCCAATCTCGGCATGTTCGGCCTGGCGCGCTTCGATGCCATCGTCAACCCGCCGCAGGTGGCGATTCTCGCCGCGGGCGCGGCGCAAGATCGGGTCATCGCCCGCGACGGTGCGCCGATCGTGGCCAAGGTCATGACACTGACGCTCTCGGCCGACCATCGGGTCGTCGATGGCGCAGCGGGCGCCGCATTTCTCGCCAGTTTGCGCGAGCTCATCGAGGCGCCCGGGCGGCTCTAGGCCGGGGTGCATCGACTTCAGGGGGTTGCTGCCATGCATCGATTCGGGGTGACGCTCGCGCTCGCGCTGTGGGCAGCCGTGGTGATGCCATTCCCGGCCGCGGCGGCGGCAATGCCGTCCGCCGCTCGCACAGGCGCGAATCCCGATGCCGCTCCCGGCGCCCGTCTCTTCCGCCAACACTGTGCGATCTGTCACCAGGGGCAGGCCCCGGGGGCGCCGGCGAAGGTGTTCCTGCAGATGATGCCGCCCACCGCCATCCTGGCGGCGATCACGACCGGCATGATGAGCAGCGAGGCGAGCTCGCTCGATCCCGCGCAGAAGCGTCAGGTGGCCGATTACCTCGGCGCGCAGAACATCGGGGCAGGTGATGCGCATGCGCCGCCGCTGTGCCGGGGGAGTGCCGCCCGTTTCCAACTTGGTCAGGCTGCGGTGCCGTACGGCTGGGGTCACGACAATTCCCGCGGCATCCCGGCGGCGGTCGCGCAGCTTCCGGCGGGGGAAGTGCCGCACTTGACGCTGAAGTGGGCATTCGCGTTTCCCCAGGCGATTCGCGCGCGCTCACAGCCCGCCATGGCCTATGGAGCGGTGTACGTCGGCGGCCCGGAAGGCACGGTGTACGCACTCGATTTGGCATCGGGTTGCGTACGCTGGATGTACCACGCGATGGCGGAGGTGCGCACCGGCATGGTGCTCGCCGCAGCGGACGATCACGCCGATGGTCCGCGCCTGTTCTTCGGAGACGTGATCGGACACGTGTACGCTCTGGATCCTCTGACTGGAAAGATGTCGTGGAGGACGAAGGTCTCCGATAACGCGGATGCAACCCTGACGGGTACGCCGTCATTGCATGACGGGACACTCTACGTTCCGGTCTCGTCATTGGAGGAGGCGACCGTTGCGGCAAGCTCGCGGATCGCCTGCTGCACCTTCCGAGGCTCCGTGGTGGCGCTCGATACCCGCACCGGCGCCCTGCGCTGGCGTACCTACACCATCGATCGCAAGCCCCGCCTCATCGGTAAAACCCGCGCGGGCGCACCGATCCTGGCTCCATCGGGCGCACCTGTCTGGAACAGCCCCACGATCGATGCTGCGCGCGGTCTGCTCTACGTCGGCACCGGTGACAATTACTCGCTGCCCGCCGGCGGTCGCAGCGATGCCATCCTCGCCATGCGGCTGAGCGACGGGAGAGTGGTATGGCAGCGGCAGCTGCTGGCGGGCGATGCCTGGAATGCGGCCTGCATGGTCAAGGACAACCCCAACTGTCCGGCGGTTTCCGGGCCGGACGGCGACTTCGGCGCTTCCGTGATCCTCGCGAGGGGGTCCACGGGCCGCGCGCTCCTGCTCGCCGGGCAGAAAAACGGTGTCGTCTCCGCGCTCGATCCGGACGGTCGCGGCCGGATCGTGTGGCAGAGGCGGCTCGGGCGCGGTGGCATCCAGGGAGGTATCGAATTCGGCATGGCGGCGCAGGACGGACGGCTGTTCGTGCCGATTGCCGACATGAAGGACGACCGCGACGGGCGCACGTACCGGGAGGCCCCGCGTCCCGGCCTCTATGCGCTCGATATCGCGACCGGACGGCTTCTGTGGTCACGTCCGGCACCCGATACCTGCGGCTCTCGGCCATTCTGCGATCCCGGCATTACGGCGGCGGTCACCGCCATCCCCGGTGTGGTGTTTGCCGGGCATATGGACGGAGTGCTGCGCGCCTATGACGCGAGCACTGGGCAGGTGCTCTGGCACTTCGATGCGCTGCGGAAATTCACGACCGTCTCCGGCGCGAGCGCCCAGGGAGGCTCGTTCGGCGGGCCCGGGGCGGCTGTGCGTGCCGGTTATGTGGTGGTCAACTCGGGCTACGGCCTGTACTTCCACATGCCCGGAAATGTGCTGCTCGCCTTCGAGGCGGCCGCGCGCTGAGCCGCGGCGCCCTCAGGCAACCCAGTCGAAAAGCTGCAGATCCATCTCCTGCGCGAGGCAGGCGAGGATCGGCGGCACGAGGCGCTCGTGAAACGGCGAAGCCTGGTGGGTTGCGAACGCCTGCTCGCTCTTGAACCGTCCGTACACAACATAGGTGGAGGGACGCGTGCGGTGGCGTATGACATCGTACACGAGCGTCTCAGGCTCGCTGCCGTGGGTGAGCTGTGAGAGCTCGCGCTGCAGGTCCTCGAAACGGCTTTCCATGCCCGGCTTGACGACGAGGGTGGCGATGAAGGTGGTCGACATGGGCTGCCTCAGGCGCCGCTGAGACCGAGCTCGGCGAGGAGCTGGTCGCGCAGGCGAAACTTCTGGATCTTGCTGGTGGACATGGGCCACTCGGTGACGAAGCGCACGTGGCGCGGCACCTTGAAGCCCGCGATCTCGCGCCGGCAGAACTCGATGAGCTCCTCCGGGGTGATGACGACGTCGGCCTGCCGCTCGATGAAGGCCGCGGGCACCTCCACCAGGCGCGGGTGGGGCACGCCCACGACCTGCGCGAGCTTGACCGCCGGATGGCGCTGCAGGCAGGTCTCGATCTCCGCCGCGGCGACGTTCTCGCCGCCGACTTTCAACATGTCCTTGAGCCTGCCGTGGAACATCACCGTGCCCGCCGCATCGAGCGAGCCGATGTCGCCGGTGTGGAACCAGCCTTGCGGATCGAGCGCCTGCGCGGTCTTCTGCGCATCCTTGTAATAGCCCTCGAGAGTGCTGTAGCCGCGCACCAGGACCTCACCCGGGACCCCCTCTGGCGCGTCGTCGCCGGTCGCGGGGTCCAGGATCCTCAGCTCGAGTCCCGGCAGCGGCCGCCCGAGGCGAGTGATCCGCTCCTGCAGCGGGTCGTCCAGCCGGCTCGTCGTCACGGTGCCTGCGGTCTCCGTCATCCCGAAGGTGCCGACGTAGACTGCGTCAGGAATCGCCTTCAGCATCGCGTCCGCGATGGCGCGCGGCTGCACCGCGAAGTTCGAATTCATCAGACGGATGCGCGAGAGGTCGGTTTTAGCGAAGTCCGCGTGGTGGATGAGGTCCGACATGATGGTGACGAAGCACGGGTACGTCGCCGTGACCCGCTCGCTCTCGAGCATCCTGAGCGCCGCGCCGGCCTCGAAATACGTCATCGTGGCATAGACGCCACCAACGTCGAAGATCGCGCAAAGCGGCAGGATCGCGGCGATGTGGAAGATGGGCAGCGGCGACCAGAAAACATCCTCGTGCCTCAGTGCATAACGGTGCCGCCCGAGAGCAATGGAATTGCGCACCATGGCCTCGTGCGAGATGAGGCATCCCTTGGGGTTGGAGGTGGTGCCCGAGGTGTACAGCATCAGCGCGATGTCGCGCAGCCGCACGCACAGCCGTGACTCGTGCACCTGGTCCTCGCTCGAGTCCTGCGCCAGCGCTTCGAGCTCATCGCGGCCGAGGAAGCCTTGGGGCCGGCCCTCGCCCAGGAGCACGAGGTGGCGCAGGCGCGGAGCCGCCGCGAGCGCGAGCCGGCGGGGGTCCTTCGCCGCCGAGAGCTCGGGCAGCGCCCGGTGCAGCCGCTCGACGAAGTTGACCTGCTCCGCGATCCGGTCGGTGGTGAACACGGCGACGAGGTCGCCGTTCTCGATGACATAGGCGAGCTCGTTATGGCGATAGCGCGCGTTCATCGGCACGGCCACGGCGCCACAGAGCGAGATCGCGAACAGGAGCTCGACGAACTCCATGCAGGTGGGCAGGAGAATCCCCACGTGCTCGCGCGGCTTCACGCCGAGCGCCTGCAGGCTGCGGGCGCGCCGCAGGGCCCGCTCGGCGAGCTCGCCGTAGGTCATACGCTCCCCCGGCAGGATGAGGGCGGGAGAGTCGGGGTAGCGGTCGGCAGCGCCGAGCAGCAGGTCGCCCAAGGTGGTGACCTGGATCCGCAGCGAGCGCAGCGATTCGCTGCGCGGGGCCCGTTCGACTGAGCTCATGGAGCGCCCTCTCAGAGCGGATCGAAGAATTCGCGCACCCACGTGCCCTCGAGGCAGGCGGCGATGCGCGGTCCGACCTGCGCCAGCACCGCCGAGCCCATGTGGCGGTGCTCGGCCGCCTCGTCACGGAAGCACTCCAGCACTGCGAACCGCTGCGGCTCACGCAGGCGGAAGAACTCGTAGGCCAGCGTGTCCGGCTCGTGCGCCCGCACGTGCGCCTCGAGCTGCCGGCAGCAGGCGAGGAATTCCTGCTCGCGGTCCGGCTTGACGGTCATCCTGGCGATGAAAGTGATCTTGGGCATACGAACCCCCTTCGCTCGAGCGCATCGTAGCACCACCCCGGCCCAAAAAGAAACAGGCACGACTGTTTGTTTTAGAGTGGGGTACAGTATGTCCTTTGCCCGAAGTTCCGGGAGTTGCCGCCTTGACCCAGCCGATCTTCCATCCCGCCCTCGCGCTCGCCGAGCTGCCGTCGGGGCGCATGCGCTGCATTACGCTGGCCGGACGTGAGGTGCTCATCTGCCACTCCAAGGAGGGAGTGTTTGCGGTGGACAACATCTGCACGCACGCGCTTGCGAGGATGGACGAAGGGCGGCTGCGCGGTTCGCGGCTGATTTGCCCCCTGCACGGCGCATCATTCGACGTCCGCGACGGACGTGTTCTAGGGGCGCCAGCTACCCGTCCGCTATCGAGCTATCCGGTGAGAGTGGTGGAGGGAATGATCGAGGTCGCGCTCGCGGGCGGTTAACGGCGCTGATCGAAGCGCCGTCCGACCATCGCGGCGGCGATGTTGACCTTCTGGATGTCGATGGCACCGCCGGCGATGCCCCAGCCCCACGCATCCCGCAGCCGCCGCTCCATGGGATATTCCCTGGAGTAACCGTATCCGCCCATCAACTGGACCGCGTTTCCGCAGACTTCGCGCGCGATCTCGTTGGCGAAGCATTTCGCCACCGAGGAGTCGAGGACATCGGGCAGGCCGGCGCCGGCATTGACCGCCGCGCGCCAGATGAGGAGCCTCGCGGCCTCCACCTTCATCTGCATCTCCGCGAGCTTCAGCTGCACGGCCTGAAAATCGACCAACGGCTTGTCGAACTGCTTGCGCTCCTGGACGTAGCGCAGCACATCCTCCAGCGCACCGCTCGCCTGTGACAGCGCCATGGTGGCGTTGCCGCAGCGCTCCAGATCGAACGCTTCCATCAGCTGCCTGAAGCCGCCCGCCGGCACGACGACGTTCTCGAGCGGCACCTCGCAGCCATCGAAGAAGAGGTCGCTGCTCGGTATGCCGCGAAAGCCCATGAGGTGCTCGCGCTCGCCGAACTCGAGGCCCGGCGTGCCCTTCTCGACCAGTACGGCACCGATGCCCTTGGCCCCGGGGTCCGCGCTCATCCGGCAATACACCAGGTACGCGTCCGCGTGACCACCTCCCGAGCACCACCGCTTGGTGCCGTGGAGCACCACGCGATCGACCCGCGCTTCCGCGCGCGTGGTCAGGTCGGTGAGTGCCGAGCCGGCATTCGGCTCCGACATCGCGACGGCCACCACGAGCTCACCGCTGCAGACGCGGGGCACGATGCGCCGCCGCAGCGCCTCACCGGCGAAGCGCTCGATGGCCCGGGTCGGGCCGACACAGGACTCGAACACCGGGAAGGCCAGTGCCGAGGAGCATTTCGCGAACTCCTCGAGAACGAGCAGCGCCTCGAGGTTGCCCAAGCCCAGTCCGCCGTGCTCCGGGCTGACATTGATGCCGAGAAATCCCATGGCGGCGTACTCGCGCACCAGTGCGCGCGGCGGCGGGGCATCGTCGCGATCGATCTGCCCGGCGAGCGGCTGCAGCCGCTCGCGCACGAACCTGCGCGCGGCGGCCTGCAGTGCGAGCTGCTCTTCGGTGAGGCGAAAATCCACGACGGCTCCGTGGGGCGGGATGCTCCGGGCTCACCGCCTCAATGCTGGCTGGCGAAATTGTAACCGGCCTCGACACCCAGATAGCGCGGCTCCCCGTAGAAGCCCCAGACCCACAGGGGGTCGACGTTCTGCGCGGACTGCAGGTAGACCTTGTCCGTCAGGTTGCGGCCGATCAGCCGCAGGAAGATCCGGTCGTCGGGCGTCCTGTAGGTGATCGTAGCATCGAGCAGCGCGCGCGCCTGCGCGAAGGTCTGGGTGAACGGCGCATTGGGCAGGGCCAGCGAATAGGTGTCGAGGTTCTTCGAGATGTAGTTCTCGGAGACATCGATGTCCACGCTGCCGAGCGAGGCGCGCATGGGCACCGCGTAGTTCAGGTCCACCGTGGCGGTCCATTTGGGGCAGCGGTTCACGTCCAGGCCCGAAAGATCGACGATCGTGGTGCCGACACCGCTGCTGAAGGAGTCGTACTTGCAGTGCTGATAGCTCAGCGGCAGGTTGAGCAGCAGGTCATCGGTCAGGCGCGCAGTGAGCTCGCTCTCCAGGCCGTAGACCGTCATCTGCGCCGCGTTGCGGAACAACGTCTCTTCCCCGGGCTTGCCGTTGAGGTTGGTCACCGGCACGACCACCTGGCGGATCACGTCCTTGTACTTCACGTAGAAGGCGGCCTCGTTCAGGCGGATCCGCCGGTCGAACAGCTCGCTCTTCATGCCGACCTCGAAGGAGTCGGCCTTCTCCGGGTTGGTGGGCCTTTTCTCATCGGGCGTGATCGGATTGCCGCTGGTCCCGATCTGGTCGTTGTAGCCGCCGGCCTGGAAGCCGTGTGCGAACGTGCCGTAGACGAACATGTCGGGCGAGAACTGGTGGGACAGCGTGAGGTCGTACGTCGGCTGGGTCCAGGTATGGCTGTCGGTGACCACGCCGTACGGGTAGCCCGAGAAATTCGCGGCATTCATCAGATTGCCGAGCTGCTGCCAGGTGAAGCCCGGATCGAAGGCGCCGGTGGGCGAGGGCAGCTGCTGCACGAACACCTGCTGGCGGCCGATCCAGTCCTTGCTGTCGCGGGTCATGCGGGCGCCGAGCGTCAGGGTGGTGGCGTCGGTGAATTTCCAGTTCGCCTGCCCGTACACGGCGCCGGACTTCTCCGTCTGCGCGTTGCAGAGCGCCTGGGGGTTGTCGTTGTAGCCGCCGGGCTGGGCTCCCGGAGGCGTCGGCACGCCAAAGAGGTCGTAGATGCCGAGGATCTGCGCCACGCAGAAGGTGTCCTGGTCGTGGTAGTAGAAGAGCCCCGCAACGTAGTTGAGGCGGCCCATCTGCTTGGAGGCGAAGCGGACTTCCTCCTGCCAGGTCTTGCGCAGATCGGAGCGGTTGGCGTCGAAGACCGACACCGGGCCGACCACGCCGGTGTAGTTCGA
>DASYGA010000217.1:0-8064 GCA_036000265.1 Steroidobacteraceae bacterium | reverse complement strand
CCGACACCCTCCCCCCCGAACCCGGCGCGCTGGCGGCCCTCGCCCCTGGTGCGCGCCTCGCTCGGGGTGCATGCGGGTGCCCTGGCGCTGGCTCTGGCACGGCCGTCCGCCTGGCCCTGGGCGCTTACGGCCGTGCTCGCCGATCACGCCCTGCTCGTTGCCGCCGGCGCCACGCCGCGCAGCCGGCTGCTCGGACCCAACTGGACGCGGCTCCCCGCCGCTGCCGGCCGCGAACGTGAGCTCGCCATCACCATAGACGACGGACCCGATCCCCGGGTCACTCCACGCGTGCTCGACATGCTCGATGAGCGCAAAGCCAAGGCGACCTTCTTCTGCATCGGTGAGCGCGTACAGCGGTTCCCGCAGTTAGCACGCGAGATGGTGCGTCGGGGGCACTCTGTAGAGAACCATAGTCAACGGCACCTCAACTATTTCTCCCTGCTCGGTCCGCGCGGGATCCTCGCGGAAATCGAGCGCGCGCAGGACACGATCGGCATCACGACCGGCCAGCATCCGCTCTTCTTTCGCGCGCCGGCGGGACTGCGCAGTCCGTTCCTCGATCCGGTGTTGAGCCGGCTCGGCCTGCGCCTCGCCAGCTGGACGCGGCGCGGCTTCGATACGATCAACGCCCGCGCCGAGACGGTGCTCGGCCGGCTGACGCGCGGCCTCGCGGCCGGCGACATCCTGCTGCTGCACGATGGCCATGCGGCGCTCACCGGCAAGGGCGCGCCGGTGATCCTGGAGGTGCTGCCGCGCCTGCTCGATACGCTGGCGGGCGCGCAGCTCGCCCCGGTCACTCTGCGGGCCGCGCTCGCGGCCGGCACTCGGGAAACAGCCGCCGCATGACAGCCCTGGGCGTCTCCCATTTCACCGCGACCAGCTCCATCGGCCGCGGCCTCGAGTCCACGCTCGCATCCCTGCGGGCGCAGCGCAGCGGACTCGTACCCTGCGCTTTCGAGACGGTGACCCTGGAGACGTATATCGGCGAGGTACCGGGCGTCGATGACGTCCGGCTGCCCACGGCGTTGCAGCGCTTCGACTGCCGCAACAACCGCTTGGCGCAGCTCGGGTTGTCGCAGGACGGCTTCACCGATGCGGTCGCCGCGTGTGCCGGCCGCTGGGGCCGGCGGCGCGTCGGGCTCTTCCTCGGCACCAGCACTTCCGGGATGCTCGAGACCGAGATCGCCTACCGCAGCCGCGATGCGGCCAGCGGCGCGCTGCCGGCGCGCCTCGATTACGCGGGCGCTCACAACACCTACTCCCTGGCGGCATTCGTGCGCGCCGTGCTCGCGCTCGAGGGACCGTCGGTCGTGGTCTCCTCCGCCTGCTCCTCCAGCGCCAAAGTGTTCGGCGCCGCGCGGCGGATGATCGCGGCCGATGTCATCGATGCGGCGGTGGTCGGCGGCGTCGACTCGCTCTGCCTGACCACTCTCTACGGCTTTCACTCGCTGCAGCTCGTCTCGCGCGCGCCCTGCCGGCCCTTCGACCTGGCGCGCGACGGCATCTCGATCGGCGAGGCGGCCGCCTTCGCGCTCATCGAGCGCCCGCCGCAGAGCCTGGACGGCGATGCCATTCTGCTGCTCGGTGTCGGGGAATCGAGCGATGCCTATCACATGTCATCGCCCCACCCCGAGGGTCGGGGAGCGCGCGCGGCGATGCTCCAGGCGCTCGCGGGCGCGGGCCTGACTGCGCGCGAGATCGACTACATCAACCTGCACGGCACCGGCACGCCGAGCAACGACGGTGCGGAAGGCAAGGCCGTCGCCGACCTGTTCGCCGATCGCGGCCAGCCGGTGGCGGCAAGCTCCACCAAGGGGGCGACCGGGCATACGCTCGGCGCGGCGGGCGCGCTCGAGGCCGTGATCTGCGCCCTGTCGCTGCGCCACGGGCTTCTGCCCGCCGGCGTCAACACCCGACAGGTCGATCCATCGCTGCCCTTCGAGTACCTGTGCGCCAACCGCCAGCGGCCCATCGCCCGGGTGCTCAGCAACTCCTTCGGCTTCGGCGGCTCCAATTGCGCGCTGGTGCTGGGACGGGCGCGTTGAGCCGACACCTCCAGGGCAGCCGCCGATGCTGATGGCCTGGATCCAGGGCATTGGCCTCCTCGGGCCCGGCCTCAGCGACTGGGTGAGCGGCGCGCGCGTCATTGCCGGCGAGCAAGTCTACTCACCCCGCCCGACCGCCGTGCCGGCGCCGGAGGGATTGCCGCCCGCGGAACGCCGCAGGACCGGCGCCACCGTGAGGCTCGCGCTGAGCGTCGCGCAGCAGGCGATCGCCGCGGCGGGCGTGGATCCCGCTGCGCTTCCCGCAGTGTTCAGCTCCTCGGGCGCCGATGGCGGCATCTGCCACGAGATCTGCCAGACCCTGGCCTCTTCGGACCGCCAGGTCTCGCCGACACGCTTTCACAACTCGGTGCACAACGCCGCCGCCGGCTACTGGGGGCTGGCTACCGGGGCCACAGCCGCATCGACGGCGCTCTGCGCGTACGATGGCAGCTTCGGCGCGGGTCTTCTCGAGGCGCTCGCTCTCGTGACTGCGGACGCGGTCCCCGTTTTGTTGTGCGCCTACGAGACACCCTACCCGGAGCCGCTCAATGCCAAGCGGCCGCTCCCCGACTCCTTCGGCGTGGCACTGGTGCTCACGCCCGCGGCGGGGCCCAATGCGCGCGCCAGGCTCACTGCAACGCTCTGTCAGACGGGTGTGGCCGCCGACAGACTTGCGGACCCGCAGCTGGAAGCGCTGCGCACGGCGCTGCCCGCGGCGCGCAGCCTGCCGCTGCTGCGGCTCCTCGCCCGGCGCGAGTCCGGCAACGCGGTGCTCGATTATCTCGGCGAGCAGCGCATCGCCGTGGAGGTGCGCGAGTGTCGTTGAGCGGCGCACGTCTGGATCGCGGGTGGATCGAGAGTCACATTCCTCACCAGGGCCGCATGTGCCTGCTCGATGAAGTATTGAGCTGGGACACGGCCCGCATTACCTGCCGCGCCAGCAGCCATCGGCTGGCGGACAACCCGCTGCGCGCCCACGACCGGCTCGGCGCCGCCTGCGGGGTGGAGTATGCCGCGCAGGCGATGGCGGTCCACGGAGCCATCATGGCGGCGACCGGCGCCACGGCGGCACGGGCCGGTCTGCTGACGAGCGTCAGGAACCTGGTGCTGCTCGTCAATCGCCTCGATGATCTTAAGACGGATCTGATCGCGAGCGCCGAGCGGCTCGCCGGCGATGCGGACAGCACACTCTACGAGTTCACGGTGACGAGCGCCGGGCGCGAGCTTCTCAGCGGCCGCGCCGGCATCGTGTTTGGAGCGCAGCGATCATGAGCGAGCCGCGCAGGCGGGCACTGGTCACGGGCGGCAGCGGCGGTATCGGCGCTGCGATCTGTCGCCGCCTGGCACGAGATGGCAACCACGTCTACGTCCACGCCCGCCTGGGCATGGAAGCCGCGGAGAAGCTGGCGGAGGAGATCATCGCCGCGGGTGGCAGCGCCGCGGCGCTGCATTTCGATGTCACGGATACGGACGGCACGCGCCAGGCCCTGGAATCGGCGCTGGCCTCGGGCCCCATCCAGATCCTGGTGAACAACGCCGGCATCCACGACGATGCCGTCCTGCCCGGGATGCGCGCGGAGCAGTGGCACCGGGTGATCGACGTCTCGGTCAGCGGCTTTTTCAACGTCACGCAGCCGCTCCTGCTGCCGATGATCCGCACCCGCTGGGGACGGATCGTCAACATCTCATCGGTCTCGGCGCTCATCGGCAACAAGGGCCAGGTCAACTACGCGGCGGCCAAGGGCGCCCTGAATTCCGCCACCAAGGCGCTCGCCCTCGAGCTCGCCAGCCGCGCCATCACGGTGAATGCGGTGGCGCCCGGAATCATCGGCACGCCGATGAGCGAGGGCCTGTTCGACGAGAAGACCATCGAGCGCCTGGTGCCCATGAATCGGGCCGGACTGCCCGCGGAAGTGGCCGCCGTGGTCGCTTTCCTCTGCTCGGCCGAAGCCTCCTATGTCACCTCCCAGGTCATCTCGGTGAGCGGCGGGATGGCCTGACGGCATTACGTCATTCACGCCGTGAGCACCGTGATGTTGCCGCTCGGCTCCAGCGTGATCTGACAGGTCTTGGCGGCGTCCGCGACGCCCTCCTTGCGCAGCGCCTCCTGAAGATCGGTCGCGCTGATGTTGTGCCGGCGCAGTTGCTGCTCGGACACCGTTCCCGAGTGCCCGAGGATCACGGCACCTCCCTCGATGAGGCGCGCAAACCAGGCCGAGCGCGCGGCCGAGCGCGCCAGCAGCCAATGCATCAAGGCGAGCAGGATCATCGCCAGCATGCCGCATCCTCCCACCGACGACAAGGATGCAGCTTAGACGAGCCGCCCGGAATGCCGGTTCCGGGCGCCGGCGCCGGCTTGCTAGAATCCCCTCCCCCGCGCCCTTTCCGGGCGCGACCCAAGAGGAGCGACCCATGGCGATTCGCGAGCGACTGATCGAGTACCGCGACGGCCCGACCCTCCTCGAGGGGTTCTTCTGTCACGACGACTTGCGCCCGGGCCCGCTGCCGGCCGTGCTGATCGCCCACGAGTGGGGCGGACGCGGGGAGTTCGTGGAGCGCAAGGCGCGACGCCTCGCGTGGCACGGGTTCGCGACCTTCGCGCTCGACATGTTCGGCAAGGGCAAGCGGGGCGCCACCCCCGCGGAGTGCTCCGCGCTCATCACCCCCTTCGTGCAGGACCGGGCGCTGCTCGCCCGCCGCATCACCGCGGCGCTCACCACCGCGGCAGGGCTGCCGGAAGTCGACGCGCGACGCATCGGCGCCATCGGCTTCTGCTTCGGCGGCATGTGCGTGTTGGATCTGGCCCGAAGCGGCGCGGACGTGCGCGGCGTCGTCAGCCTGCATGGACTGCTGAAGCCCACCGGCCTGCAGCAAGGCAAGATCGGTGCGAAGGTTCTCATGCTCCATGGGTACGACGACCCGATGGGGCCGCCGGAAGACGTGCTCGCCATCGCCCAGGAGCTCACCACCGCCGGCGCCGACTGGCAGGTCCACGCCTACGGCAACACCCGGCACTCCTTCACCAACCCGCAGGCCAACGACCGCGCGAGCGGCATGGTGTACGACGAGGCGGCCGACCGCCGCTCCTGGCACGCGCTGCTGCAGTTCCTCGACGAAGTCCTGCGCTAGTACGAGGTCGCGAGCGCCACGACCATGCGGCTGAGCGCGGCCACGTCGTTGGTGCTCGCCGTCTCGACCGGGGAGTGGGAATAGACCATCGGCCACCCCAGCGCCACGTCCACCGTCCCGTAACGCGTATACGCGGCGCCATCATTGCCGCCGCCCGTCGCGCCGTATTGCACCGGGATGTTGTGCTTGCGCGCCATTCGCACGACGCGAGCGACGTCCGCCGGCGGATCGATGTTGGAATTATCGACCGCTCTTACCACGAACCCCTGTCCCAGAACGGCGTCCGCGAAGCGTTGCGTCTCGAGGGGCGAATCGCTGCTGACGAAGGTGTCTATGGCGAAAACGACGTCCGCATGATGCCCTTCCTTTGCCAGATTCGCCGCATACGCCTTCGCACCGTCCAATCCCACCTCCTCGCCCGTCGTCCAGACGAAGGTCACCCGCCGGCCGGGATGCTGGTGCGCGAAGTCCGCACCCAACGCGCGCACCCCTTCCACGAGGGCGGTATCGCCCACGCGATCATCGAGACTGCGCACCGCGACCAGTGAGCCGAGGAGCGGCCGGTAGGTTTTCGGGATCGTCAGATAGTCGCCGACATGGATGCCGAGCTTCCCGGTTGCCGCCGCGCTGTCGGTGCCCACGTACGCGTATGCCGGTTGCTTGAGGGTGCTCAGAGCCGCGGGCCATTTGAAGTCCGGGCTTTGCCAGCCGTCGGGCAGCTCCAGCACCGCGCCGATCGTGCGGCCATCGCTGGTATGGGCCAACATCACGTGACCGAGGTAGTAGCGGCCGTAGAAGCCGCCGATCTCCCGCACCTGCAGCCGGCCGTCGCTCTCGATCCGGGTCACCTGGTAACCGATCTCGTCCATGTGCGCATCGAAGACGAGGTCCGGGCCACGTCCGCTGCTTCCGAGCGCGAGCACGAGATTGCCGGCCGGGTCGGTCTTCGCCGCGCGGCGGGCCCAGGCGGGAAGCTGCGCCAGGATCGCCTCGCGCTCGCCCCGCTCATGGCCGCTGGCGCCATAGGCGAGCGTCAGCGCCTTCAGTGTTGGGACGACCTGCGCCCCGTCGAGCGTGCCGGCCTGCACCGCGCTGGCGATATCCGCCGCCGGGGCGCTCATGGCCGGCTGCTCGCCCGCGGCTGGCTGCCGGGGCATGGCAGGGAGCCGCGCCGCATCGAAAGGATCGTCGGCCGCGCTCATCCGCACCGCCGGCTCCCCGAGATACGCCTCGAGAAGCCGCGCGAGATTGCGCAGATCGCCGCGGGAGAAGGTCTCGGCGGGGGTCACCGGCAACAGTGTTGGTATCCCGAGCTGCGCGAAGCGGCGCGGCAGCTCCGGGGGCGAAGCGTAGCCCGCCATGGCGGGCGGCGCGGCACCCACTGCCCTGCAGGGGATGTGCCGCTCTCTGGCGAGCGATTGCAGCGCGCTCGGCAGATCCGCGGCCGACGCCTGGGCCGCCGCCGGCTCGCCGATCAGGACGCCTTCGCCGGGCTGCGCCTGACGGGCACCGGCGGCCGCCGGCATGACGCGCCCGACGAAGATCATCTCGTCGGCGGGCAACTCAGTCAGGAGGCGGGTGAGGCCGCGTCCTCCCAGCCATTGTTGGGTCACGAACGCGACGGTCGTGGTGCCGGAGAGGTGTGACTTGCCAAGGTTCCGCGCGACTTCGAGCAGCGCCTCCCAGCCGAACCGATCGCCGGCGCCAGCTCCCGCCTCGTCATCTGCCCCGACGGTGATCGGCGGCTGCGCGAGACTCACCGGGTCGAGCAGGTCCGCGCCCGCGGCGCGCGCCTGCGCCGCCGAGCGCGCGCCGATATCCAGGTAGAGCTCATCGATGTGCGTCATGGCGGGCGGAGCGAGGCGTCGGGGCGCAAGGTGAATGCTGAGGCCCGCGAACGCACCGTCGAGCCCACCGCCTGCCGCGCCCACCCGCACGGGCTGCGCGAAGCTCAGCGTGTCGAACACGGCGTTCGGCGGCTTTTGCGGCAGCCGTTCCACGCGCAGGTATCCCTGCGCAGTGACCTCGCTCACCACGTATCCCGGCTGATCGATCGCCGCGACGATCAGGCGGTGCGGCGAGCCGCTGCCGACACTCGCCCAGACGTCATCGAAGTTGTCGCTGTGGGATTGCAATCCCAGCGCAGCGAGATCCCGCTGGATTGCCGTCGCGAGGGTCTGCTCGTAGCCAGGCACGGCTGGTATTCGGCTCAGAGCCGCCAGGTCCGGCGCTGTCGCCGCGGCCGCTGCCGCACCGAGCACGCTCAGGGCACAGCCAAAGGCCAGCGCCCGGATCGGGTTTCTCATGGATGCGCCCCTGGGTCGTTATTGTTGCATCCATGATAGTCGCGGCTCGTCCCGCCCGGCATCCCAGCCGAGACGGGACGAGGGCTTTCTGGCGCTCAGTGCCAGTCGTGGCGCGAGCTGAAGTCCCGCGCCTGGCGCTCCGCCTCCTCGCGCGCGAGGCCATATCTTTCCTGCAGCCTGCCCGCGAGCTGGTCGCTGTGTCCCTCGAGCTGGGTGAGATCGTCGTCAGTGAGCTTGCCCCACTGCTCCTTGATATTGCCTTTGATCTGCTTCCACTGGCCGGCGGTTCGGTCGCTGTTCATTCTCGATCCTCCTGATGGTACGGAAATACGGCAGGAATCGAGCAAGGCGCGGGCCACGCCGCGCCTACGTCCGCGCAGGCGAACGCGGCGCGGTCACGATCTCGATCGTGACCGTGTTGGATTGCGGATCGAAGAGGATGCGGGCCTGCCCGCGCTCGAGCTGCGCGCGCACCTGGGCGACCTTCTGCTCCAGGGAATACTCGCGCTCGCCGTAATCGGTGCCCTCGCGCAGCACGAAACCCTCGATCACCCCGCGCAGCGCCTCGGCGGAGAGCTGCGCGG
>DASYGA010000206.1:0-9575 GCA_036000265.1 Steroidobacteraceae bacterium | reverse complement strand
CGAGGCGGTTCATGCCGACGTCGATCACGATGGCGCCGCTCTTGATCCATTCGCCGGAGATGAGTCCGGGCTTGCCGGCGGCGACGACCAGGATGTCGGCCTGGCGCACGAAGCTGTCGAGGCCGGTCGTGAAGCGGTGGCAAACCGTGGTGGTAGCGCCCATGAGCAGCAGCTCGAGTGACATCGGCCTGCCCACGATGTTGGACGCGCCGACGACGACCGCGTGCTGGCCCTTGAACGGGGCGCCGATGTGCTCGAGCAGCTTGATGACGCCATAAGGCGTGCAGGGGCGCATCACGGGAATACGCTGCGCGAGGCGGCCCACGTTGTAGGGGTGGAAACCGTCGACGTCCTTGACCGGATCGATCCGCTCGATGACGGCCGTTTGCTGGATCTGCACGGGCAGGGGGAGCTGTACCAGGATGCCGTCGATATCGGCATCGCGGTTCAGCTCATCGATCAGGGAGAGCAGCGCGATCTCCGAAGTGGAATCCGCCAGGTCGTGCGCCACGGAGCGGATGCCGACTTCCTCGCAGGCCCGGCGCTTGTTGCGTACGTACACCTCGGAGGCGGGGTCGCTGCCGACCTTGACCACGGCAAGCGCCGGCCGGCGGCTGCCGCGCGCGAGCGCCGCCTCGATCTTGCCGCGGACCTGGCTTTTCACTGCCGCAGCCAGGCTGCGGCCGTCGATCAGTTGCGCCGTCATTGCGAATGCCGTTGCAGGCCTTTGAGGGGCGGGCATTCTCGCATATGATGCCTGCGACCCTGGAAGCCTCTGCTGCGGCGAGGCTTGCCCGGGCCCCGGCCGGGGCATGGCGCAGTCTGGTAGCGCATCTGCTTTGGGAGCAGAGGGTCGGGGGTTCAAATCCCTCTGCCCCGACCATCTAAATCAGGAACTTGCGTTCCGGCAGTGCCCAGCAGAAAGGCTGCGGGGTACTATCCAATGCTGCGCCAACCGCCTCCGGGCGCCGCATCGGCCAACTGGCTGATGCCATCGTCCCAATCCGACATGAGGCGGACAAGCTCGGTCTGCCGGCGCACTCCGGTCTTCTGAAAGATCTGCAGGAGATGCGCGCGCGCTGTGCCGTACGAGATCCGGAGACGCCGGGCGGCGGACCGGACCCCATCGCCCCGGACGATCTCATTCGCCAGCGCCGCTTGCGCGGGAGTGAGCACGAAGTAACGCGAAAATGCGCTCGATGACCGCTTGGCTGGGCGCTCGAGATCCTTCACCAGGACAATGGCATGCCCGGGCCGGCGACCGATACCGTCTGCAGCGCCCCTTGCGGGCATTACCAAGACGATGACCGCGGGACGGCCGTCGCGCGAGATAACGAACGAGCCGCCGCTGCCGCTTCTCACCGCCATGCCTATCAGACGGCTCAACACAGCGCAATCAGTATGGCGCCGCGCGGTGAGCCGCTGCCGTTCTCGGCGAAGCGCTCCGTGGGGATCCGCCAAAATCGCCTCCGCGGCGCGATTGGCAAGCAACACCCGCGCCTCTGCCTCGACCACCAGGACTCCAAACCGGAGCCGCTGGAGAGCCTCGCACGCAAGGTCACGCACGATCGTCAGCTCGCCGATGATGCGATTGAGTTCCAACGCGCGCCGAAGGTGCGGCGTCAGCACCGAGACCTGCTCCAAGCGCGTTTGCGTCCGGAGCTCCAGCCGGGCCGGTCGCCGCTCGCACTCGGAACGGGTGCCCGCGAAAACCGGGTGCCCGCCGCTCGTCGCGAAGTGATCCAGCAAGAGGCGCGCCGACGCGCTATTGGATTCCCGCGCGAGCCGCGCGAGCACCTGCGGCCAACGTGCAGCGTCGATCGCCGCATCGTAGATCGCGGCAATGAGTCCCGGGTCTGTTTCAGCGCCGGGCATGACCATCGAGACCACCGACTAGCTGATGAGTGGGCAAAGCCGGGAGGGTGCATGCTACAGCGATGAAGTTGCCGGCGCAATTTTGCGAATCGGCTTTGCGCGCGCGAGGGCGGCGCGATCCGAAACGATACGCGGCTGTCTGGTGTGACGCGCCGGCCCTGCTCCCGCGCTCACGGGGCGCGCCTCAACGCACGGAGCGTCAGCGGAGCTGTGTATCCTTCGCCGTCACCGGTGCCTTGAGAATCGCTTCATGCTGGCGCCGAGTTGGTCCACACATGCCGCGATCAGTGATGCGCTCAGCCGCTTCGGGTGCTCGATTTCTTCGCAATGGAGCCGGGCCGCGGCGCCCCTCCCGCAGGGGCGCCGCGCTGATTCACCTGACCGGGTATTGGTGTGAGAGCTCGTAGGGGTAATTCTTTTCGTCGAGATCGATCCCGCACAAAGGATGCCCAAAGCCGCTCATGCTGACGAACGTGCCGGTGGCGCCGGTATTATCGAAGATGATGTTGTCGTCCGCGCCGCCATCTGCGACTCCTTTTGAGACATAGTCAAGGCCGAGGTTGTGCCGGATAACCCACGAAATGTAGTGGTCCGCACAGGAGGTGTTGCCGCTGGTTCCCAGGCCACCGATGAGCTGCCCGCCGGAATCATAGAGAGCAAGACCGCCGCCAAAAACGTTCACACCTCCTACGTAGCGGCCGACCAACGGATCGTCACGCTGTCCGTATCGGGGCGCGTCAGTGTCATCGCAACCGACTTTGTGACAGTTCTGGTTGTCGCCGTACGCCGCAGCGGTCGATACTGGATTGCTGAACTGCAAGCCGTAGAGGCTCCCCCCAGGCTGGGTTGCGGCGTACAGGTTGGCGGTGGACAAGGCAAGACCCGTCACGCTGAACGCGTTGGCCGTATTGGCCTTTTGTGCCGAGATCACCCGGCTTCCAAGCCATTGAAGGTTGAGATCGGTTCCGCCGGGCCCGCCGCTTGTGACCACCGCACAGACGATACCGTCGCGGTCGACTATCGTGCCCCATTGCCGCAACGGTAATCCCTTGCCGAGTGCGTGGCCGTCGGTCATCGCACGTCCAAGCTTGTCGTACAGAGTCGCTCCTCGGATGGTTGTGATGGCGTTGTATATCTTCTGGCACCCGGTGGTCACCTCATCCTCATCAGCAGATGCTGCTTGGATGGCGATGACGCTAGTAGTGAGGAGCAGGCCGCTTGAGAGTAAAATCGCGAGGGATTTCATGCGGGTCTCCTTTGAAGGGTTCTTCGTAGTCGGGGTGACAAAGGCAACGCGCCGCCGACCGCGGTCACAGGATTGCCGGCACGCAAGCTACTGGAAGGCGGCGCGCTCGACATCGGTCAATTGGCCGTTGTGCGGCACGGCACGGCGGCGTAAGCGGCAAGCCCGCAGAAGTAGGCCATGCGCATCTTGCCGCGCTCACTCCGACCGGCTTTGATCGGGGTCTCGTCCATCGCCTTCACGCGGCTCGCCCGGATCGAGGCGAACTGCGCGTCGTAGATCGTAGCCGCAAATTGCGGGTCCGCGGCTGGCTGGATTGCCAAAGCAGTATAAGCCTTGACAAAGGCAGCCTAGGCAAGTAAATTTCGCGCTATCTCCCTTCAGAGAGATTCTCACGGAGAGCGATCTTGGCGAACATTTACGACAGCGATAACTATGAGCCCAGCAGGAGCGTGGCTCATCTGGTGGGTCAGGTGCGGACGGAGATACTGACCGCGCTGGAGCGGGAGCTGACGGCGGACCGGCACGTCGCCGAGATCGGCGTCACCGCGGCGCAGTTCATCGTGATCGCGCGGCTGGCGGCGACGGACCGCAAGAAGTCCGCTTCCGATCTTTGCAAGGAAATGTCGTACGACGCTGGAGCGATGACCCGCATGATCGATCGGCTGGAAAGCAAGGGGCTCATCCGCCGGGCGCGTTGCCCGCAGGACCGCCGGCTGGTGTACCTGGAGATGACCGAGCAGGGGCGGGCCGTGTATCCGCGGCTGCGCGAGCTCTCGATGGCGATTCAGAACCGCTTCCTGCGCGGCTTCAGCCGGACGGACACCCGCCAGCTGGAAAGTTTGCTCGGGCGCATGCTGGAGAACGCCGCCTGAGGATCGCGACCGATTTTTTACCGGCATACGTCTGCCTAGGCATTTTTAGCCGCGGCAACGGTAAGGGTGAATGGGAGACTTGAGACATGACGACTCGCAACGAAAACTCGAAGCCTTCGCTCTGGAAAAGCCCGCGCGTGCGCTGGCTCACGCTCATTCTCGGCGGCTTTCTCATCCTCGGGGCCGCGTACGGCGTGTACTGGAATCGCGACCTGCGCTATTCCGTCTACACCGACGACGCCTACGTCAACGGTAACGTGGTGCAGATCACGCCGCGGATTTCCGGGACGGTGGTGGCAATCGGCGCGGACAACACGCAGTTCGTCAAAGCGGGTCAGACGCTCGTGCGCCTCGACCCCGATGACGCCAAAGTGACGCTGCAGGAATCGGAGGCTCAGCTTGCCAAGACGGTGCGCCAGGTGCGCAACCTCTTCGCAACCACCTCGGAACTGCAGGCGAACGTGCAGGTCCGCCGCACGGACCTCGCCAAGGCACAGAACGACTATGCCCGCCGTGCGCGCCTCGAGCGCAGCGGCGCGATCTCCCAGGAAGAGCTGCAGCACGCCGACGATGCGGTGAGAGCGGCGCAGGCAGCATTGATGGCGGCCGAGCAACAGACGGCGGCGAACCGGGCGTTGATCGATGGCACGACCATCGAGAGCAATCCGGCCGTCCGCGATGCCGCCGCGGCCGTGCACTCGGCGTATCTCAACTATGCGCGCACGGTCCTGCCCGCGCCGGTCTCCGGCTTCGTCGCCAGGCGGGACGTGCAGCTCGGCGAACGGGTGAACTCCGGGACGCCGCTCATGGCGGTGGTGCCGCTCGATCAAGTCTGGGTGGATGCCAACTTCAAGGAGTCGCAGCTCGATTCCATGCGGGTCGGACAGCCGGTCTCGCTGATCTCTGACCTCTACGGCAGCAACGTGGCGTTCCATGGCCGGGTGATCGGATTCGGCGCGGGGACGGGCTCGGCCTTCTCCTTGCTGCCGGCGCAGAACGCCACCGGCAACTGGATCAAGATCGTGCAGCGCGTACCGGTGCGCGTGGCGCTGGATCCGCGGGAGCTCGCGCGGCATCCGCTGCAGATCGGGCTGTCCATGAAGGCCTACGTGAATGTGCGCGACGACAGCGGCCAGCGGTTGCCGGAAGTTGCCACCAACGACCGTGACTACTCGACGGATGTCTTCCAGTCCGTGGGGGCGCAGGCCGATGCGGCGGTGCGGCGGATCATCGCGGCGAACGAGCCGGCTGCGGGACGATCGGGCGCGCCTCACCGGGTAGCGGCGCACCTCGGCGCTGCCGGGGCCGTGCCACTGGCCCTCCATGGCGGCAGGGCCCCCGGCCCGGACGTCGTGTCCGGGCGCTCGTCGCTTCGCGACTCGCCCATCGCTCTGCGTGACTGAAACCGCGCGCCTGCGCGCCATCACATCGTGAGGGCTTTGACATGAGCGCTGTCATCAAGGAAGGACAGGAGATGCCGCCGCAGCCGCAGCGGCCTGCGGCTGCTGCGGTGCCCGCAGCAGCAGCGGCACTCCCATGCCTCAAGGGCAGCGCGCTGGCGTTCGGCACGCTGGCGCTCTCGCTCGCGACGTTCATGAACGTGCTCGACACTTCGATCGCGAATGTGGCGATCCCATCGATAGCAGGCGATCTTGGTGTGTCGCCGGATCAGGGGACATGGGTGATCACGTCCTTCGCGGTCGCCAACGCCATTTCCATGCCGCTGACGGGCTGGCTGACGCGCCGCATCGGACAGGTACGGCTGTTCACCGCCTCGACGCTGCTCTTTGTGGTGGCTTCCTTCCTCTGCGGGCTCGCGCCCTCGATCGGCATGCTGGTCGCATTCCGGGCGCTGCAGGGGGCCGTGGCGGGGCCGATGATTCCGCTGTCGCAGTCGCTCCTGCTCGCAAGCTATCCGAAGGCCAAGGCTGGCGCCGCGCTCACGGTGTGGTCGATGACCACGCTGGTGGCCCCGGTGGTGGGGCCGGTGCTCGGCGGCTGGATCACCGACAATATTTCCTGGCCATGGATCTTCTACATCAACGTGCCGATCGGCATCGCGGCAGTCATCGTCACTTGGGTGATCTACAGGCGCCGCGAGACGCCAACCGCGCGCCTGCCGATCGACAAGGTGGGACTCGGCCTGCTCATCGTGTGGGTGGGCTCGATGCAGATCATGCTCGACAAGGGCAAGAATCTCGACTGGTTCAACTCGCCGGTCATCGTCACACTGGCCATCATCGCAGCTGTGTGCTTCGCGGTCTTCCTCGTCTGGGAGCTGACCGACAAGCATCCGATTGTCGATCTGAGCCTGTTTCGCGGACGCAATTTCTCCGTCAGCACCGTGTCGATGCTCGTCGGCTATGGCCTGTATTTCGGCAACGTGGTGCTGCTGCCGCTCTGGCTGCAGCAGTACATGGGTTACACCGCCACTCTCGCGGGCGTCGTACTGGCGCCGGTCGGGGTGCTGGCGATCCTGCTCATGCCGCTCGTCGGCCGGAATCTCGCGCGCGTGGATCCGCGCTGGATCGTCACCACCTCGTTCCTGGTCTTCGGGCTGGTGATGTTCATGCGCTCCTGGTTCAACACGCAGGCGGACATCGCCACCCTGCTGGTGCCGACCCTGATCCAGGGCGTGGCGCTCGCAACCTTCTTCGTCCCGCTGCTGACGCTCGGCTTTTCCGGGCTGGCACCGGAGCGGATTCCGGCGGCTTCCGGCCTCATGAATTTCGCGCGCATCACCGCCGGCTCATTCGCGACATCGATCACGACCACCCTCTGGGACCGGCGCGCGACGCTGCATCACGCGCAGCTGGTGGAGCACCTGACGGGCTCCAACAGCGCGATGACGCAGGCGATGGCGCAGCTGCATGCCGGCGGCTTCACCACCCAGCAGGGCTATGCGCTGCTCAATAACCTGGTCGACAACCAGGCGTACATGCTCTCCGCGAACGACATCTTCTACGTGTCGGGATTTCTCTTCGTGGTGCTGGCGGGCCTGGTGTGGCTGGCGCGCCCCGCGATGGGTGGCGGCGGGGCGAGCAAGGCAGCCGCCGCGGGCGCGCATTAGTTCATGGGCGCAGAGTGCGGCCGCCTGCCGCACTGGGCTCCTTACTCAGTTGCTTTTGTGCGTCCCAACTGTCGGAGGGCGCGCGGCGGGTAAAGAGCTCTGAGCACGCCCTGACCGGCGCGGGGCGGTCCGTCGAAGTGCAGCCGGGCGATGGCGCTCTTCCTGAGCTCGAATGCCTCGGGTTGCGCACCACCGCGCAGGCAGAGGGCGAGCAGATGCCCGAGATGCGGCTGGTGGCCTACGACCGCGACCCAGTCGGACTTGCCGGCCTGTTGCCGCAGCGCCTCGAGCACTCCTTCCCCGGATCCCTGGGGGGACAGCGCCGCACACTCCCTGGCCTTCGGCCAATGCGCGGCTTGTGTAAAGATCGCTGCGGTATCGCGAGCGCGCACCAGGGGACTGGTGAGCACCAGGCTCGGCCGGCTGGCAATGCGCTTCAGGCCCGCGGCCGCGCGCCGCGCGCGCTTCACTCCGTCCGCCGTCAGGGGACGCTCACCGTCGTCGGGCCAGCGTTTCGCGTCCTTCGGGAAGGCGATGGCGTGGCGGAGGATGAGAAGCTCCATGGTCAATGTCCGCTGGCTGGGGTGAGCGCCCTCGCGCCGGCAGCGCCGGCGAGTCTTCCGTTGCCCGCGGATCTGACGGGCCTGATCTTGCCCGCAGCGCCGGGGATTTTTCTGTTGCTGCGGCCGCCGGCGGCCTTTCCTCGAGTGTTCCCGGTGCCAGGCCAGGCCCCTTCGCCGCGCCGCGCGCGCATCCGGGCGCGCAAAGTCTTCCAGCGATCGCGGTGGATCTTGCGCCAGGGTTTCTCGACCTTGCCGCCGAGGCGGGCGGCCAGGGCCTCCTGCTGCTCCGCCATTCTGCCCATCATGAAGAGCGTCGTCGCGGTGAAATCCGCCGGCGGATCACTTGCGAGTTGCGTCAGGTATGCGGCGAGCGCATGCGCGTCGTGTTGTGTACCGAGCCTGCTTTGCAGCTTCTTGAGGGCGCTGATCATGCGCTCCGCGGGCTTGGCGTAAGTCGGTGCGGTCACCTCGATGACATAGCGCAGCTTCTTGGCTCGTATCCTGGCTTTGTGGAACTCGCCCGGCGCGGAGCGGGGCGTCAGCCGGCCGGCGTATTCGTGCAGCTTCTGATAGCGCCTGGCGATCAAATCGGGCACGACCGTCAGTGCGGCGGCGTTACGCGGGGATGCGGCGGTGGCAAGCTGCGCAAGCTGGCTGGGCAGGGTGTCGAGCCAGCGGCGCGCTGGCTTCGCGTCCAGGGCGCTCAGCATGGCGGCTTGGGCTCGGGCGCGCTGCGCTTGCAGGTGCCGCAGCAGAGGCTCGAGAGCGGCCCGGTCACGCTCGACAAGCCGATCGCAGAATCCGCCTACGTCCTGCAGGTGGATGTCCACGTCCCGCACGTCACCCAGGATGTCCACCAGGCCCTTGAGCGTGGGCCGAGTCCTCACCAGGCTGGCCGGTAAATAGTCGCGGAAGAGTCTGAGGAGGGTATCCATGCCGCGCCCGGCCACGCGTAGCTCATGCAGTGCCTCCGGACTTTCGCCCAGCCTGGCTGCGGGCTCATGGGCCTGCCACTCGCGCATGAGACCGCGGAGCGTCTCGGCAGCGAATCCGACGATACCGGTCGCAGGATCCATGGCGGCGGGAGGAGGCTCGGCTTTCCGGTCGGGCGTCGCATCCCCTGGAGGCTCGAGAGACGCGGAGCGCAGTCCTACGGCGAACTTGTTCTCGGCTGCGGGGTGCAGGTCGCATGCAGCGCAAAGGCGCTGCGCAAGGCGCCCAAGGGGCTCCGAGTCGGACCCGACCGCCTCGAGCTCCACGCGGGTCAGGACCAGGGGGCGCCGCTGGCCGCTGCCGCGCGAGAAGCGCGCCTCATCGAGCGCTATCTCGCCCATGTCCGCGGCGGATTTGCGGTTGCGGACTGCAAACCGCTGCCGCGTGGTGCGGACCTCAAACAAGGTGCGGAGTGGCTTTGCTCCCGCAACATCGCGGACGCGGCTTCCTACAGGGCCCGCGGCGTGCGCGATCGCCTTGGCTCCGCTGCCGGAGACGGGTTCGGTGATTTCACGGCGGTCGGCCACGTCGTCCCGGGCAGAGCGGAGGCTCTTCAAGGTCGCCTCCGGACGACCCCCTTTTTCGCGCACCCGAAGCGCGAATCCGGCGCGCAAGACGCGCCAGTCCTCTGTGTCGAGATAGGTATCGTGAAGCTGCTGCGCCGGCAGCGGCTGGATGCTCAGCTCATCCAGGAGACTGTGCTGCTCGAGCCAGCGCCGCACCCGCGCCAGGTCCGGCGCGGTCAGCTGCCACTCGACCTCGCGTGCCTCTGCGGCAATACTGGTGCTGGTCGCTCGCGCACCCGCGCCCGACCGGGGGCTGGTGCCTGCCTGGGCCGGGGCCCGGGGGCGAAGGCGGGCGGGTGAAGGGTGGCGGGGTGGGGCGGGCATCGGTTCACCAGAATAAACCCAAATTGACGCTTCCACGGCCGGTTCCGTATGATGCGCGCCCCCGTG
>DASYGA010000167.1:0-2483 GCA_036000265.1 Steroidobacteraceae bacterium | reverse complement strand
CCGGCGACAGGCCTGACGATCGAGCTGAAGCCAAAACAATGACCGGATGTCACCCATGGAGAAAACATGTTGCAGCGGCCTCGGCTCAATTGCCCTTGACGATCAGGTAGTCGGCATCCGCCCCGTAAGCTGGCGCATTCCGATCCACCCGGACGCACAGCCGTGCGTGAGCACCGCAACTTCTGAGCTCGACCGATCCGCCGCGCTGTTGCAGGCGCGCAATGTTTGCGGCCAGCGCGTCGCGCCGGGCGCGCAGGGCCGCCACCTCGCTTTGTGACGGCAACAGCCACCACATCTCCCCCATCGCGACAGCGGAGCAGACGGCGGCTATGGACACTGTCCACAGCAGCACCCGCACGTTTGCCGCGCGACGCATCCGCTGCAGGGATTCCACGGCACGGCGGCTTTCGGCCGCGACGCTTCCCAGCTCCTCGGCAAGGGTCCTTCGGACCTCATCCCGAACGATGACGTCGAGCTCGCGCGTATGTGCCGCGAGCCGCTCGAGGCTCTCCTGTCCGAGGCGCTGCTGCGCCTGGGCGGCCTCCATCAGCAGCCCGAGCCTCATCGCTTCATCGCTCATTGCGCTCGCAGTGGTGCTCGGCCCTTCCTGGGCCGCACCTGCGCTCCCGCGCAGGCCGACACGCTGGCGCGTGTCGTCATCAGCCGCTCCCAGCGATTTATTCATGCTCCCACCCCTGATCGAGGCTCAAGGTGTCATCGCGCTCGCGACTCGGCTCTCGCCCGCGACTCGCCTCCCGGGCATGTTCGCTCGCCGGGTCCGAACGAGGCCGCACCGCAACGCTCTGCTCCGCCGCCGCCGGCTTGTCGGGGATGCGCTCGGGCCAGCACAGCTTTACCCGCAGCCAGTCAGGTGAGGAGGCGAGCTTGAGGAAACCCGCGAGGTCCGGCAGCCGCTCGATTTCCGAGTCCATCACCGCCGGCTCGATCTGGCGATGCTCCGACTCGGTGATCGACGGGGCGGCATCCGACGGACGCCTGGACCGCGAGTGCGAGATGTGCACTACCTCTCTTTGACCGATCAGGCGGGACGCGAATTGCGACGTGCCGCCATGCTCGCTTGCCGAGCAGCGCAGAATGAGCGAGTTGCCGCAATTCTCGACCAGCGTCTGGGCCTCACCCTTGCCATAGGTGCTGGAGACCTGCGCGACGGACTGGAATCCCAACACGCACCTGCCGCCGAATTTGCGCAGCCGCGCCAGCGCGTCTTTGAGCCCGTCGATCTGGCCGAGCGCATCCAGCTCATCGACCACGAACCACAGCTTCTGATCGCCTTCGGGCCGGCTCATCGCCTCGAAGATCCCGATCCGCATCCAGGCGGATATTGTCGAGCGTAGCGCGGCAATCTGACTCGCCCGGTAGGGCATGAAGAGGACGCCCTTGCCCGACTCGACCCACTGCCTCACCGAGAGCGGTTGCGACTCCTGACGCGCGACGTACTGGAGCGCACCGACCGAGGAATTCAACACGGAACGGATGGAGTCCAGCATCCTGTCGTTGTGTTCCTCGAAGAACGCCTGCGCCGGAGTGCCGCCGACCAGCACTTCGAGCTCACTCTTCTTCGAGACGACGAGCAGCTCGAAAAGACCTCTTACGTCCGTCTCCCCTGCCGCACGCGCCTGGCTGGTCACGGCGGAAAAGAGCGTGCGTGCATAGCCGCGCCAGCTCCGATCCTGACCCTCGTGATCCGGGACGAGCGCGAGCGCGAGCTGATCGATGTCGTATTCCTCGCGGATCTCCCCGAAGAGATTCCATTTGGCGCCGCCCGCCTCGAAGGGACTCAGGATCACATCGCCCCGGCGCGGATCGAAGAAGCGCCGCATGTAGCCCCCGTCCGGATCGGCAATGATCGCGCGGTCGCCGCGGTGCAGCGCTCCCGACAGCAGCTCGGTGATCGCCGTGCTCTTGCCGGCGCCGGTGGCGCCCATCAGCTTGAAGTGCTTGGTCTCATCCGCCTCCGGCACTGCTATCCCGGCGAGCGTAATGCCGGCTCGCGGATTCGCCACCGACCTGCCGCGCCCGCGGCTTCTTCGAGACGCGGCGCCGCGCTGCGCCGCAGCCTCTTCTGCATCGATGACCGTCGTACCCCTGATGTACCCCTCGCTTTTGCGATCGGGTGTCGCCAGCACCACGCCGCCGCCATAACCCAGGAGACCCCCAATGCCCGCGCCCACGGCATATTCCATCCAACCGCCGCTGGCGATGTGCAGGCCATGGAGGACAGGGCTCGCCAGGGACATGCCGATCCCGGTCCCCACCATGAGCGCTCCGGCAAGCAGGGGCGAGGCGCGAAATGCAAGCCATTGCGCACGCCCGCGCGCCATGGCCACCCACATGGGCGCCTGCACCGCGAGGTATTCCAGCGCAACACCCGACCAGCCGCGCAGCAGCTCGGGGCCCATCGAGGCGGCCTCGGCGATCATCCCATTTGCTCCTGCTGTAGCCCCGCCGGCTGCGGCAAATCA
>DASYGA010000124.1:0-4401 GCA_036000265.1 Steroidobacteraceae bacterium | reverse complement strand
CCGAAACATTCCGCTGGCGGAACTCGAGCGCCAGCTCGCGGCGCTTGCCGCCGGGCCCACGCCGGTGTTCGTCTGCCGCAGCGGCCGCAGGAGTCTCATGGCCTGTGCGCTCGCACTGGATAAGGGCATCGCGGCTCCGGCGCACCTGGAGGGAGGCCTGCTCGCCTGGTCGGAGCAGGTCGACCTACAATTCGAGGTTGCTGCCGGCTGAGGCCGCGTCCTCGGGGCAAGTCGATGTTGCGCCGCCGCAACGGATGGCCGGCGCAGCGCCACCACACGCTGCCGTAAGTCGGTGTATGCTTCACGCCACGACACACGGACCTGCGACTCAAGACTGCGGGGGTGACCGCAGCCGCAGGACCCTGGGGAGGGGAGCATGTTGCGGAAGTTTGGCGTGCTCGGGGTGGCCGTGGCCGCCCTCGGTCTCGCTGCCTGCGGTGGCACCAATACTCCAACCGGCAAGGTGGCGAGCTCCAACCAGCGAGGCACGCTGGTGGACAACCCGCCGCTGCGCATCGCATCGGTGAATGCTGCGGATTTCGCGGCGCAACTGAATGCGACGGCCTCGGGCCCGCAGCTGCTGCAGCTCGCCGGCACCCCGGCCTGCGGGGTGGATTTCTACTACTTCAAGTACTGGACCGCCGGGCCCGACAACTCCGCCCAGGAGGTTTCGGGCGCGCTGATGGTGCCCACGGGCAGCGCCGCGCCTTGCACGGGTCCGCGGCCGATCGTGCTCTACGCGCACGGCTCGGCGACCGATTCGGCCTACAACATCGCGGATATCAGCGATGCCTCGAACTCCGCCAACTCCGAGTCGGCCACGGTCGCTGCGGTGTTCGCCGCCCAGGGCTACATCGTGGTGGCGCCCAATTACCTCGGCTATGACATCTCGACGCTGGGTTATCACCCCTACCTCGTCGGCGGCGAGAATGCGACGGTCATGATGGATGCGCTGACGGCGGCCCGTGTCGCACTGCTCAGCACCTTCACCCCGAATACCAGCGATGATGGCAAGTTGTATATCGCCGGATATTCGGAGGGCGGCTACGTCGCGATGGCAACGGTAAAGGCAATGCAGGCGGCTGGCGAAACCATCACTGCATCGGCTCCGTCGTCCGGACCGTATGCACTGGAGGCGCAGCTTGATGCGATATTCTTCGGTCAGGTGGATATCGACTCGACGGCGCTCGCGCCGCTGCTCACCACTGGTTATCAGCACATCTACAACAACGTCTATACACAGACTTCGGACCTGTATTCCTCGACCTACGCGAGCGGCATCGAAGCGCTGCTGCCCGGCACGACTCCGATTGCGACCTTGTTCCAGCAAGGCAAGCTACCGGAAACGGCGCTGTTCGACAGCACCACGCCGACTTCCTCCACGGGCAATTCAGCTCTCGACATGGGGGCCGACCAGCTGCTTGCCCTGCCGGCGAGTCCGCCGTACACCCCCTCGCAGGCGGCCCTGTTCGGCTCCGGATTCGGCAATCCCTATCTGGTGAGCAACACCTACCGGGTCGCCTACGTCGACGATGCCGTGGCCAATCCGGACCAGGCGGAGATGACGCTGGTCGGCAATGGAACGCTGAGCCCCAGCAACATCGCGCTGGCCGCTACCCCGACGCTCGGGCTGCGCAAGGACCTGGCGCTGAATGACATGCGCGCCGGCGGCTGGGCCCCGCAGGAGCCGATGCTGATGTGCGGCGGCGATCAGGATCCCACGGTCTTCTTGCAGAATGCGCAGATCATGGCTGCGTTGTGGGCTCCGTACGTGCAGGGGGGGCTCGTGAGCGTGCTCGACCTCAACGGCGCGCCGCAGAGCGGCAATCCCTTCGCTCCGTTGCAGGTCGCGCTGCAGCAGGAGGAGGCGCAGCTCCTCGCGGCGAACGGCCCGACAGCGGTCCAATTCTTCCACGCCACCGAGGCACCGTTCTGTCTGGTGGCGGCGCGCGGTTTCTTTGCGCAAGTTCCGTAAGCTCGGCGAGGGAGATCATGCAGAAGAAAATCGTGACTCTTGCGGTGGGGGCTGCTCTCGCGCTGACCGCATCCGGAGCATTTGCCGATCAGGCCGGACCGAACGATGTGCGCCTCGGCATGTATTTCGTGCACTACGAGTCGGAGGCGGATGACATCTCGGGGCCGTATGTGCCGCCGGGGCTCAATGTGCATGTCGAGAACGTAGAGACGCTGTATTTCGCCTACGTGCGCACACTTTCCCCGCACTTCGTCGTGGAGGTGGCTTTCGGATACCCGCCCCTCACCAAGACCGAGGGCAGGGGCCCGGCGGCCTTGGGCTCGGTACTTTACAACGGGCAGGTCATCTCCACGGCCCGCTGGGTGGCGCCGTCGCTGCTCGTGGAGTACGTGTTCGGCAGCCCGAGCTCGCGCTTGCGGCCCTATGTCGGTGTCGGCGTCAACTACACCAAATTCATTGCGCGCCAGTCGACTGCTGCAGGCAATGCGGCGAGCGGAGGGCCCACCTCCATCTCGCTGTCGTCGTCGGTCGGCCCCACCGCGACCGCCGGGCTGAGCTATGAGATCACCGACCGCTGGCACGTTTACGCGTCGTATTCGGTCGCGCAGGTCAACAGCAAGCTGAAGGCCGACACCGCCGGCATCATCCGCACCTCGGAAGTCCACTTCTGGCCGAATACGCTGGTGATCTCGGCGGGCTTTGCCTTCTGATGTCCAGTCTATGGGCGCAAAGGCGGCGTCCTGCCGCTTTGCGCGGCCAGCCCTGTGACTGGGATTCCTCCCGCGGCCCAGGGAGCGGCCCTGGGCCGCTTAGTTACTTGCTTTCGCACGGCACTTCGTAAGTGAAGTGGGGTGGGGTGGCATGGGAGGCACGTTGCCTGCGTAGCCGGGTTACGGTGTAAACTGGCGGCTCGAGCGCCGTCGGGTGGGCTCGGCGGTCCGCCTCAATAACCTGGAAACATGGGCCACGCGCGTCACATCGGCAATGGTATTCCGCGGCTTCTCGTGAGGCCGAGCCGTACGATTCGTGCGCGACTCGTCTTCGCCGTGCTGCTGGCGTTCGCGCTGCGCGCGGTCATACCGGTCGGTTTCATGCCGGCCTCGGACGGCTCCCTCGCGCTCATGATCTGCCCGGGCGGGTTGCCCGCGGGTCTCTTCCCGGGCAGGAGCATGCCGGCTGCCGGCGGCATGCCGATGCCGGCGCACCAGCACCCCGGCCACAGCCTGATGGACGAGGGCTACTGCGCTTTCACCACCGGGTTCAGCTCGGCGCCGCCGCCGCTTCTGCTCTTGACACTTTTCCTGTTGCTCTCGTGTGTCGCCGTCATTGCAATGACGGCGTTGCCAACGGGCGGCATTCGTCTCGTTCACCTTCCGCAGGCGCGCGCCCCTCCCGCTCCCCTCTGATCTCGGTGCAATGATCAGCCGCATCGGCGGCCGCGGGGCGAACCTCCGCGGCCGATGCGCTGCTGTCCACGAAACCCTGTGCGGGCCATGACGGCCCGTGGGAGCGTTCCTTGAAATCAAGCTTTTCCGCTCGTGCACGCATAGCGTGCACGCGCTTGCGTGCGTTGCTTCTCGTTCCGATTCTGCTCGTGCCCCTGCACGCGTGGGCGGCGGCGTTCGCCGGTATTCACGGCAGCGTGCAGGACGCCGCGTCCAAAGGAGTGGCTCGCGCGCGAGTGACATTGCAGTCGACTGCCTCAGGCGCCGTGCAGACGGCGGTGACCGACGCCCATGGCCGGTTCGACTTCGCAAACGTGGCGCTCGGGACCTACCGGCTCTCTGTCTCCCGACAGGGCTTCATTACCACCGCGGAGCCGGTGACGGTCGAGTCCGGCTATTTTCCGACGCCCCGCGTGGTGCTTGCGCGAAGGGTCACGCTGGCCGCGGTGACCGTGAGCGCTCCAGTCGAGCCGCCGCCGGTCGTAGCCTCGGTGACGCCGGTCACGCTGGTCGATCAGGTGGACATTCAGCGCACTCCGGGCGCGGATCGCACCAACAGCCTCGCCATGATCACCGACTACGTGCCGGGCGCATATGTGGTTCATGACCAGTTGCACGTGCGCGGAGGTCATCAGACGGCATGGCTGGTGGACGGAGTCGAGATCCCGAACACCAACATCGGCAGCAACCTCGGCCCGCAGATCGACCCCGAGGACATCGAGACGCTGAGCGCCGAGCGCGGCGGCTATCAGGCCGACGAGGGCGATCGGACCTACGGGATCTTCAATGTGATTCCCAAGAGCGGCTTCGGCATGGACAACGAGGGTGTCCTCGAGGTGAGCGCCGGCAATTTCGCGCAGACCAACGATTACCTGAGCGTGGGCAGCCACAACGGTGACTTCGCGTACTACGCCAGCATCAATGGCAACCGCAGCGATCTCGGCATCGAGACTCCCGTCTCCCAGGTGATTCACGATACGG
>DASYGA010000096.1:0-4869 GCA_036000265.1 Steroidobacteraceae bacterium | reverse complement strand
CTCGAGACTGCCGGCGCAGCGCCGCGACAGCGGACGCTGGGTGTTGGTCTCCACCGCCCATCCGGCGAAGTTCCGCGAGACCGTCGAGCCGCTGATCGGGCGCGAGGTGCCCGTGCCGGAATCGCTGGCCAGGTTGTTTGCACGGCCGTCGCAGTGCACCGAGATCGATGCCGAGCTGGCATCGCTGCGGGATGCACTGCGGGACGGCCCGAGCATCGGAGGGTAGTTGACGTGGACGAGATCGAGAGGCTGCCGCCCACCGCGTGGGTTCTCATCGCGATCGCGGCGGCGCTGGGGTTCGGCATCTCGTGGCTGTGGCGCTGGTATCGCCAGTACGGTGCGCGCAAGTCGCTGCGCCTGGCGGTGACCTCGGCGGGATCCGATCACGTCGTCGATGTGCTCGTGCCCGATGGAATGGGAGGCGGCTTTCATGCCGACTTCCTGCTGCTGACCTCCCGCGGCGTTCTGGTCGTCGACCTGCGCGACGTGCAAGGCAACATCTTCGGCGGCGATCAGATGGCGGAGTGGACGGTGATGGATGGCCCGCGTCGGTTCACTTTCACCAATCCACAGAGCGGGCTCTATGACCGCATTGCGGCCGTGAAAGCGATCTCGGGAGAGGTGCCCGTCGAGGGCAGGGTGGTGTTCACCCGGCGCGGGAAATTCCCCAAGGGACTGCCCAAGTGGACCCTGATGATCGATGCCCTCAAGGCGGAGTTCCCGGCCATGGAGCACAATGGCGAAGGCGCGGCGGCGTTCCGCGAGGGTTGGGAGAAGATCAAAGGCGCGGTGAAGCCGAGCTACATGGCGCACATGCGGTAAACCATACACGGATCTGACTCTCAGCCCCGGGGGAATGCTTTTCGAACCAAGTCCCCGCGGCACTGCTCACGCGACGGTCTTGGCGTGATCGGCCAGCACGAGTGAGACGCAGGCGGTGAGCTTCTCCGCGTAATCGAGGTGGAGGAACTCGTTGGGACCGTGGGCATTGGCGTGTGGACCGAGGACGCCGGTGATGAAGAACTGCGTGCGCGGGAAGCGCTCTCCCAGCATGCCCATGAAGGGAATGGTGCCGCCGCAGCCGAGGTGGATGGCCTCGCGGCCGTAGATCCGCTGCGAGGCGCGCGTGATCGATTCCTCCAGCCAGGGCGCGAAGGCGGGCGCATTCCAGCCGGCCGCTGCCGATCCAGACTCGAAATGCACCTGCGCGCCGTAGGGCGGGTTGTGCTCCAGCGCCTGCTTCAGCGCGCGCGCGGCGCGTGCGGGATCGCAGGTCGGAGGCAGCCGCAGCGACAGCTTGAAAGTGATCGCGGGCAGCAGCACGTTGCCGGCCGAGACCGTCGGCGGGATGCCATCGGCGCCGGTCACCGCCAGCGTCGCTTTCCAGGTGCTGTTGATGAGGAGCTCCACCGGGTCGTTGGCGACGGGACGCACACCGGATGCCCAGGGAAGCTTGCCTGCGACCGACTCGCCGAGGACGGCGGCCGCGGCCTCGATCTGCAAGCGGCGATCCTTGGGAATGGCTACCGACAGCTCCTCGAGGAGAATCGATCCGTTGGTCGGGCTCTCCAGGCGCGCGAGCAGCTGCGCGGCGATCCGAAACGGCGTCGGTGCGATGCCGGTGGCCATGCCGGAGTGCACTCCCTCCTCGAGCACTCGCACGGTCAACAGGCCGACGAGATTCCCACGCAGTGACGTCGTGCACCACACTTGGTCGTAGTTGCCACATTCGGCATCCAGACAGACGACCAGCGAGGGGTCGCCGATAGCGTCTCCCAACGCGGCCAGATGCGCTGGAAGATCGACGCTGCCGCTCTCTTCTGACGCCTCGATCAGCAGGATGCATCGGGGAAGCGCCACGCGCTGGGATTTGAGCGCGGCGATGGCCGTGAGGGAGCTGAAGACCGCATAGCCATCGTCCGCCGCGCCGCGGCCGTACAGCTTGCCCTCGCGCAGCACGGGGTCCCACGGGCCGAGGCCCGGCATCCAGCCGGTGAATTCGGGCTGCTTGTCGAGATGGCCGTAAAGCAGCACCGATCCTGGCAGCTCGCCGGGAACATCGACCAGAAGCACGGGTGTGCGACCTGGGAGCCTGCGGATCGCCACGCGCATGCCGGGCACCGGCTGGGCGCGGCACCAGTCCGCCATGAGCTGGACGGCGGCTTCCATGTGCCCGTTCGCCTCCCACTTCGGGTCGAATACGGGCGACTTGTTCGGGATGCGCACGTAGGCCGTGAGGCGCTCGACGATGGAGCTGCGCCAAGTGGCGGCGATGGTGGCACGCAGAGAGTCGAGGTCCACTGATGCTTCTCCGTCTTGGTTAATAAGAAATTTCAGCCACTTACGCCGATATCCCAGAATCTACCTCCGGCATCCGAAAGAGGCGCCGCGCGGCCGCGGTGCTCGCTCTGGCAAGCGTCTCGGCCGGCTCGCCGCGCGCGCGGGCGATGACCGCGGCAATGTGGGGAAGATACACCGGCTCGTTGCGCCGCGAGGCCGGCATCGGGCGCAGATTACGCGGCAGTAGATAGGGCCCATCGGTCTCGAGCAGCAGCCTGTCGGCTGGAATGCCGCGCACGAGCTGCAGCAGGTGCGCCCCCCGCCGCTCGTCGCAGATCCAGCCGGTGATGCCGATGGCGAGGCCGAGCTCGAGATAACACTCGAGCTCCGCGGCGCCGCCGGTGAAGCAGTGCGCCACCCCGCCGGCGAGCGCCGGCCAATGCTCGCGCAGGATGGCGATGAAGTCCTCGTGCGCGTCACGCTGGTGCAGGAACACGGGCTTGCCGCAGCGGCCGGCGAGCTCGAGCTGCTGCTGAAAGGCCTGCCGCTGGACCGCATGCGGCGAGTAGCTGCGGTAGTAGTCGAGGCCGCACTCACCCACGGCGAGCACCTCCTGCTGCATCGTCAGCTCGCCGAGCCCGGCGAGCACGGTGGCGGTGAGCTCCGTCGCGTGATGCGGATGCACGCCGGCGGTCGCGAACAGCCTGCCGGGGTGTTGGCGGGAAAGAGACACCGCCGCGCGCGAGCTCGCGGCGGAGGAGCCCGTCACCATCATTTGCACCACACCTGCCGCCTGGGCGCGCGCAATGACGCAGGTGCGGTCGGCGTCGTAGCTGTCATGTGCCAGATTGATGCCGATGTCGATCAGCGGCGGCAGGCTGCGTGGCACCTGCCGGGAGAGGGCGGCAGGCGCAGTGCCTGTGGTATCGTTCTCAGTCATGGTTGCAGCGCATTCTACTGGAGGGGGCGGTTGGCGGTCGGCGCGGTTCGTGGAGCTCCTTCTGGCGGCCTTGCTGGCGGCTGCGCCCTCGATCGCAGGCGCATCGGCACCGGCCGCTGTTGCGCCGGCATTGACCGCTTCGAGCGCGCACTGGATGCGGATCGAGCAGCGCATCGAGAGTGGGTATTTCACGCAGGATGTGGCGGGACTCGAGGCCTTGGCTGCCACCCTGCCGCCAGGCGCCGCCGCCGGCGCGGATGACCAGGAGTGGCGGAGTTATTACGGTGCGCTCATCGCCTACAGGCTGGCGCTGCTCGCGAGCCGTGACGAGACCCGTGCCTGGCCTTTCACGCAGCAGTGCGTCAACCGGCTCGATCGGCTGCTGGTGCGCGACACCGGCTCGGCCGAGGCGCTGGCGCTGCAGTCTGCCTGTCTCGCGCTGCAGAGCGGTCTCGATCCCTGGCGCTCGCCGCTCGCGGCGCCGCTCAGCCTCGCCCGCATCGATAAGGCACTGAAGCTCGCGCCCGACAATCCGCGCGTGCTCCTGCTCGGCGCCCTGGCCGCCGACGACCGTCCCAGGCTCTTCGGCGGCGATACGCAGCAGGGATTTGAGCTGATGCGGCGCGCCGTGTCGGCATTCGAGCGGCAGACCGCGCCAGCTACGAGCCTGCCCGCCTGGGGGGCCGCGGATGCGTTCACGGATCTGGCGCAGGACTACCTGGGGCTCGGTGACCCGCTGGCCGCGCGCAATGTGCTCGAGCGGGCGCTCCTCGTCGCCCCCGATTTCGCGCAGGCGCGCCGCCTGATGGCGGAGATCGTGGCGGGGTAAAGAAAAGGGCTTCCAGGAGGGGGATCGATGAGCGACGTGACGCGGATGACGACTGTCACTTCAAGCGGTGACGAATTGCACTTCGGGGCGCGGCTTGCGATGCGGATACTCGCGCCATGAGCCAGTCGACATCCGATTCCGACAAGACTCACCTCATCCATCAGCTCAGGATCGATCGCTCCGAGCGCGAGGAGACCGCGGCCCGCCACGGCAAGGGGTGGCTGTGGGCCGGCATCGCCGCGGCAGTCATTGCCGCCGTGGCCGTCCTGCTGTTCACGCGCAACCGCGCCATCGAAGTCAGCGAAGCGACAGCGGTGGCTGCCTCGTCCAGCGCCGCACCGACCGCCATCCTGCAGGCGACCGGCTATGTCACTGCGGAGCGCGAGGCAACGGTCTCGTCGCAGATCGCCGGACAGGTCTCCCATGTGTACTTCGAGGAAGGCGAGCACGTTCACCGCGGTCAGGTCCTGGCGCGACTGGATGACAACGTGCAGCGCGCCGCGCTGGGCCAGGCCAATGCGCAGCTGGGAGCCGCTCAGGCGCAGTTGCACCAATATCAGGTGCAGCTGGCGCAGGCGCGGCGCGATTTCGCCCGCGACCAGGCGCTGATCGGTCAGCATCTGGTGTCGGAGCAGGCCTTCGAGACCGCGCGCACCCAGGCGGCGACCTTCGCGGCGCAGGTGCTCACTCAACAGCGCACCGTTGATGTGGCTCGCGCCGGTGTGAAGGCGGCGCAAGTGCAGGAGGATTACACCGTCGTGCAGGCACCATTCACGGGGGTGGTGGTCGACAAGGCGGCGCAGATCGGCGAGATGATCTC
>DASYGA010000083.1:0-5169 GCA_036000265.1 Steroidobacteraceae bacterium | reverse complement strand
CTCGAGAGCACCGAGCCTGCCTCGGCGAGGTGACCCGCGAGCTTCAGGCGCTGTGCCTCGCCGCCCGAGAGTGTAGGGACCGGCTGACCCAGCGCCACGTACTCGAGCCCGACATCGGCAAGGGGAGCGAGCCTCGCGGCCACCTCGCGCGAGTCGCGGAAGAAATCGAGCGCCTCGGTGACGGTCATCTCCAGGACGTCGGCGATGCTGGCACGGCGTCCATTCGTGCCTTCGCGCTTGATCTCGAGAATCTCGTCGCGAAAGCGGCGGCCGTTGCAGTCCGGGCAGCGCAGGTAGACATCCGAGAGGAATTGCATCTCCACGTGCTCGAAGCCGTTGCCGCTGCAGGTGGGGCAGCGGCCGTTGCCGGAGTTGAAGCTGAAAGTCCCCGGCGTGTACTTGCGCTCCTGCGCCGCGGGCTCCGCTGCGAAGAGATTGCGGATGGCATCGAATGCGCCGACATAGCTTGCCGGGTTGGAGCGGGTGGTGCGGCCGATGGAGCTCTGGTCGACCATGACGACGTCGTCGATGAGCTCCGCGCCGGCGAGCCCGGAGAATGCGCCCGGCGCTTCGGTCGGCTTACCATGATACTTGCGCAGCGCCGGGTAGAGCACCTCCTCGATGAGGGTCGACTTGCCCGAGCCCGACACACCGGTGACACACACCAGCCGCTTCAGCGGTATCCTGACATCGACGTCCTTGAGGTTGTGCTGGCGCGCTCCGCGCAGCTCGAGCCAGCGGTTGGAGCGGGCTTCGGCCACCACCTCGCCCGGCGCGGCGGCGGCGCCGGCAGCGCAATTCCGGCCTGCCGCAGGCGCCGAAGCGGTCATGCTCCAGCCGGCGTCGACATGCCGCTTGCCGCTGAGATATTCCCCCGTGAGCGAGCGGCCGTCGCGGCGGATCTCGCGCGGGGTGCCGAAGAATACGATCTCGCCGCCGCGCTCGCCGGCTCCCGGCCCCATGTCCAGGATGCGGTCCGCCTCGAGCATGATCTGCGGATCGTGCTCCACGACCAGCAGCGAGTTGCCGGCATCGCGCAGGCGCTTCATCACGGTGATGACCCGCTGCATGTCGCGCGGATGCAGACCGATGGAGGGCTCGTCGAGCACGAACAGTGTGTTGACGAGGGAAGTGCCGAGCGCGGTGGTCAGGTTGATTCGCTGCACCTCGCCGCCGGAGAGCGTGCGCGACTGGCGGTCGAGTGTGAGATAGCCGAGCCCGACATCGGCGAGGTAGCCGAAGCGCCCGCGGATCTCCGCGAGCAACAGGTCCATCGCCGCATCGAGCGGCTGCGGCAGCCGCAGCTTGCGGAAGAACTCGCGGGCGCGCTCCACGGGTAGCAGCATCACATCGTGCGCCGACAGGCCGGGCAGGCCGCGGAGCGTTTCCTCGCTCCATTGTGTGCCTCGCGGCCGGAATGGCGCGGCGCTCCCCAGCGCCGCGTCGGCCAGCGCGCGATCGCCGACACGCCAGAGGAGCCCTTGCGTCTTCAAGCGTGCGCCGCCGCAGGTCTCGCAGGGCGTGTAGGCGCGGTAGCGGGAAAGGAGGACCCGCACGTGCATTTTATAGGATCGGCTTTCCAGCCAGGCGAAGAAGCGCCTGGCGCCGTACCAGACACCCTTGCTCCATTCGCCTTCGCCGTCGATGACCCAGCGGCGCTGCTCGGCCTTGAGCTCGCGCCATGGGACATCGAGCGCTATGCCCCGTTTTTTCGCGAACTTCTCCAGGTCCTGCTGGCACTCGGCATAGGACTTGGTCTGCCAGGGCTTCACGGCGCCGCCGCGCAGGGACTTGGTCTCGTCCGGAACGACCAGGCCGTAGTCGATGCCGATGGTGCGTCCAAAGCCGCGACAGCCCGCGCACGCGCCGAGCGGCGAGTTGAACGAGAAGAGGCTGGGGACCGGCTCCTGATAGGAGCGGTCGCACTCCGCGCAGTGCAGCGCGCTCGAATAGCGCCAGGTCGTGAGCGCTTGCGGCGGATCGCTGTCGTCGACGACCTGCACGTCGACACGCCCGCGGCCGACACGCAGTGCGGTTTCGAGCGACTCGAGGACACGGCCGCGCTCCGCCTGGCCGGCGCGGAAGCGATCCTGCACGACCTCGAGCACGATCGCGCGGCGCGCCGCCGCGGCTCGCTTGCCACGGCCGCCGTTACCGCGCCTGGAGGCGGCGGGCGCCGCCGCCGCGGCAGCCTCTCTGGCCGGACCGGCCGGCCGATCCCCCGCCGCGGACGGGGATTGCGGCCGCTCAAAGAACCTCGTGTAGCCCTGCTTCGCCAGCAGCGCGCGGACCTCGCCCTCCTGGAAGCTGTCAGGCACGGGCACGGGAAAGGTGAGCAGCAGCCGCGGATCGCCCGCGGCATCGGGCCTTGCTGCCCAGGCCGCCGCGCGCTCTTGCACATTGCCATAAATGCTCTCGGCGCTGTCGCGCCGCACCGGGCGGCCGCAGCATTCGCAGTAGAGGGTCGCGGCGCGGGCGAACAAGAGCTTCAGATGGTCGTTGAGCTCGGTCATCGTGCCCACGGTGGAGCGTGACGTGCGCACCGGGTTGGTCTGGTCGATGGCGATGGCCGGCGGAATGCCGGCGATCGAATCCACCTGCGGCTTGTCCATGCGATCGAGAAACTGCCGCGCGTAGGGCGAGAAGGTCTCGACATAACGGCGCTGCCCTTCCGCATAGAGAGTATCGAAGACGAGCGAGGACTTTCCCGATCCTGACACTCCGGTCACGACGACCAGCTCGTTGAGCGGCACGTCGAGATCGAGATTCTTCAGGTTGTTCTGGCGCGCGCCGCGCACGCGAATGGCAGCGCGGGAGTCGTCGGTCATTCCGTCACCGGTATCGTCGTAATGAGGGCCCGAAAAGAGGCCGATGGAAAAGGCAAGAGCGAGCGGGATCCGCTCGCGGGTGCCCCGATTTTACCGTAGATGCGGGCTGTGCCGCGATGCTCAAGGGCACTGGGCCGCAGTCGCCGCAATACAGTGCCGCAGCCCGGCGGGTACTGGATACTCTCTCGGGCGCACGGGCCGCCGTGGCGTACAATCACCGCCCTCCGGCACTCCGGCAGCGAGGATCCCATGTCGCCGCAGTCCTACAGCCATATCCTTGAACTCATTGGCCATACGCCGCTGGTCGCGGTCACGCGCCTCGATACCGGCCCGTGCCAGCTTTTTCTCAAGCTCGAGAACCAGAATCCCGGCGGCTCCATCAAGGATCGCGTGGGCCTCTACCTCATCGAGGCGGCCGAGCGCGATGGCCGGCTGCCTCCCGGCGGCACGCTGATCGAGGCGACGGCGGGCAACACCGGGCTCGGCCTCGCGCTGGTGGCAGCGCAGAAGGGCTACCGGCTGCTCCTGGTCATTCCCGACAAGATGAGCCAGGAGAAGATATTCCACCTGAAGGCCATGGGCGCCGAGGTGGTGCTCACTCGCTCCGATGTCAGCAAGGGCCATCCGGAATACTACCGCGACGTGGCGGAGCGGCTGGCGCGCGAGACGCCCAACTCCTTCTTCGTCGATCAATTCGGCAACCCAGCCAATCCGCGTGCCCATGAGGAGACCACTGCGCCGGAGATCTGGGAGCAGATGGATCACAAGCTTGACGCCGTCGTCTGCGGCGTCGGCACGGGCGGCACCCTCACCGGGATGTCGCGGTATTTCGGGCGCGTCGCTCCCCATGTCGAAGTCGTGTTGGCCGACCCCGCGGGATCGGTGCTGGCCGAGTATGCGAAGACGGGCAAGATGCCGCAGGAGCACGGCAGCTGGCTGGTCGAAGGCATCGGCGGGGACTACATCCCGCCGGTCGCGGACTTCGGCCGTGTCAAGTCCGCCTACACCATACCGGATGCGGAGTCCTTCAAGACCTGCCGCGAGCTGCTGCGCAAGGAGGGCATCATGGCCGGGACATCCACCGGCACGCTGCTTGCGGCGGCCCTGCGCTATTGCCGCGAGCAGACGCAGCCCAGGCGCGTCGCCACCCTCGTTTGCGACAGCGGCAACAAATACCTGTCGAAAGTCTACAACGACTACTGGATGTTGGATCAGGGATTCAGCGAGCGCGAGCACTTCGGCGATCTGCGGGATCTCATAGCCCGGCGTCACTGGGAGCGTGCCGCGGTGACGGTGGACGCTTCCGAGCTCGTGATGGCCGCGTACCGGCGGATGAAGCTCTACGACGTCTCGCAATTGCCCGTGATGCGCAACGGCCGCATTGTCGGCATCGTCGATGAGGAGGATATTCTTCTCGAGGTGTTCTCCAACCCCAGGCATTTCAACGAGCCGGTCACCGCCGCGATGGAGAGTCATCTGGTCACCGTGCCGGTGGATGCCCCGGTGCAGCAGCTGATGGAGATCTTCAAACGCGGCATGGTGGCGATCGTGATGAACGGCAGCGAGTTCCAGGGGCTGGTCACCCGCATCGACCTGCTCAACTGGCTGCGCCGCCGAACGTGAGGACCCGATGACCGATAAGCAATTGCGCTTCGCCACGCGCGCCATTCACGGGGGGCAGCACGCCGATCCGCTGACGGGCGCGGTGATGCCGCCGATCTACGCCACCTCGACCTATGTGCAGTCGAGCCCCGGCGTGCACAAGGGCTACGATTACTCGCGCACCCGCAATCCCACGCGCGATGCGCTGCAGGCTGCGCTCTGCAACCTGGAGGGCGGCGGTGCCGCCTTCGCATTCGCGAGCGGCATGGCGGCCAGCTCCACCGTGCTCGAGCTGCTGGATGCCGGCTCGCACATCATCGCCATGCACGATCTCTACGGCGGCAGTTACCGGCTGCTCGAGAACGTGCGCAAGCGCACGGCGGGGCACCAGGTGTCGTTCGTCGACCTGACCCGGCCCGAGGCGTTGGCGGCCGCGATCCGTCCCGACACCCGGCTCGTGTGGGTGGAGACACCCACCAACCCCTTGCTGCAGCTCGTGGACCTCACGGCGGTGGCGGCTGTCGCGCGGTCCAGAGGACTGATCAGCGTTTGCGACAACACTTTCGCTACACCGTTCGTGCAGCGGCCGCTCGAGCACGGCTTCGACATCGTCGTGCACTCGACCACGAAGTACCTGAACGGTCATTCCGACTCTCTCGGCGGCGCGGCGATCGTGCGTACGGACAGTCCACTGATCGAGCGCCTCGCCTACCTGCAGAACGCGCTGGGAAGCGTGCCC
>DASYGA010000057.1:0-30959 GCA_036000265.1 Steroidobacteraceae bacterium | reverse complement strand
GTTCGGACGCTGCTACGGTGTCCCGGCGGTAGCGTTGCGCTTCTTCAACGTCTACGGCGAGCGCCAGGCGCTGTCGAATCCCTACACCGGCGTGCTCGCGATCTTCGCCGCGCGCTATCTCAATGGACGGGCACCGGTGATCTTCGAGGATGGCCGGCAGCGACGCGATTTCGTGCACGTGCGCGATCTCGCCCGGGGCTGCGTGCTCGCCCTCGAGAAGCCGGACGCGCGCGACACCGTATTCAACCTGGGAAGCGGCGAGGCGCGCAGCATTCTCGAGATTGCCGAGCGCCTGGGCGCTGTGCTCGGCCGCCCGCACCTCAAGCCCGAGGTGCGCGGACGCTACCGCGCGGGCGATATCCGCAACTGCTTCGCCGACATTTCCCGCGCCGCGGCGGTGCTCGGCTACCGGCCCGAAGTGCCGCTCGACACCGGTCTGGCGGAGCTCGGCGAGTGGCTCGAGGGCCAGCGGACCGAGGATCGGAGCGAGACCGCGGACGACGAGCTGCGCCGGCGGGGCCTGGTTGCATGACCAAGCCATCCGGGCCGCTCACGCTCATCACTGGCGGGGCCGGATTCATCGGCACCAATCTCGCCGAGCGCTTGCTGTCCCAGGGCGCCCCGGTGCTGGTGCTGGATGACACCTCGAGGGCCGGAGTGGAGCGCAACCTCGCATGGCTGCGCGCCCGGCACCACGGTCGCCTGCAGATCGAGAGCGCGGACATCCGCGACCTGGCGGCCGTGCGGCGTGCCGTGGATCGCGCGGACCGGATCTTCCACTTTGCCGCCCAGGTGGCGGTGACAACCAGCCTGGCCGACCCGCTGCGCGACTTCGAGATCAATGTGCGAGGGACGCTCAACGTGCTCGAGGCCGCGCGCGCCAGACAGCGGCCGCCGCCTCTTCTCTTCACGTCGACCAACAAGGTCTACGGGGCACTGCCGGACGTCGAGCTCGAGCGGCAGGGCCGGCGTTACAACGTCGTGGATCCGCGGCTCGCAGGCGGCATCGATGAGCGGCGGCCGCTCGATTTTCACAGTCCCTACGGCTGCTCCAAGGGCGCCGCCGACCAGTATGTGCTCGACTACGCGCGCTGCTTCGGACTGCCGGCCGTGGTGTTCCGGATGAGCTGCATCTACGGGCCGCACCAGTGCGGTACCGAGGACCAGGGCTGGGTCGCGCACTTCCTCATGCGGGCCCGCGAGCAGGGCACGCTCACCCTCTATGGCGATGGTTGCCAGGTACGGGACCTCCTCTTCGTCGAGGATCTGGTGGATGCCCTCCTGCTTGCGATGCGCGGCATCGACCGCCTCGCGGGCCACGCATTCAACATCGGCGGCGGTCCGGCGAACGCGGTGAGCCTGCTCGAGCTGCTGGACCTCATGTCCGGGAGGCTGGGGCTCGAGGTCCGCATCGAGCATGCCGGCTGGCGCAGCGGCGATCAGCGTTACTACGTCACCGACAGCGGCAAGTTCTCCGCCGCGACCGGCTGGTCGCCGGCGATCTCCGTGGCTGAGGGAGTCGCGCGGCTGCACGACTGGCTGGCTGCCGCGGGCTCCGGGGCCGGCGGCCTGCCTGCGCAGGCGGGCGCTGTCGTGAATGGCGGCGCAAGAAATGTCATCTGACGCCATCGAGTGCCGCGCGCTGCGCTTCAGGCAGCCGCACGCGCTCGCCATCGAGCAGGTGGCCGTGCGCTCGCCCGCGGCCGGCGAGGTGCGTGTGCGGCTGGAGGGCTGCGGTGTCTGCGGCTCCAACCTTCCGGTGTGGGAGGGCCGGCCATGGTTCAACTATCCACTCGATCCCGGCGCTCCAGGCCATGAGGGATGGGGAGCAGTCGACGCCGTGGGCGAGGGAGTCGAGGATCTCGCTGTCGGCGATCGCGTGGCATTGCTCTCTTACAACGCCTACGCGGAGTACGACATCGCGCCGGCTGGCGGCGTGGTTCGACTGCCTGCTGGGCTTGCCGGCCGTGCATTCCCCGGTGAGCCGCTGGCCTGTGTCATGAACATTTTCCGGCGCTGTGCGATCTCGCCGGGCGAGACCGTCGCCATCGTGGGCATCGGCTTCATCGGCGCGGCGCTGACGGCGCTCGCGGTCCGAGCCGGCGCGCGGGTGCTCGCGGTTTCCCGGCGGCCGTCCGCGCTCGAGATGGCCGAGCGCATGGGCGCGAGCACGCTCATTCGCCTCGACGATGCTCGCCGCGTCATCTCGCAATCGCAGGCCGTGACGGGCGAGCACGGATGTCAGTGTGTGATCGAGGCAGCCGGAACTCAGCAGACGCTGGATATCGCTTCGGAGCTTACCGGCGTGCGTGCGCGGCTGGTCATCGCGGGCTATCACCAGGACGGCCCGCGGCAGGTCAACCTGCAGCAGTGGAATTGGCGTGGCTTGGACGTCATCAATGCCCACGAGCGGGATCCGGCGGTATATCGCCGCGGGATGCAGGCCGCGGTGGATCTGGTGGCACAGGGCGGCTTCGATCCCGAGCCCCTCTGGACCCACCGCTTTCCCCTGGAGGAAGCCGGCGCGGCATTCGAAGCCCTTGCCCGGCGTCCCGCGGGGTTCATGAAGGCTTTGATCGAGTGTGCGTGAGGTTGGCGCGATGAGCAACACGGCGCCGCGGTTGGAATCGGCGCGGGTGGCGCGCCTCGGTTTTCTCGGCGTCGGCTGGATCGGGCTCAGCCGCATGCGCGCGGTGGTGCAGGCGGGGGCGGCCGAGGTGGCATGCATCGCCGACGCCGCGCCGGAGTCGGTCGCCAGGGCCGCGCAGGCTGCGCTGACCGCGGCGCAGCCGCCGCGCACGGTGGCGAGCCTGGAAGAACTCCTCGAGGAGGAGCTCGATGGCCTGGTGATCGCAACGCCGAGCGGGCATCACGCGCAGCAGGCCATCGCCGCCCTGACGCGCGGCTGGGCCGTCTTCTGCCAGAAGCCGCTGGCCACCACGGCGGCGGATGCGGCGCGCGTGGTGGCGGCCGCGCGCGCGCTCGACCGGCTGTTAGAGGTCGACTTTTGCTATCGCACGCTGACCGGCGTGCCGGAGCTGGCGCGCCTTGCGCGCAGCGGCGAGCTCGGCGAGGTGTTTGCCGTCGATCTGACCTTCCACAACGCCTACGGCCCGGATAAGAGCTGGTTCTACGACCGTGAGCAGTCGGGCGGCGGCTGCGTCATGGACCTCGGCATTCATCTGATCGATCTGCTGCTCTGGGCTCTGGACTATCCCGAGGTCGTGGAGGTGCGCAGCCGCCTGTATGCGGATGGCAAGCCGGTGGCGCCGCCCCAAGCGCTGCTCGAGGACTACGCGGCCGCCGAGCTGCGGCTCGCCTCGGGCGCGGTGGCGCGTCTGGCTTGCTCCTGGAGGCTGCCGGCAGGCCGCGACGCCGTGATCGAAGCTGCGTTCTACGGCACTCGCGGCGCAGCGATCCTGCGCAACGTCAACGGCTCCTTCTACGACTTCACGGTCGAACATTGTGAAGGCACACGCCGCCGGCTGCTGGCGGTGCCGCCCGATGACTGGGGTGGGCGAGCCGTGTGCGCCTGGGCGCGGCGCGTGGCGGCGGATGGGGCGTTCGATCGCGCCGCCGAGCAGTTGGTGGCCGTCTCAGGTGTGATCGACCGGATCTACGGCCGATGAGAGTGCTGATGACAGCCGACCCGGTCGGCGGCGTCTGGACATTCGCACTGGAGCTTTGCGCCTCCCTTGCCCGAGATGGAGTGGATGTGGTGTTGGCGACGCTGGGAGCGCCCCTGACATCGACGCAGAGGTCGGCCGCCGCGGCGCTGCCGGGCGTCGCCCTCGAGGAGAGCGCCTTCCGGCTGGAGTGGATGAGGGAACCGTGGGCCGACATCCAGCGCGCCGGGCGCTGGTTGCTGCAACTCGAGCACGAGTATCGGCCGGATGTCATTCATCTCAATCACCTTGTCCACGGTGACCTGCCGTGGGCAGCGCCTGTCCTCGTCACCGGACATTCCTGCGTGGCATCGTGGTGGCAGGCAGTGCATGGAACCGCGCTGCCCGCCGGATGGGGTACTTACAAGATGCGCGTGAGGCGCAGCCTGCGCGCGGCGGACTGCATTGCAGCGCCCACGCGCGCGATGTTGTCGCAGCTCGACCGCCACTACGGCCCGTTGCCGCACCTGGCCGTCGTGCCGAATGGCCGTGATCCGGCCGGCTTCTCGCGCAACCGCGGCAAGGAGCATCTGGTGCTATGCGCGGGCAGGCTCTGGGATGCGGCCAAGAACGCGCAAGCGCTCGCCGCCGCGGCGCCGCTTCTTGCCTGGCCGGTCTGCATTGCGGGCGAGGCGACATCTCCCGACGGCGCGCAGGCGCAGATCGCCGGTACGAACCTGCGCCTGCTCGGCCCGCTTGCTCCGCTCGAGCTCGCATCCTGGTACACCCGCGCGGCGATTTACGCCTTGCCCGCCCGTTACGAGCCTTTTGGGCTGACCGCGCTCGAGGCGGCGCTTTCCGGTTGCGCGCTCCTTCTGGGGGACATTCCTTCGCTGCGCGAGGTCTGGGGCGATGCCGCCTGCTACGTGGCGCCCGATGACGCACGGGGACTGCGGCTGCGGCTGCAGGAGCTCATCCGCAATGAAGCGGCGCGCACGGAGCTTGCGAGGCGGGCTGGCGAAGTCGCCGCCCGGCTGTCGCCTGAGAGCATGGCGCGCGCCTACCGCCGAATCTATCGCAAGCTGGCCCGACGGCCGGCCGGGAGTGACATGACGCATGCCGCACGGGCTTAGGTTCGTTTTCTTCGCTCACTCGCTGATCTCCGACTGGAATCACGGCAATGCCCATTTCCTGCGCGGGGTGGTCAGCGAGCTGCTCTCGCTGGGCCACGAGGCGCGCGTGCTCGAGCCGCTGCGGGGCTGGAGCCTGCAGAACCTGCGCCGGGAGCGGGGCGATTGCGCGGTCGACGCATTCAACCAGGCCTTCCCCCGCCTGCGCAGCACCTTCTACGATCCGGCGACTCTCGACCTCGGTCGAGCCCTGGAAGGCGCCGATGTCGTCATCGTCCATGAGTGGAATCCACCGGAGCTCATCGCCCGCCTGGGTCGCCAGCGCGCGCTCACCGGCGGCTTCAAGCTGCTCTTCCATGACACGCACCACCGCATCGTGAGCGCGCCGCAGGAGATGCGGGCGCTCGATCTTTCCAACTATGACGGTGTGCTTGCGTTCGGCGAAGCACTGCGGCGGCGTTACCAGCAGCTCGAGCGAGTGCCGCGCGCCTGGGTCTGGCACGAGGCCGCGGATACCGGCGTCTTCCGGCCGGTACCGGGACTCGAGCAGCCCCTCGACCTGGTCTGGGTGGGCAACTGGGGTGACGGCGAGCGCAGCCGCGAGCTGATGGAGTATCTGATCGAGCCGGTGCGCGACCTCGGTCTGCGCGCCCGCATCTACGGCGTGCGCTATCCGGCGGAGGCGACGCGCGCCCTGGGCGAGGCCGGCATCGAGTATGGCGGCTGGGTGGCCAACTTCAGGGTGCCGGCTCTGTTCGCCTGCTCGCGCGTGACGGTGCACGTGCCGCGCCGATTCTATCGTGAGCAGCTGCCAGGCATTCCGACCATCCGGATGTTCGAGGCGCTCGCCTGCCGCATGCCGCTGGTGACCGCTCCCTGGGAAGACAGCGAAAAGCTTTTCACTCCCGGCCGCGACTATCTGGTGGCGCGGGATGGAGCCGAAATGCGCCAGCACCTCGGGCGGCTGTTGCGCGACCCGGGATTTGCGCAGCAGATCGCGGAGCACGGCTACCGAACCGTGCTGCGCCGCCACACCTGCGCGCACCGGGTGCAGGAGCTGCTCGGGATCTGCCGCGAGCTCGGCGTCACGGAGCTTTCGCATGTCGCGTGAGAGCCGCTCCCTGCGTATCGCCTTCTTCGGCTCGAGCCTGGTCTCGGCCTACTGGAATGGAGCTGCGACCTACTACCGCGGCATCATCCGCGCGCTGCACGAGCGCGGGCATCGAGTGACCTTCTACGAGCCGGATGCCTTCGATCGCCAGGCCCATCGTGACATGGAGGATCCGCCGTGGGCTCAGGTGATCGTGTACGCGGCGAGCGGCGAGGCCGCCGTCATGGCGGCCCTGGAAGCGGCGCGCAGCGCCGATGTGATCGTCAAGGCGAGCGGCGTGGGCGTGCACGACGCCCTGCTCGAGCGGGAAGTGCTCGGTCTGCGCCGTCCCGGCAATCTCATCGCGTTCTGGGACGTGGATGCGCCGGCGACGCTGGAGCGCGTCACGCTCCGGCCGGAGGATCCATTCCGGGCGCTGATCCCGCGGTATGACCTGGTGTTGACCTATGGCGGCGGCGACCCGGTCGTCTCGGCCTACCGGACGCTCGGCGCGCGCGAATGCGTGCCGATCTACAACGCACTCGATCCTCTCACGCATCATCCGGTCGCGCCGGATCCCCGCTTTCAGGGGTTGCTGGGTTTCCTCGGCAATCGCCTGCCGGATCGCGAGCAGCGGGTGCGCCAGTTCTTCTTCACCGCGGCGACGCGGCTGCCGCGTGCGACCTTCCTGCTCGGCGGCAATGGCTGGGATGCAGCCTGCGGCGCCCCTGCCAACGTGCGCCTGCTCGGCCACGTCTACAGTCGCGATCACAACGCTTTCAACTGCACTCCGCGCGCGGTGATCAACATCAACCGCGACAGCATGGCCCGGTTCGGATTCTCGCCGCCCACGCGGGTGTTCGAGGCGGCCGGCGCCGGAGCCTGTCTCATCACCGACGAGTGGCCGGGCATCGGGTCTTTCCTGGAGCCGGGCCGTGAGCTGCTGGTGGCGCGAGACGGCGAGGAGGTGGCCGCCATCATCGGTGGGTTGACGCCGGCGCGCGCCGAGCGGCTGGGACAGGCGGCCCTGCGGCGTGTGCTCGCGCAGCACACTTATGCCCACCGCGCGCTCGAAGTGGAGCGTGTCCTGGCTGCGGGCTCGAGCGCGGAGGTGGCCGCGTGACACTCGATATCGTGGTGTTCGGGCTGTCGATCACCTCGGCGTGGGGCAACGGACACGCCACGACTTATCGCGCCCTGCTGCGGGCCCTCGCCGAGCGCGGGCACACTGTGCGCTTCTTCGAGCGCGACGTGCCCTGGTACGCGAAACATCGCGACCTGGCCGATCCGCCCTACGCCCGTACGGTGTTGTATTCGAGCCTGGAAGAGCTGCACGAGCGGTTCGGGGACGAGATCCAGGCCGATCTCGTCATCATCGGCTCCTACGTGCCCGAGGCGGTGCGTCTCGCGGAGTGGGTGCTGCCACGGGCCACCGGGCTCACGGCCTTCTATGACATCGATACGCCCGTCACTGTCGGTCATCTGGAGCGCGGCGACTGTGAGTATCTGACTGCCGCTCTGGTGCCGCGATTCGACCTGTACCTGTCCTTTGCGGGCGGCCCCATTCTCGAGCGGCTGCGGGCGCAGTTCGGTGCCCAGCGTCCACGGCCGCTTTATTGCAGCGTCGACCCGCGGGACTACTTCCCGGTGCGCGCGGCGCGGCGCTACCGTCTCGGCTACCTCGGGACCTACAGCGCCGACCGCCAGCCCGCGCTCGAGCGGCTGCTGCTCGAGCCCGCACGACGCCTGCCGCGGGCACGGTTCTGCGTGGCGGGCGCCCAGTATCCGCAGGAGATCGGCTGGCCCGGCAACGTGCTGCACGTCGAGCATCTGCCGCCGGCTGCGCATCGCGGTTTCTACAACAGCCAGCATTTCACGCTCAACATCACGCGTGCGCGCATGATCGCGGACGGCCACTCGCCGAGCGTGCGGCTGTTCGAGGCCGCCGCTTGCGAGGTGCCGATCATCACCGATGAATGGCCGGGGCTCGAGGAGCTTTTCATCCCCGGGCGCGAGGTGCTGGTGGCGCGAACGACCGCGGATGCGCTGCGCTGCCTCGACGGGCTGGATGCGGAGGAGGCCGGCTCGATCGCGCGGCGGGCGCGCGAGAGAGTGCTGCGGGATCACACCGCGACCGTGCGTGCGATGGAGTTGGAGCGGCACGTCGACGAGGCGCGAGGCCGCCAGGGCGCACCCCAGGTACGCGCACCGTCGGCGCGCGCCGCCGTGGCGGCGGTGGCGGAGAGAGTCATATGAGCGAGCTCGGGACGTCCGTTCGCGCTCACGGCAGGTTGGAGAGCGCCTCGCTCGAGAATGCCGCCGAGGAAGTCGTGCGGCTGGGGCCGTGGTTCCACAACCTGCACCTCCCCGATGGCACACAGACGGCGCCACGGCACCTGCTCGGCGATTTCCCGGCGGTCAAATGGCGCCAGATCGCTCCCTGGGTGCCGCCGGATCTGAAGGGCTGCCGGGCGCTCGATATCGGCTGCAACGCCGGTTTCTACAGCTTCGAGCTCGCGCGCCGGGGGGCCGAGGTGACGGCGATCGACATCGAGGGGCGCTATCTCGAGCAGGCGCGCTGGGCGGCGCGCCAGTTCGGGCTGGAGGCGCAGGTGAGCTTCCGGCAGGGCTCGGTCTACGAGCTGGCGAGCCGCCGGGAGCGGTTCGATCTCGTATGCTTCCTCGGCGTGTTGTATCACCTGCGCCATCCGCTGCTGGCGTTGGACATGGTGCGCGGCGTGACGGCGGGCAGGATGATCCTGCAGACCCTCACCATGCCGGGCGAGGCGGTGCTCGCGCCGCCAGAGTCGATCGAGCTCGGCGAGCGCGAGCTCATGCGCGAGCCCGGTTGGCCGGTGATGGCCTTCATCGAGGGCCAGCTCGAGGAGGATCCCACCAACTGGTGGGCGCCTAATCATGCGTGCGTCGAGGCTCTGGTGCGCGCCGCCGGTTTCCGCGTGATCGCCCGGCCGGGACATGAGATCTATCTCTGCGAGCCGGAGACGCGCGAGCCGCCGCTCAACGCGCAGCTGCGGCGGGCGGAGCTCGCCACAATCCTTGGAGAACGCTGATGCGACATCCTGCCATTCATATCGTGCCGACCCGTGGCCGGCTGGGCGTGATGCTCGTCGGGCTGGGCGCGGTGAGCACGACCTTCGTGGCCGGCGTGCTGGCGATCCGCAAAGGGCTGGCACAGCCCTACGGCTCGCTCACGCAGATGGGCACCATCCGCTTGGGCAAGCGCGCCGAGCATCGCGCACCGCTCATCCGCGAGTTCGTGCCCCTGGCCGCCCTGGAAGACCTCGAGTTCGGCGCCTGGGACATCTTCCCGGAGGATGGCTACCAGGCCGCGGCGCATGCCGGAGTCCTGGAGCCCTCCCTGCTGGAGCGACTGCGACCAGAGCTCGAGGCGGTCAAGCCCTGGCCGGCGGTGTTCGAGCGCAGGGTCGTCAGCCGGATCGACGGTCCGAACGTGAAGCACGCCGACGGCAAGCGACGCCTGGTCGAGCAACTGCGGGCCGACATGCGCAACTTCATCGCCGCGCGCCAGCTCGACCGCGCGGTCGTGATCTGGTGCGCGAGCACCGAGGCTTACCTCGAGCAGGCACCGGCGCACGCGACCGCCGCTGCGTTCGAGCAGGCGTTGAATGCAGACGATCCCTCGATAACACCGAGCATGCTCTACGCTTATGCCGCGATCATGGAGGGCATTCCGTTCGCCAACGCGGCGCCGAACCTGGGAGTCGACGTACCCGCGCTGGTCGAGCTGGCCGGCGAGCGGCACGTGCCGATTGCCGGCAAGGACCTCAAGACGGGTCAGACACTGCTCAAGACGATCATCGCGCCCGGACTCAAGTCACGGATGCTGGGCGTGCGCGGCTGGTATTCCACCAACATCCTGGGCAACCGCGATGGCGAGGTGCTGGATGACCCTGCGTGCTTCCGCACCAAGGAGGTGAGCAAGAAGGGCGTGCTCGATTACCTGCTGCAGCCCGATCTGTATCCCGGGCTCTACGGCGAGCTCTGTCACCAGGTGCAGATCAATTATTACCCGCCCCGCGGCGACAACAAGGAGGGCTGGGACAACATCGATATTTTCGGCTGGCTCGGCTACCCGATGCAGCTCAAGATCAACTTCCTCTGCCGCGACAGCATTCTCGCGGCACCGTTGGTGCTCGACCTGGCGCTGTTCCTCGACCTCGCGCAGCGCTCGGCGCGCAGCGGCATTCAGGAGTGGCTGTCCTTCTACTTCAAGAGCCCCATGCATGCCGCGGGCACCTACCCGGAGCACGACCTCTCGATCCAGCTGAAGCAGCTCAAGAACACTCTGCGTCACCTCAGAGGCGAGGAGTTGGTCACGCACGTCGATCAAGGGCATGAAGACTGACGGGTGCTGGCGCCTGCCAGGCGCTCATACAGGGTGAAGTACTGCTGAATCATCCGCCCGGCGCAGAAGCGCTCCCGGGCGGCTCCGCGGCAGTCCTCGCGGCGGATCCGGGCGGCGGCGCGGATCGCGCGCGCCATCGAAGGCACGTCCTCGACGATGAAACCGGTGCGGCCGTGCTCGATGATGTCGGGCAGAGCGCCGGCAGGGTAGGCGATCACCGGCACGCCGGCGGCGAGAGCTTCCATGGCCACCAGAGACGAGGTCTCCGCGATGCGGCTCGGGATGAGGACGCAGCGGGCGCCGGCCAGCAGGCGGCGCTTGCGCGCGCCGGCGATGCAGCCGATCCAGCGGCGGGAGCGATCCAGGCGAGGGACGATCTCGCTGCCAAAGTAATGACGGTGCTCGGGATAGTCGTAAACGCGGCCTGCGAGGAGCAGCGGACAGCGGGCGAGGTGCGCGGCCTGCAGCGCATCGGCGAAGTTCTTCTCCGGGCAGATCCGGCCGAGCGCGAGCGCGTATCCATGGCAGGCGTGCGGCCTGGCAGTCGGGAGGTCGACGCCGTTCTCGATCGGCGGCAAAAGGGTCAGGCCGGGAAAGGCGCGCGCCTGGCGGGCCGAGACCGGAACGAGCCACGTTTTCGGACGGGGAGCGCGCAGAGTGGTCTCGGGATAGAGGTCGAGCGGCAGATGCAGGGTCACGAGCACGGGCACGCCTGCCGGGGGCAGGTACTCGAAGAAGTCGAGACCATGCAAATGCACCAGGTCGATCGCCTCCCGCGCCAGGATGCCGCTCATCGCGGCACGCACTGCTTCGTAGGCCCGCGCCCGCCGGGTTGCATCGATCGGGCCGGCGGCCACCGGTATGGCGCTCAGGCGGCCTGCGACGCCGGAGTCTGCGGTCGCGATGACGGTGGAGCGATGGCCGGCATCGACCAGCGCACGATCCAGGCGCGCCAGTATCCGCTCGGCGCCGCCGACCGGATCCTCCCGCACGGGAGCAAACGGGTACGCGACACTGAGTATCGACAGAGTCCTTGCCGGCATCAGCGCATGCCCCGCAACGCCGCTTGCGCGCGCTGTCGCCACAACTCCCCCGTCATGCGCCAGCCGTAGCCATCGTAAAGCACCTCGCAGGGCGGCGGCGGCCGGGTGAAGTCATATCGCGGCGCGGCGCGCAGCCGCTCCGGCTGCAGCGGGAAAGCGGCCATGACATGCTGCTGAGTGACGAATTCGGCGAGGGCCGCCTGCTTGCGCGCGAGCTGGCGGGCATCGAGCAGGATCTGCCGCGGCGGGCAGCCGGCCGCAGGCCAGAAGTCGCCCGCCGACATTTGTCCGCCACGGGCGTGGTAAGAGGCGAACTCGAGCCGCACCGGCGCGGGACGCCCCGCGCGGCGGAGCCGCTCGCAGGCGCACTGAACGATGAATGCGCAGGTGTCATGATCGGGATGACCGCCTTCGTATGGATGCGTGATGACTGCCGCGGTGTCGCGCAATTCCTCCTCCATAAGGGCGAGCAGCGGCGGGAGGTGCTCCACGGCTTCCTGATCCGTCATGCCGAGCGCGCGCTGGCGGGCCGGGAGGACCTCTGCTGCCCGCAGGGCGCGCTCGAGCTCGAGCGCACGGGCGCGGGCGTACGCGTCGCGGGTAGCGAACCCCGCGCGCCGCGCATCCATCATGTCGCGCGGCGCGCCGTCCGTCAGGTGTATGAGAGCGAGGTCGGGGATGTCGGCAAGCTGGCCGCCGAGGCCCAGGACCTCATCGTCCGGATGCGCGGCGATCAGCGCGGTCGGAGCTGCTGCCGAGGAGCCGGACCGCTTCTCTGTAGCCGTGGAGGGTTCCCACATCGACGTAGGCTTCCCCCGCGGGGACACCGACGGCCTCGCCGCCCTGCCCGAGCCATGCGTTGACCAGAGTACCGATGTATTCATCGCTGCCGCCGCGGGCACGCCAGAAGTCGTGAAGCTCATGGTAGATGCGTCCTGGCATCCGGAAGGCGCCCCAAACCCAACGAGTGCGCGCATCTCGCGATTTGACCTCGATGCGCGATACGCGCCCGCGTTCATCGACGACAACGGCATCGAAGAGCTCCGGATGATCGACGGGGAAAAGGAGGAACGACAGCCGATCGCCGGGCAGCGAGCGCAGCGCCTCGGCCGGAAACCAGATCGTGTCCGGCAGTCCGACCACCACCTGCTCGGCGCAATGGATCAGCGGCCGGGCGCGAAAGATCGCATCGCACAGGCCGGCGGCTCGCGGCTGCACCACGTACGCCAGGTCCGCGCGGCCCACCCGCGCGCCGAAGTATTGCAGGATGTCGGATTTGCCCGGCGAGATCACGAAGCAGATCTTGCTCGCACCGGCGAGCGCCATGCGCTCGATCAGATATTCGCTGACCGCCTTGGGGTGCTCCCCGGCTGCATCCTTGCGGCTGCCGACGGGCAGCAACTCCTTGGAGAAGGCGAGTGGCTGGATGCGCGTGCCGTTGCCTGCCGCCGGAATGATGCCCCACATGCTCAGCTCCCCCGGCTCGCGGTGTCCTCGAGGAGCGAGAGCATCCGCGCCGCGCGGCAGTCGGAGGTGTGCTCATCGAGCGCCCGCTCGCGTGCGGCCCGGCCGATGCGCGCGAGGTCCGCCGCCGGCAGATCGAGGGCCGCGGTCGCCTCCTCGGCGCTGCCGGCGAGCAGGATCTCCTCCCCGGGGGTGAAGAACTGCTCGATGCCCATCCAGGTATCGCTCAACACCGGGGTCGCGCAGGCGGCGGCCTCGAACAGCCTGCCGGAAGGGCAGAAGCCCATCGCCGCCATGTCCCGCCGCGTGACGTTCAACGTCAGGCGCGAGGAGGAATAGAACGGCGGATGCTCGGGCGGCGCGACATGTCGGACAAACCAGATGTTGCCGGCCCAAGGAAAATCCGGCGGATACCCCGAGCCCCCGAGCACGAAGCGCTGCGCCGGCCGGCGCCGCGCCGGCTCCACGAACAGCGACTCGAGAGCAGGCTGGCGGTCGGCCGCATAGGTGCCGAGATAGGACAGGTCGGCGCTGAAGCGCTCATCGCGGGGCGCCGGCCGGTGCGCCAGCGGGTCGACGTGGCCGTAGAGCGCCGCGACATGCGCTGCGCCCAGCCGATCGCGCAGCTCCTCGAGGGCGGCGCCGCCGGTATAACTCAACACCAGGTCGAAGTCCTGCAAGCCCGCATCGGGCAGGTAGTCCACGGTCTCGCCGGCCTGCAGACGCGCCAGCGTCACCGGGGTGTCGAGGTCGTAGAACACGCGGCGGGCGTCGGGTGCCTCCGTGCGCAGGAGCGCGGCCGCCGCCTTGGCGTCGGGACAATAGGATGTGATGATTGCGACGTCGGCCTGCCGCGCCTCAGACCGCGCCCGCGCCGCGACCTGCGGCCATTGCGGGTAGAGGACCAGGCCGGCGCCGGGAAGCTCGGCAAGGTCGCGGTGTTCCGCGTAGTAGGGCGCGTCGCGCTCGAAGAATACAACATCATGGTTGCGCCGCGTCAACGCGCGGATCAAGCCTCGCCATAGCGTCGCATGGCCGTTGCCCCAGGATGAGCTCAGCGTCAGTCCGAAAATGACAAGCTTCATGAGTGCAACCGGCCCTCCGCCGAGCTCGAAGCAAAGCGTGGTCCCGCTGTCGGCGCACGGCTCCGGAACTGATTTGCGTACCGAGCCGTTGGGATCGCGTGGATTCAACAGCAGCTCGCATCAACCCCGAAGCCGTCCGTTCCTACGATCTTCGCGGCGTCGTCGGGCGGCAGCTCGGCCTCGACGATGCGCGTCAGCTCGGGCTTGCCTATGCGGCGTGGGTGCGGTCGCGGGGGCTGCGGCGCATCGCGGTCGGCAGGGACGGCAGACTCTCCTCGCCGGATCTCGAGCGTGCGCTCATCGAGGGCCTGATCGCGGGCGGCATGCTGGTGCATCGCATCGGCCTCGGTCCGACGCCGCAGTTGCATTTCGCGGTGCACAGCTACGGGCTCGACGGCGGCATCATGGTGACCGGCTCGCACAATCCGCGCGAGGAGAACGGATTCAAGCTGATGATCGGCGCCGAGCCGGTGCATGGGCAGATGCTGCAGGCCCTCGTGGCGACCAGCGGCGCGCCGGCGGCCGGCGGGACTTCGGTCGATTTCTCCGTCTCGCAGGCCTACATCAGCCGGCTGCAGACGCAGGCACGCGTCGGGCGCCTCACCGTGGTGTGGGATTGCGGCAATGGTGCGGTGGGCGCGCTGATCAAGAAGCTGACACAGGGGCTGCCCGGGCGCCATTTCCTCCTCAATGCCAAGGTCGACGGCCGCTTCCCGGCGCATCACCCCGATCCGTCGGTCGCGGCCAACCTGAGGGAACTCCGGGGAATGGTGGTGGCGCACGAGGCTGACCTCGGCATTGCGTTCGACGGTGACGGGGACCGCCTGGGCGTGGTGGACGAGTCGGGAGCGATCGTCTGGCCGGACCAGGTGCTTCTGTTGCTCGCCGAGGAGGCACTGCGGGCCGCGCCCGGGGCGTGCATCGTGGCCGACGTCAAGTCGAGCCGCGTGCTCTTCGAGGGCATCGCTCGGCTGGGCGGCAAGCCTGTAATGGCGCCCTCGGGCTATGTCCGCGTGCGTGATGCCATGCGGCGCGCGGGCGCGCCGCTCGCGGGGGAAATGAGCGGCCATCTGTTCTTCGCCGAGTGTTGGCAGGGTACGGACGATGCGCTCTTCGCCGCGGTGCGGCTGCTCGATTGCATCGGCCGCTCCCGGCGCAGGCTCGGGGAGTTCCGGCGCAGCCTGCCAGCCACCGCGGCCACACCGGAGCTGCGCATCCCCTGCCCCGAGGGCCGCAAGCCGCAAGTGCTCCGACAGGTTGCCGAACGGCTCGCCGCCACGGGCGTGGAACCCGATACCACCGACGGACTGCGGGTCACCGAGCCCGACGGTTGGTGGCTGCTGCGCGCCTCGGGCACCGAGCCAAAGCTCACCGTCCGCTGCGAGGCGGGCGATGAAGCCGGACTCAAGCGGCTGTGCCAAGGCGTCGCGGCGCACCTGCGGGCGTGCGACATCGAGCTCTGGGAGACCAAAAGACCGCTAGCGCTATCGCGACTCCGGTAGAATGGTCTCCTACGGCCCTGTGGCGGGCCGGACGAGAACAAATCATGGCCTCCGGGCGCGCACCCGCACGTAAGACCAGCCGCCGCGTTCGCCGCGGGACGACCATCCACGATGTAGCCCGCAAAGCGGGCGTTTCCCCGATGACGGTTTCCCGCGTCGTCAACGGCGAGCGCAACGTGCGGGAAACCACCCGCGCCGCGGTGCTCGCCGCCGTCAAGGAGCTGCGCTACGCCCCCAACCCAGCGGCGCGCAGCCTAGCGGGCGCGCAGAGCCTGCGGATCGGTCTGCTCTACGCCAACCCGAGTGCCGCCTACCTCAGTGAATTCCTCCTGGGCGCGCTCGATGAGAGCAGCCGCAAGAGCGCCCAGCTGCTGTTGGAGAAGTGCGAGGTCAGCTCGCCCTCGGCGGAGCGCGCGGCGGTGCGCCGGCTCATCGACGGCTCGGTCGCGGGGGTCATTCTGCCGCCGCCGGTCTGCGAGTCGCACGTCATCCTCACGGAGCTCAAGAAGGCAGCCATTCCCACCGTCGCGGTGGCGACCGGCCGATTCCGCTCCGACGCGTCCTGCGTGCGGATCGATGACTTCAAAGCCTCCTACGAGATCACCCGCTATCTGCTGTCGCTCGGGCACCGCCGCATCGGCTTCATCAAGGGCCATCCCAACCAGACGGCGAGCGGCGAGCGCTGGCTCGGATTCGAGACGGCGCTGCGCGAGGCGGAATGCAAGCCGCAGCCGCCGGTGATCGAGCAGGGCTTCTTCAGCTATCGCTCCGGCCTCGAGGCCGCCGAGAAGCTGTTGGCAAACGATCCGCGTCCGACCGCAATATTCGCCAGCAACGACGACATGGCGGCCGCCGCCGTCTCCGTCGCCCATCGACGCGGGCTCGACGTGCCGCGCGACCTCTCGGTGGTTGGCTTCGATGACACTGCGATCGCCACCACCGTCTGGCCGGAGCTCACCACCATCCGCCAGCCGACCGCGACCATGGCCGAAGTGGCGCTCGATCTACTCATCCGCGAAATCCGCAAGCGCCGCGATGGGCTACCGGCCGCGTCGGTCGACACGCTGGTGCCGCACGAGCTGGTCGTGCGCGAGTCCGCAGCGGCTCCGCCCGAGGGCCCGTTCGAACCGCGATAGCCGGCTCCGGCGCCCGACCGGGTACGCCACTTGCCGCGCCTCGCACGTTGCGGCGGGTGGAGGAACATTGGCTGGATCGCGCCGGGGATCGCGCTGGTGGGGAGCGCAGGCCTGCGTGCTCGCTGCCGCGGTTGCCGCCGCCGCGCCTGCTGGCGGGCACGACCCGCAGGTGCGCATGCGGGTGGAGGGAAGCGGTCCGCGCACGGTGATCTTCGAATCGGGCCTGGGCGACACGCTGGAGGTGTGGCGGCAGGTGCAGCCGCGGGTGGCCGCCGGTTGTGCCCGCACCGTCTCCTACGATCGTGCCGGTTATTCGGGCAGCGATCCGGCGGAGTCCACTCGCGATGCCGCCAACATCGTGGCGGAGCTGCGCGCGGCGCTCGCCCGCCGCGGGATCCGCCCGCCCTACGTGCTTGTGGGCCATTCGCTCGGCGGCCTGTACATGCAGTACTTCGCGCGCAACTACCCGCGGGACGTCGCCGGGCTCGTGCTGGTCGATTCCAGCAACTGGAACCAGCGGCTGCCGCTCGTCCCCAGCGCTGCTGCCGTGGATCCGCCGGGAGACCCGCCGCCGCCGCGCGGCTCGCGCATGGTCATCGTTTTCATGCCGTGGATCATGCGCCGCGAGATCATGGGCAGCGCCGCGGCCGGCGCCGAGGTGCATGCGAGCCCGCCTGCAGCGGGCCTGCCGACCGTCATACTATCGAGCACGCGGCGCCTGCAGGGCGAGACGCCCGCGGGACAGGCGCGCGAAGTCCGGCTTCAGAATGATCTCGCACGGGAGTTTCCCGGCGCGCAGCACATCCGCGTGCCGCGGAGCGGACACTACATCCAGCGCGATCGGCCGGATGTCGTGGTCGCGGCGGTGAGAAAGCTGGCCGGGTGCAGCCCCGCGGGGCTTACGCCGCTCCGATCTGGCAGAAAAAAAGGTGCGCCGGCAGGACGTTGAGCGGCTCGAACTTGCGCCGGACGTAGCGAAAGACCCGCTGCAGATCCTCGAGCACGCGCGCGGAGAACTGGAACACGAGGAATGTGCCGCCGGGCGCCAGCGCCTCCGAAGTGTTGCGCAGGATCCGCTCGCGCATCTCCGCCGGTATGGTGCTGAACGGAATGCCCGAGATGATGTAGTTGGCCTTGCCGGAGCCGAAGCGCGCCAGGATCTCGACCACCGATTCCGCGGAGGCTTCCACCACCTGCAGCCGCTCATCCGGCAGCGCCGAGCGCAGGTGGGTGACGAAATCGGGGTTCATCTCGATGGCGATCAGCACCGCATCGGAGCGCATCCGCCGCAGGATCTCGGCGGTGATGACGCCGACGCCGGGCCCATACTCGACGATGACGCGCGCCTGATTCCAGTCGATCGGCTGCAGCAGCTGCTTGATCAGGAATCTGGAGCTCGGGACGATCGAGCCGAGCATGCGCGGGTGGCGGAAGAAATTGCGGGCGAACAGCAGGGCGTCCCCGGTGCGTGTCCGGCTTGGTATTGGCTGGTTGTTTGACACGTTGTGCTCTGCCTGGGTGATGCTCATTGCAAACTCCTACATTATGCGCAGGTTCCGGCCCTGCGTCACCGTGGCCTCAGCCCCCCGACCGCTTGGCGTCATAGCCGAGCCGGGACAGCTCCGCAACCAGCCGGTCGCGGTGCTCGCCCTGGATCTCGATGACGCCGTCCCGGACGGCGCCTCCCGCGCCGCAAAATCTCTTCAGCCGGCTGGCGAGTGCCTCGAGGTCTGCGGCGGCAAGCGGCAGGCCCGAGATCACGGAGACGCCCTTGCCACCGCGTCCGGCCACCTCGCGGCCGACGCGCACACGCGCCGGGGCGGGCGGGGTGCTCTTGCGGGTGCCCATGGGGTGCTTACTTTAAACCTTATGCGCTGCTGTGGCGCAGAACTTGCTCGAAGCCCGGGCATGGCGGCGCGCTCCATTGCATCTCTGACGATCGCCTTCGGCCTGGTAGCGATCCCGGTGAAGCTGTACTCGGCCACGGTCAGCTCCGAGCGTCTGCGCTTCAACCTGCTGCACGAGAAGGACGGCTCGCGCCTGAAGCAGCAGTACGTTTGCCTCGAGGAGCAGCGGGTGGTCGGGCGGGAGGAGATCGTCAAGGGCTACGAGTTCGCCAAGGATCAGTACGTGATGTTCACGCCCGAAGAGTTGCGGGCACTGGAGGAGGCCGGCACCCACAGCGTCGATGTCGCGCAGTTCGTGCCGCTCGCCGCCGTCGATCCGGTGTACTTCGAGAGGACCTACTATCTCGCCCCCGATCAGGGCGGCGCCAAGCCCTTCACGCTCTTCGTCACGGCGTTGCGCGACAGCGGGCGGTGCGCCGTGGGCCGATGGGCGAGCCACGGCCGGGATCACGTCGTCATTCTCCGGCCGATCGACAACGCCCTTGCCCTGCACCAGCTGCATTTCGCGCCCGAGGTGCAATCCGTGAGCGCGCTCGGTGTCGAGAGCGCAAAGGTACGCGATACGGAGCTGAAGCTGGCGCGGCAACTCATCGCGCAGCAGAGCGCCGACACGTTCGATCCGGGCGCCTTCCCTGATGAGGTCAAGGCGCGGGTCGAGGAAGCGATCCAACGCAAGGTGGAAGGCCGGCAGGTGACGGTGTCGGAGCCGCGCGCCGAGCCCGGCAGCAACGTGGTCGATCTGATGTCGGCCCTCAAAGCGAGCCTCGAGCGGGACTCCGCGGCGGCCGGACCGCGCTCCGATGGGCGCGAGCGGGCCGCCACGAGGCGTGCGCCAAAGCGGGCCGTGGCGCGAGCTCCGGCTCGCGGGCACGGCAGAGGCCACGGGAAAGCCGCTCGCTCGTGATCCGGCCGGCCGGCCGGCATAGCGATTGCGTATCACACGCCGCCTCCCGAATCTTCTGCCGAACAACAGTTCAAGGTGTCACATGAAGACTGCACGCGTGCTCAGCGTTCTGGCAGCCTCGAGCCTGGCCGGAATCGCTTATGGCCAGACTCAGACCGCTCCCGCGACCTCCTCTTCGGCTCAATCGAATACACCGCCGCCTGCGACGGCGCCGGCCCCGGGCTACAACACTTCCACCCCGAGCTCGGCCTCCAGTCCGCATCAGCGCGCCGTGACCGGTATGCGGGCCCACGAGGCGCCGCCCAGCTCCAACCCCGGGCCGACGGCGGCCGCCAGCCCGCATCAGGACCGCAGCCTGCGGATGGCCGCGGCCGGCTCCGGCGGGCAGTCCTGGACGAACATGCCGGTCGAGACCCGGTCGGGTCAGTCGCTCGGGTCGGTGTCGAGCGTCGTTCCGGGTATGAACGGCCACAAAAGGTCGGGCTATGTCGTGGTATCGGGCTCCAACGGCATGAGCGTGCCCGTGCCCTACCGGACGGCGAATTCCATGGTCCGCAATGGCAAGCTGATCCTCAGCCAGTCCCGCTTCGAGCATGCCCCCAAGGTCACCCAGGAGGACCTGCAGAACAGCGCCAACCATGCCTGGCAAAAGAAGGCGAACCAGTACTGGGGAGCCAAGGGCCACGGCCACATGACGAAATAGCAGGTTCATTGCGGCATCCGGCGGAATTGCGAAGCGATTGGAACGACCATTGCGCGTTCAGGGCGCTAAAATTCGCACCTCGCCAGACCCTGGCGGTGGTGAAGAGGCTCGTCCCCGATGGCCCAACGGTCGCGTCTGCACGTCCCCCGCCCACCGGCCCGCCCAGGTGAGAAGCCGGATTTCAGCTATGTGAGCCTCTCGCCGGCGGGCGCGGTAGCCCGCCCGGATGCCAAGGCTGCCGCCCGCGAGGTCGAGAGTCTCGGCCGGGAGATGGTGCGGGTGCTCGATGAGGAGGGGCGGGCCCAGGGACCGTGGAACCCGCACCTGGAACCGGAGGAGCTGCAGGTTGCGCTGCGGCACATGGTGCTGACGCGCGTGTTCGACGACCGCATGCAGCGCATGCAGCGCCAGGGACGGATCTCTTTCTACATGAAATCGACCGGCGAGGAGGCCGTATCGGTCGCGCAGGGGATGGCGCTGCAGCCGGGCGACATGCTCTTCCCCTCGTATCGCAACCAGGGCCTGTTCATCGTCCGCGGGCGCAGCCTCGTCGAGCTGATGTGTCAGTGTCTGTCGAATACCCGTGACATGTGCCGCGGGCGGCAGATGCCCATCATGTATCACTCGGGCGCGGGCAACATCTTCTCGATCTCGGGCAATCTCGCCACGCAGTTTCCGCAGGCGGTGGGCTGGGCGATGGCGGCGGCCATCAAGGGGGAGGATCACATCGCCGCGGCATGGATTGGCGAGGGGGCCAGCGCGGAGGCCGACTTTCATCACGGGATGACATTCGCCTCCGTATACCAGGCGCCGGTGATCCTCAACATCGTCAACAATCAATGGGCGATCTCGACCTTCCAGGGATTCGCCGGCGGGGAGCGCCGCACCTTCGCGGAGTACGGGCCGGGATACGGCATCCCCGGGGTGCGCGTCGACGGCAATGACTTTCTCGCCGTCTATGGCGTCACCCGCTGGGCCGCAGAGCGTGCGCGCCAGAGCGGCGGACCGACGCTCATCGAGCACGTCACCTACCGGGCGGGCGCCCACTCGACCAGCGACGATCCATCGCGCTACCGGCCGAAGGAGGAATGGACGGCGTGGCCGCTGGGGGATCCCATCGGCCGCCTGAAGCAACACCTGATCGGGCTCGGCGAGTGGTCCGAGGAGCGCCACGCAGCGCTCGAGAAGCAGCTCGATGCCCATGTGGTCGCGTGTTGGAAAGAGGCGGCGAGCTTCGGAACTCTCACGGAAGGACCGACGCTCGATCCGGCCACCATGTTCGATGACGTCTTCTACGAAATGCCGCCGCACCTGGCGCGCCAGCGCGAGGAGCTCAAGGGCCTGTCCGGCAGGCAACCGGCCAAGGGGTCGGGGGAGGAAAAGGCGCTGGAGGCCCGCTCCGCGGCCGTCGCGAAGGAGGGCTGAGCAATGGCACACATGAACATGGTGCAGGCGCTCAACTCCGCGATGGACATCATGATGGAGCGTGATCCGCGCGTGGTGGTGCTGGGCCAGGACGTCGGCTACTTCGGCGGGGTGTTCCGCTGCACGGACGGCCTGCAGCGCAAGTATGGCGAGCAGCGGGTGCTCGATACGCCGATTGCCGAAGGCGGCATCGTCGCGGCGGCGATCGGCATGGGCGTGAACGGGCTGAAGCCGGTGGCCGAGATCCAGTTCGCCGATTACATCTATCCGGCCTTCGATCAGATCGTGAGCGAGCTGGCGCGGCTGCGCTACCGCACCGCGGGGGAATTCTCCGCGCCGGTGACGATCCGCACACCCTGCGGGGGCGGCATTCGCGGCGGGCAGACGCACTCGCAAAGCCCTGAAGGCGTCTTCACACACGTCTGCGGCATCAAGGTGGTGATGCCCTCGAACCCGTATGATGCCAAGGGGCTGCTGATCAGCTCCATCGAGGACGAGGACCCGGTCATCTTCTTCGAGCCGAAGCGGCTCTACAACGGACCGTTCGACGGCGATCCGCACAAGCCGGCGGTGCCCTGGAGCACGCATCCCAAGGGTGCGGTGCCGGAGGGATACTACAAGGTTTCCTTGTCGAAGGCCGAGGTCGTCCATCCCGGCAGCGATGTGACCATACTGGCCTACGGCACGATGGTTCACGTCGCGGAGGCGGCGGTCAGACTGGCCAAGGTCGATGCGGAGATCATTGACGTGCGGGCGCTCGCGCCGCTCGATACCGATACCCTCTGCACGTCAGTCTGCAAGACCGGCCGATGTGTCATCGTCCACGAGGCCACACGCTACAGCGGGTTCGGCGCGGAGCTCGCCGCCACCGTGCAGGAGGAGTGCTTCTGGCATCTCGAGGCGCCGATCGTTCGCGTCACGGGCTGGGACACTCCGTATCCGCACGCATTCGAGTGGGAGTATTTTCCGGGGCCGGCGCGCATCGCCGCGGCACTGACGCGCGTGATGGAGGCAGCATGAGCCGGTACGTGTTGAAGTTGCCGGACCTCGGCGAGGGTACCGTCGAGGCGGAGATTGTCGCTTGGCGGGTGAAGCCGGGCGACCAGGTGTCCGAAGACGACGTGCTGGGGGAGGTGATGACGGAAAAGGCGGCGGTGGAGCTACCGGCGCCGGTGAGCGGGAAGATCATCTCGACCACGGGACAGCCCGGCGACATGGTGGCGGTAGGGGCGGAGCTGGTCGTATTTGAGACAGCGTCCGTTGCGGCGACTGCTGATGCTGCCGCTGGCGTTGGCGCCGGTGCCAGTGCCAGTGCCGGTGCCAGTAACGGTGCCGCGGCGGACCAGGCGCAAAAAGGTCCGGAGAAGGGCAGGCATGGCGCAGCGGAGAACGGCGCTGCGCCCAATGCGACGGCTGCTGCCACTGGCAGTACTGTCGCGGTGCCTGCGGCAGCGGAGCCTGGACGGCGGGTATTGACCTCGCCGGCAATCCGCCGCCGCGCGAAGGAGGCGGGCATCGACTTGCGGCAGGTCTCCGGGTCGGGGCCGCAGGGGCGCATCGTGCGGCAGGATTTCGAGACCTATGCAGCCGCCCGACCCGCGGGCCGCGCACCTGGGGTGGCGGCGGTGAGCAGCTTGCCGGCGACACGGGCGCCGGCACCCGCACAAACGGCCGCGGGCGGCAGCGAAGAGATCAAGGTCATAGGGCTGCGACGCCTCATCGCGCAGCGGATGGCGGATGCCAAGCGCAATATCCCGCATTTCTCCTACGTGGAGGAGCTGGATCTGACGGAGCTGGAGTCGCTGCGGCGACACCTCAACGCGAAGCTCGAGCCTGGAACGCCGGCCCTCACCTATCTGCCGTTTCTGGCGCTCGCGCTGGTGCGGGTGCTGGAGGAGTTTCCGCAGTGCAATGCACACTACGATGCGCAGCGGGGCGTCATCGTGCGCTATCGCGCGGTGCACCTCGGCATTGCGACACAAACGCCGGAAGGACTGAAGGTGCCGGTGGTGCGCGATGCGCAGCTGCGGTCGCTGTGGGAGGTCGCAGCCGAGATGCGGCGCGTGGCGGAAGCGGCCCGCACCAACAAGGCGACGCGTGAGGAGCTGGGCGGCTCCACGATCACGCTCACCAGTCTCGGCAAGCTGGGCGGCATCGCGAGCACACCGATCATCAACGCGCCCGAAGTCGCCATCATCGGGATCAACCGCGCCGTCGAGCGGCCGGTGGTGGTCGGCGGGGCGATCGCGGTGCGCCGCATGATGAATCTGTCGTCATCCTTCGACCACCGTTTCGTCGACGGCTACGACGCCGCGGCTATGATCCAGGCGCTGAAGGAGCGCATCGAGCACCCCGCGACGATCTTCGTCGGCTGATCGCGGCCTCAGCCGCGGTCGGCTCAGGCGCGGTGGACCTGAAAACCGGCAAAGCTCTGCGCGACGGGCATGAGCTCGATCGCCGCGTCCACGGCGAGGCGCTCAGTGACCTCAATGGCCAGCGGGTGGACATGATCACGTAAGCGGCCATAGCCGAACCGTGTTCATCATTGCTCCCGGAGTGTCCTCGTGCGGGGCGCGTAGTGGAGCATTGACCGAACATCGGTGCAATCGCTATATTGAACTCGGTGCAATCGCCGAATTACCATGAGCTCGCCGACCTGGTCGTGGCCGACATTCGTGCGGGGAAGCTCCGCGCCGGAGATCGGCTCCCGCCACAACGGGAGTTCGCCTGGTCTCGAGGCATCGCCGTGTCCACCGCGCAGCGCGTTTACGCGGAGCTGGGGCGGCGCGGTGTGGTGTCCGGAGAGGTTGGCCGCGGGACGTTCGTGCGCCTTGCGGCTTCGACAGTCAAACCGGCGCTCGCCGAGCCGACTTCACTCCGCGTCGATCTCGATCTGAATTTTCCGACGGTGCCGGAGCAGGAGGCACTGCTCTCGGAAAGTCTCGCCGATCTCATGCGGCGGGACCCAGCGTGGCATGCCGCCTTCGTCCCGGCGGGCGCCCGCGGCACGCGTTCACTACAGAGCGCGGCTGCCGCCTTCCTCGCTCCGGCCCGATGGCCGCTCCTTCCCGAGCGGCTGCTGTTCGCGGGCAATGGAAAGCAGGCGATTGCCGCAACGTTGGCGGCGACCGTGCGACGCGGCGAGGTGCTCGGAGTGGAGGCTCTGACTTACCCGTTCGTCAAGACGATCGCGCAACAACTCGGTATCCGGCTTTTTCCGCTGCAGCTCGATGATGAAGGTATTGTGCCCTCGGCGCTCATCGAGGCGCACGAGCACGTCGGCCTCAGCGCGGTCTATCTTCAGCCGACATTGCACAACCCTCTGGGCATAACCATGTCATCGGCGCGCAGAGCAGAGATCGTCGAGATTCTCAGCACGGAGGGCATGCTCGCAATCGAGGACGACGTATATGCGTTTCTGGATGCCAACGCACGGCCATTGCAGTCGATCGTCGCCGAAAACGTGGTTCGCATCGACAGTCTATCCAAGCGTCTTGCGCCGGGTCTGACTCTGGGGTTCATAGTCGCGCCGCAACGGCTGCGCGAGGATATTTCGCGGGCCCTTCATAGCGGCGCGTGGGTGCCGTCGTCTTTCGCACAAGCCGTCTGCGCGCGCTGGATGGCGGACGGTACCGCCGCAAAGATAATCGACGCCAAGCGGGTCGACGCCGCCGCCCGGCAAAAGCTGGCGTACCGGTGGCTTGGGCGCTTCGGTCTATTCGGCAACAGCCACGCGTATCATTGCTGGCTGCCTCTGCCGGATCCGTGGCGAGCCGACACGTTCGTTGCGGCTGCGACGCGGCACAACATAGCTGTAACTCCAGCGGCCGCTTTCGCCGTTGCGCCCGGTCACGCTCCCAACGCCGTGCGCCTGGCCTTGTCCGCGCCACCAGTTGAGGTGCTCGCCGACGCGCTCGAGAAGCTGGCCTCCATCCTGGACGGCGGCCATGGCGCGCAGCTGCCTCTCGAATGAGCTGCAGCCGGCGGGCCAGCCCGGCCGCTAGCCAGCGTTCGTCCGCTCGTCTCCTGGGTGCAAGCGCCAGCGGGAGTGCGTGCTCCGTCAGCTCTCCTCGGCGGGCTCTCTGCCGAGGATCTCCTCACGGACGTCGTCGATCTCTCGGGCGCGCGACGGGCGCACCCGGGCGCCTTCGCAACGTTCCGGCCGCGGACAGCGGCTGCTGCGTGGGCAGATGATCCGTGCGGGCTGCTCCAGGGCGTCCTCGATCCAGGCGATGTCGAGGACGTTGGCCACCGCCACGAGTGCTTCGGCGGCGGTCTTGGGGATGCGGCCCTCGCCGCGACGATGGACACACTCTCCGAAGATGCTGTCGATGATGTCGCGACTGGCGACACCATTGGCATCCAGAGCCGGAGCAAGGTCCACGCCGACCGAGAGGACGTGCGGGTTCCCGGCCATGTCCTTCACGCGATGAGAATGGCAGCAGTAGAGGAGGGAGCGGTCACCGTCGCTGAGGACGGAGATCTGTGACCTTTTGTCACCGCGCGGGGTGTCGATCATGCGGAAGACCGCCCAGTTGGGACAGGGGTCGCTCACCTGGGCGAGATTGCCCCAGGGGAGGGGAATACCGTTGCCGCGATAGACGGCGCGCAGATAGCCGGGGGGGTAGGCGTCGAAGAAATGCCAGTAGGGATACGGGGACACCTTGGTCATGCGCCGCATGATGACCGCGGGTGTCAGCTCGAGGCGGGTACCGGGCTCGACACGGTAGCGCTCACGCGCGAGGAAGCGCCGGAAGGGCACGCGCGGTGCGAGCAGGGCGCCGGCGAAGAAGCTGCACTCGAAGTCGCGCCAGGCGTGCAGCACGTCCTGGGCATTCATCCCGGCGGTGTCGGAGCTGCCTTCCGGGCTGCCGCCCATCTCGCCGCCGGTGGCGTGCGCCGACTTCAGGCCATCGCCGCCATGCAACACCTTGTGCGCGATGTGCGCGGCAAGGTCGAACTTCAAGCGCGCCGGATCCGACTGCAGCGCACGATTGGCATAGATGACGCGCGGCGGCTCGAAGAAGGACCGCACCATGCTGCGGACCTCGCGATCCTTGTCGCGGGCGAGCACCGGCTTTCTCTCGAACCAGCGGATCTCCAGGCCGTGGCGCTTGCAGAGGCGCTGCAGGTCATCCACCGACAGCGGGAACTTGCGCTCGCCGACACCGTCGGCCGCGCGCTCCAGGTCGGGGAAATCGTTGCGCGACATCTCCTGATGGGAGCGGATGAGAAGATGCGCGAACTGCCGCCCGCTGGTGCCCGTCTGGGCGAGCAGCTCCGGGATCGCCGCTTGCAACACATCCTTGGAGAAGAGGAATGCCGGCTCGAGCGGTACCTTCGCCGCACCGCCGCTGGGGGTGGCAGGCGTCGGCAGCTCCAGATCGGCGCTCTCGTCGAGGAACCACTCCAGGTCGCGCTGGAACACCCCGGCCAGGAGCTCGAGCATTTCGCTGGACGGCGCGCGCTTGCCGCTCTCGATCATGCTGAGGTATGACACCGATGGCGCATGCGCGGCATCACGTTGGATGCAGCGCGAGGAGAGCTCCTCCAGGGTGAGCCCGTTGCGCTTGCGGATGGAGCGCAGCTTGGCGCCGAGGAAATGACCCTTGCGCAGCAGTGGCTTCATGGACGTGCCTCCCCGTCGAAGTCTCTTGTGAAATTAACACTGTGAAGTTTCTTTAGTCAAATTGTGCGCTAAGGGGCGGTATGCTCCTTCTCCATGAACGCCCAAACCGACGCGCTGGTCTATTCCCGGGAGCCGGCCGGCTCCCCGGTGGAAGTCCTGGGACCGCGGATCGAGCGATCCGCTGAAGTCCTCACGCCGCTGGCCTTGCAGCTGGTGGCGAGCCTGCACCGGCGATTCGACGCGCGCCGGCTGGAGCTGTTGGCGGCGCGCGCACGTCGGCAACAGGAGCTGGACGCAGGCGCGTTGCCCGACTTCCTGCGGGAGACCGCCGATGTCCGTGCCGCTGACTGGCGGGTCGCGCCCGCGCCGGCGGATCTGCAGGATCGGCGTGTCGAGATCACGGGGCCCGTGGACCGCAAGATGATCATCAACGCGCTCAATGCGCCGGTGCGTTGCTTCATGGCGGACTTCGAGGACTCCTGCGCGCCTACGTGGGAAAACATCGTGCTCGGCCAGGTGAACCTTGCCGATGCCGTCCGCCGCACCATCACCCACGCGGACGCGGCGACCGGGAAGGTCTATCGGCTGGCGGAACGGACGGCGACCCTCATCGTACGCCCGCGCGGCTGGCATCTGCCGGAGAAGCACGTTCTGGTGAACGGCGAGCCGGTTTCCGGGGCGCTGTTCGATTTCGCGGTGTATCTCGCCAACAACCACGAAGCGCTGGCGCGTGCCGGTACAGGCCCCTACTTCTACCTGCCGAAGATGGAGAGCCACCTGGAGGCGCGCCTCTGGAATGATGTGTTCGTGGCGGCCCAGGAGGCGCTCGGTATTCCCCGCGGCACCATCAGGGCCACGGTGCTCATCGAGACCATCCTCGCCGCCTTCGAGATGGACGAGATCCTCTACGAGCTGCGCGAGCACTCGGCAGGACTCAACTGCGGCCGCTGGGACTACATCTTCAGTTTCATCAAGAAGTTCCGCAACCGCCGTGACTTCCTCCTGCCGGATCGGGCCAGCGTCGCGATGGACCGGCACTTCCTCAAGTCCTATGTCGACCTGCTCATCAAGACCTGCCACCGGCGCGGCGCCCATGCGATGGGAGGCATGGCCGCGCAGATCCCGATCCGCGACGATGCCAAGGCGAATGAGGCGGCCATGACCCGCGTCCGCGCCGACAAGCTGCGGGAGGCGAATGCCGGACACGACGGCACATGGATCGCCCATCCCGGCCTCGCGACCATCGCCAGGGACGCATTCGACGCGGTGATGCAGGGGCCGAACCAACTGGGTGTGCTGCGCACCGAAGTCGCGGTCGCGGCGGCGGATCTGCTGCGCGTGCCGCAGGGGGAGATCACCGAGGGTGGGCTGCGCAATTGCATTCGGGTGGGCGTGCAGTACATCGAAGCCTGGCTGCGGGGCTCAGGATGCGTGCCGCTCTACAACCTCATGGAGGATGCTGCGACCGCCGAAATCTGCCGCGCCCAGCTCTGGCAGTGGCTGCATCACGAGGCGCGGACCAGCGACGGAGTTCCCGTGACCCCGCAACGGTTCGACCGTCTGCTCACCGAGGAGATCGACCGCATCCACGATGAGGTCGGTCCCGGGAGGCTGCTCAATGGCGTGTTCCCGACCGCCGCGCGATTGTTCGAGCAGATGATCAAGCAGGACGAGTTCGACGAATTCCTGACCCTTCCCGCATACGACCTGCTCGACTGACAGGCGACGGAGACTTCAATATGACTGCGACCCGACCCCTTCCGACCACAGAAGAGCTGCGACGCGCCTGGCGCGAGAGTCCGCGTTGGCGCGGCATCGAGCGCAGCTACAGTCCGGAGGACGTGGTGCGCCTGCGCGGCACCATCCCGGTAGAGTACTCGATCGCCCGGATGACGGCCGAGAAGCTCTGGCGGTATCTCAACGAGAAGCCGTTCGTCAACGCGCTCGGCGCGCTCACCGGCAACCAGGCAATGCAGCAGGTGAAGGCAGGCCTGGATGCAATCTATCTTTCCGGATGGCAGGTGGCGGCGGATGCCAATCTGTCCGGGGCGATGTACCCGGACCAGTCGCTCTACCCGGCGGACTCGGTGCCGGCCGTCGTGCGGCGAATCAACTCGGCGCTGCGCCGGGCGGATGAGATCCATCATGCAGAGGGCAATAACGGCACGGACTGGCTGAAGCCCATTGTCGCCGATGCGGAGGCCGGGTTCGGCGGGGTGCTGAACGCCTTCGAGCTGATGAAGCAGATGATCGACGCCGGCGCGGCCGGCGTGCACTTCGAGGACCAGCTGTCCTCGGCGAAGAAGTGCGGCCACATGGGCGGCAAAGTACTGGTGCCGACGCAGGAGGCGATCAACAAGCTGGTCGCCGCAAGGCTGGCTGCGGACGTCTGCAACGTACCCACCATCCTCGTGGCGCGCACGGACGCCGAAGGCGCGAATCTCCTCACCTCCGACGTCGACGAGCACGACAAGCCCTTCATCGATGTCGCCAGGGGGCGCACCGCGGAAGGCTTCTTCCACGTCAAGGCTGGCCTGGAGCAGGCCATCGCCCGCGCCTGCGCCTATGCGCCGTTCGCCGATTTGGTGTGGTGCGAGACGGCCAAGCCCGATCTCGAGGAGGCCCGCCATTTCGCCGAGGCGGTCCACGCGCGCTTTCCAGGCAAGCTGCTGGCCTACAACTGCTCGCCCTCGTTCAACTGGAAGCGCAAGCTCGATGACGAGACCATCGCGAAATTCCAGCGGGAGCTCGGCGCGATGGGCTACCGCTTCCAGTTCATCACCCTGGCGGGATTCCACGCGCTCAATTTCTCCATGTTCGAGCTAGCCCGCGGCTACAAGTCCCAGCAGATGTCGGCCTACGTCGCCCTGCAGCAGTCGGAGTTCGCCGCGGAGCAGCACGGGTACACGGCAACGAAGCACCAGCGGGAAGTGGGGGCGGGCTACTTCGATGAGGTCGCCCAGGCGGTCTCCGGCGGCAGATCCTCCCTCTCCGCATTGAAGGGCAGCACGGAGATGCAGCAGTTCGAGCGCGCGTCCTAGCGCGCGCGGAAGCTCCAAAAACGCCGCCACGGCGCCTCCGGCGCATACAGCGCTGCGGCAGGCGCGGATTGCCTATACTGCGCCGATGCCTGTGCACAAGCTCTTTCCGACGCGCGTCTACTCGGCGCGGCTCCGGGGCACTTCGGGGGGCAGGCTCGACGAGCGGCTCCTGCGCGAGTGCCGGCAGCTCAGCCTGGATGATGCGGCCGGCCGGCGCTGGTCGGCGGAGAGATATCCGGGCGGCTACACGTCATACGGCTCCGTCCATCGGATGCACCGAATGTCGCCGACTTTCGCGGCGCTCGAACACGCGATCAACCGACACGTCGTCCGCTTCGCGAGCTCGCTCGAGCTCGACCTGGCCGGACGAAAGCTCGCCATGACGGACTGTTGGGTCAACATCATGCCGCGCGGCACGGCGCATGGACTGCACCTGCACCCGCTGTCCACCATCAGCGGGACCTACTACGTCAAGACGCCACGCGGCTGTGCGGGCCTGAAGGTCGAAGACCCGAGGCTCGAGCGGATGATGGCGGCGCCGCCGAGGCGGGCGAATGCGGCGCGGGAGAACAGGCCGTGGGTGGTGTTCCCGGCCGAAGCAGGCAGTGTCTTGCTTTTCGAGAGCTGGCTGCGCCACGAAGTGTCAGCCAATCCGGCGGCCGGCGAGCGGATCAGCATCAGCTTCAATTATAACTGGTTCTAGCTTGAGGCATTGGATGCGGGCTCCTTGCACGGGCCGTATTACTGACGTCCACGCCGGTAGCACCCGGCCGGCCAAGAAGACCGCACAATAGGCGCTCAGCCGTCCATGGCAGAGCCTGAGACCCGCTCTTGCGGGTGTTGGTGTTCCAGGAAACGGTTCAGCGACGGTTCAGCCCCGCCGCTTCACGCTTCAGGCTGAAGGAGAA
>DASYGA010000031.1:0-2813 GCA_036000265.1 Steroidobacteraceae bacterium | reverse complement strand
CCAGTACTTGCTCTGCTTGACCCAGCGCCAATATTCGAGTCGAACGGGAAGAGACGGCATGGGGTCGCCCGGTTTCCAGTTTGGGGATGCGCGCCTGGCCATCGCCATGGAAGCGTCGTTGATGGGATAAGCCCTTCCATCCCGAAGCGCCTGGTAGCCGGGAATCTGGTTATCCGTAAGACGGGCGTCCGGGCCCAGCTTGGATTCAATGAGATATGGGCCTCCCTCCGAGGCGCCGGTCATGCCGACGTCAGAGTAAAACTCGCCGGGGCCCCCGTCGGGGCGGGTAAATCGGAACTGTGGCTCTTCGCATATCCACGTGTCACCCGCCTGCATGGCCCTGCTTCTGCTGAGATCCTTGCCGAGCTTGCCAGCCTCGCCGGGAGCGGAGCCGCCCCGGCCGCTCTGGGTGTTGGCTGCTTCCTGGTCAGCGGCGGAGGGTGATCCTGTCTCGGTGGGGTGTGCTGTATCCGGCTCCGGCCCCTGGCCGGGCGGTTCGATTACCGTCTGCACCTTCGCGGCCTGATCGAGGATATCGACGGCGAGTGCAGGATTCTCGCGAAGCCTGGCGCGCAAGAGTTCCTTTTCAGCTTCAGAAAAGGTACGGCCCGAGTTACGTTCTGCAAGCTCGACGGCGGCCTCGATACTTTCTGCGGAGCGGAGGCGCCGCAGAGCGTCTCTGGTCAGCGACTCGACCTTTGGACCGGCGGTCAAGCCACAATAAACGGGATTGCGCGAGAGGCACCACGTGCCGTCGGGTCTGCGCTTGAAGACCTGCCCGTCGCCGAGGTCCACCTCAAGGTCATAGCCGGAGCCCGATTTAGCGGCGCGGACATTTTTAGGATCAGCGATGCGCTGTTCCAGCTTTTGGCCTGCCTCTTCGATTTGCGTGTGGGTGAAGTCACCGGGCTTGGCAGTGCTCTGCGGGTCGGCGCGAGTGGGCTCGGAGACAGGCTCGGCGGCTGCGTGGCTGGACGGAACAGCGGTCTGCGTATGCGGTTCCGCGTGCGTAGGGGGCTCGGTATGCGGTGCAGCATGCGGGGCCGGTTGTGCTGGGGCTGCGTGTGCCGGCGGTGCGGGCGCGGGTGGAGTGTGCGGGAGGGGAGCGGTCTCCGGCGGGGCTGCGTGTGCCGGGGGAGGGGCGGCCGGAGGGTGCACCGGAGCGGGAGCCGGAGTGTGCACTGGAGCGGGTGTTGCGTGTGGTGCTGAAGCTGTCGGCGGCGATGTGCCTGCCGCGCTAGTTCCGGCGCTGACTGGCGGAGCCGCCTTTTCGGAGGCCGCTTGCCGGGTGGCCTCATCCGTATCGACGAGCACTTTTTCGTTCTCCTCGACGGTGTTGAAGAGGCTCTGCGAGTCGGTGTCGATCTTCTGGAGGAGTGCTTTCTGCTCTGCATTGAACCCGGGAGGGATGCCGGCGGCGCGGGCCTTGAGGACGGAGCCGAGCTGCGACTTCATGAAGCGCAGGCCCGCGACGCCGAGGCGCGCATAGCCGTAGTACGCCGCGATGGCATTGGCCTTCTCGATGCCCTCGACGATCTCTTCGCCACCCGGGACGTTTTCGACGATCCAGTCGCGATTCTCTTCGACCATGCTGGTGATGATCGGGAGGATGGTGGTGGCGGCATCCGCCAATTGGATGGCGCGCAGACCCAGCACCGTGAGGCGTGCGGCCCAGATACCTTCCCCTGCCTCTTGCGCGGCGAGGAGGCCGACCCTGGCCTCGCCGGTGGAAACGCCGCCGAGGCCGAATGCGCCCACGGTGAGGCCCGTGACGAAGGCTGTTTTGGCGAGGCTCAGTGTCGCGTTGTTGGACTGATTCGCGTAGTCGATCAGCGCGATGGCCGGGACGGGGATGATGGCGCCGCCCTGGTCGTAGAGGTGAACGGCCACCAGTGTGTCGGGGTCGAACTCGCGCGGACTGGTGTAGTGATGGTCAGGGAAGGTGGCGATGTCCTCCTTGAACATGGAACATTGCCAGATGCGCTCGGAGGTATACCAGACCTTCACCTTGCCGCTGGACTCGAGCGTGGCGTTGAAGGTGGCGTAGCAGTCGCGGGTGAAGCCCTGATTGCGTACGGCGAAGACAATGAGGCGTTGCTCTGCCTGGGAGATATAGCTGGCCTGGGAGATCTTGGTGGCATTGAGGATCTTGTCAGCCTGTGCGCGCTCGAAGTCCGTGACGTCGCCGGTGATGATGGCCTCATAAATGACGTTGAGCATGCGGCGCCCCAGCGCGCTGGAAGCGTAGAGGCTGAGGCGCGATGGAGGCGTGATGCTGATCAGTTCTGCGCCGACGTTGTCTTCGAGCGAGGAGTCGATCGCGTCAAAGACCTGGAGGAGGAAGTCGTAGCGCAGGGCGAGGAGCGCGAAGTCCAGCTCATGCACGATCCCGGAGAAGTCGTCGATGCGGGTCATTTGCACGAAATATCTCTTGATGAGCGCCTTTGCCTCTTCCTCGAGAGTGGGCGGCGTGGTGTCGGCGTCTCGGTAGAGCGTGGAGGAAGGCGCCGCGGACTGCTGGAGGATGTGGGTGAGTTCGTGCGCGAGAAGATGGCGTCCGGCCTGCGAGGAGGGCTGATACTCGCCCTGATCGAAGACAATGTCCGAGCCGTGGGTGTAGGCGCGCGCGTTTATGGCGCGTGTGGACTCGGCGGCCGGGGGGCCGGTGTGGATGCGAACGCTGCTGAAATCGCGGCCGAAGCGCGGCTCGAAGAAGGCGCGGCTGGCGGCGTCAAGCGGGTGACCGGAAGAGCCGAACAAGGCGTGCTGTACAGCGTGCGCAGCGGAGTGCGATGCGGTGCGCGGGGTAACGG
>DASYGA010000027.1:0-11133 GCA_036000265.1 Steroidobacteraceae bacterium | reverse complement strand
TGTCGAGGTCGATACCGGCTCGTACGGATTGCGCATCATGTCCTCCGTGCTGTCCTCTTCGCTTGCCGCCGCATTCCGGCAGGAAGAGAGCACGAACGGCAATTCAGTCGTCGAATGCACAGAATTTGCGGACGGGTTCAGCTGGGGACCGGTGAAGATCGCGGACGTGCGGATTGCCGGCGAGGCGGCGAGCATCGTACCCATCCAGGTGATTGGCGATCCCGCCTACGCGCCGCCGCCGAGCACCGCGGGCGGCGTCAGCCCCGAAATTCCAACGGCGTGCTCCAGCAACGCTCCGGAAGAGGATACGGTCAAGAGTTTCGGCGCCAACGGCATCATCGGCATCGGCGTGTTGGCCGCCGACTGCCCCTCATGCGCCCAAGCCGTGAGCAGCGGCAACAATCCCGGCTATTATTATGAGTGCCCGGCGAGCACCTGGTCACCGAACAATCCCTGCAATCCGATCCAGATATCGCAGACTGCGCAGGTTACCGATCCTGTCACTCTGTTCCAGAGGGACAACAATGGAGTCATTGTCGAGCTCCAGCCCGCTGCGGAAGGAGCGAGCAGCGACACCGGCACTCTGATGTTCGGGATCGGCACGGAGGGCAACAATTCTCTGGGCGCACAGACCGTCTTCACCGCAAGCGTCCCGTACGGCAATATCACCACGACCTACACAGCGCAGGACGGTACACAGCTGGTCCTGCCCTACTCCTATTTCGACACGGGATCGAACGCGTATTACTTCACCGACGACCGGATTCCTTCGACCCTGAGCTGCAGCCATTATGGCGGCTACAACAGCCAACAGCCGGATTCGTGGTTCTGTCCGAGCTCGGAGCTCAGCCTGCTGGCGACCAACACGGGCCTGAACGGCGCACAATCGCCAGTGCAGTTCTCGATCGGGAACGCCTACACCGTCTTCGGCTCGCACCCCTCAGGCACCGTTTTCGACGACCTCGGCGCCAGCAGCGGCTCGCAAGACGGCAATTGTGCGAGCGCGAGCACAGCGAGCGGCTCTCTCGACTGCGCGTTTGATTTCGGGTTCCCATTCTTCCTGGGCAAAAGCGTATACATCGCATTCGTGGGCGCAAACACGTCCTGGGGCACCGGCCCGTATATTGCCTACTAGCGGCCGCTCGCAGCCGCGGTAAATCCCCAAAAAACCGCGGAACATCGACCGGCGACCCTCGTTGCCCCTCGTGCATGATCCACGAGCCATACGGGGTGCTTACATGAGATTGCCACGGACCGAGACAACGCTCGCGGCGGTGCTGCTTGTTGCCGCCGCTCCTTTCGCCCTTGCCGTACCGCCAGGCGCCACGGCGACGCCCAACACTCCGGGCGTGGCGCCGCCGGAAACCACGCCGAGCACGACCAACCCCGGGATGACGCCTCCGGAGGCCACGAGCCCGAGCGCGAGGCAACCCGGGACAACGCCCGGCGCGGCCTATCCGGGCGGAGTCACCGCACCGCACGCCAATGCCTCGCAGGGCCAGACACAGAGCCAGGACTTGCAGCGCGGCAACTCGATGAGCTCGAGCGGCTGGAGCCATGGCCATGCGCAGATGCGCTCCGCGGTGCGCGTGCCCAAGGCCGACATCGCAAAGGCCAAGAGCGCCAAAGTATCGCTGACGGATGCGATCAACACGGCCCAAGGGCAGAATCACGGTGACGTCGTGTCGGCACGGTTCGAGCTGCACCAGGGCAAGCCGGAGTATCTGATCAAGACTTTCGACAGCAAGAGCCAGAAGGAATGGCTGGGCCACATCGACGCGAGCACCGGCAAGGTGATCGGCGAGGGCCGAGCCATCCCGCTGAGCAGCCTGCCGAAGGAGGATCAGCAGGAGCTGACGGCTTCTCAGAGCGCCGGCACCACCCTGGGCCAGGCCGTGCAGACCGCCGAGCAGCAGCGCGGCGGCAAGGCGCTGGCCGCGGGTCTCAGTGCGCGCAACGGGCACGTGGACTACAAGGCGGAGCTCCTGAAGAGCAACGGCCGCACGCAGATGGCGATGATCAACCCGCAGTCGGGTCAGGTCAGCAGCCGCCGCTGACATTCCCCGGACACCCAGGGAACCGCGGGGCCTCGCAGGGTTCGCCTGCCAGGCCCCGCGATGCTGTCTCAGCCTGACAGCCCGACCGGGGGCAGGCCGCCGCGGCGCAGGCTGGTGTTCAGCTTGCCAAGGGCCAGCTGACTGGCGCGCCACGAGCGCACCGCCTGATCCAACGCCTTGGACTCCTGGTCGAATACCTCTTGGTCGGCCGGCGTGGGCGCCAGGTCGGCCGACTCGGCATCGGCTTCCAGCCCGCTCAAGCGGCCGCTGATCGTGCCCAGGTCCGTATCGCCGCCGTGCTCCGAGGTGGCATCGCGCAGCTTCTCCACGGCGCGAAGCAATGCCTTGTCACCGCCGCCGGTGGCGAGCCGCCTCGCCAGCGCGTCCAGCTGATCGTGCGCAGATTTCTCCTGCTGGTACGCCGCGCTCGCGCGCTCCAGCGCCCCGCACAGCGACTGGCTGTAGGAGAGCAGTGCCCGCAGATCCGTGCTGCTCGTGTGCACCCGCGGATCGAGCTGCACGACCAGCGGCGCCCGGTACTGCTGGCCATCGACGGTCAGAACGATGCTGTAGATGCCCGGCAGCACGAACGGCCCTTCCACGGCAGTCGGCGTGTCCTCGCCGAACACCGCCGCGATGCTGTAATCGTATGAGATCGCCTGCGGACGTGCGTAGCGCAGATTCCAGATGAAGCGATGCATGCCCGGGGCGGCCGAGAGCTGCTCCGCCGGCCGCAGCCATTCCTCGCCGAAGTAGCGGTCCGCCTGGAGGCGCTGCGGCCCCTCGTCGGAGGCGAAGCGGCGCACGAGCTGCCCGGTGAAGCTGTAGACCTCGAGCGTCACCGGCCCGTGCACGCTCTTGCCCACCCAGTAGTCGATCACCGCGCCCGCCGGCGGATTGCGGCCCTCGGGCGTCTCCGGCGGCAGCGGCGTGTCCTTGTTGTTGTTGGGATGCACGCGCCAGGCGACCTCCGGCGCGAAAAGATGCGCCGCCGATCCCAGCATGGCGGCAGAAAGCTGCCGCAATGGCGTCACATCGTCCAGAACCCAGATCGCCCGGCCCTGGGTTGCCGCGATGAGATCATCGCCGTGCACCAGAAGGTCGTTGACCTGGGCTTTCGGCAAGTTGCGCTGCAGCGACTGCCAATGGCCGCCGTCATCCAGCGACACGTATACGCCTTCGGACGTACCTGCATACAGCAAGCCCTTGCGGACGGTATCGGCGCGAACGACCGGGACGACCTGCCCGGCCGGCAATCCCGCATCGACCTGCGCCCAGGTCTTGCCGTAGTCGTGGGTGCGCAGCACATGCGGGTGCAGCTCATCCTGACGGTGGTCGTCCACCGACACATAGGCGCTCGCCGGATCGAGAGCCGAGGCGTCGATCGCGCTCACCTTGTCCCAAGGCTTCAACGCCGGCGGCGTCACGTTCTGCCAGTGCTGGCCGCCGTCGCGTGTCAGCTGGATGAGGCCGCTGTCGGTGCCCACCCAGATGAGATCCGCGCTCTTCGGTGATGGGGCGATGGCGCTGATCACACCGTAGCCGCACTGCATTGCCCGCGTGTTGGCCTGCTCGCCGGTTAGCTTGCCATTGCAGTCCTCGGCACCGGCCTGCTTGCCGGTGAGATCCGGCGAGATGACCTGCCAGTGATCGCCCTCGTCCGTGGAGCGGAAGAGCACCTGTGCGCCCAGGAGAAGCGCATGCGGCTTCGTGGGCGTGAACGCCATGGGTGTGACCCAGCCGTAGCGGTACTTGACGGTCGTCGGGCGTGCGCCGTAGCTGTTGATCGGCCAGGGAGTCACGTTCGCCACCTGGCCGGTGCTGCCGTCATATCGCGAGACCCTGCCGCCCATGCCGCTGCCGAACACCAGACCCGGATCGTCCGGGTCCGGCAACATGTAGTCGCGCTCGTCGCCGCCGACCGGATGCCAGTCGCGGAAGGTGAGCGCGCCATAATCGCTGCGGCTCGCGGTACCGACGGTGCCGCTGTCCTGCTGGCCGCTGTAGATCCAGTAGGGAAAGCGATTGTCGGCCGCCAGATGGTAGAACTGGCCGGTCGGTTGGTTGTACCAGCTGCTCCAGGTCTTGCCATCATCGACGCTGATCACCGCCCCCTGGTCGGATGCGGTGATCCAATGATCCGGATGCTCGGGATTGATCCAGAGGAAGTGATAGTCATCGCCGCCCGGCGCACCCTTGATGATCGTCCAGGTCTTGCCGCCGTCGCCGGAGCGGCGGATCGACTGGCCCGCCGAATACACCACGTCCGGATTGCGCGGATCGACCGCCAGGCGCGAGAAGTACCAGTTCCCGAAGATGTCCGCGTCGGCATTGACTCGCTGCCAGTGATCGCCGCCATCATCGGAGCGCCAGACACCGCCCTCCGTCTTCGAAGCCACGGTCGCATAGACGCGCGTCCCTTGCGGGGTATGCGTCACCGCCAGGCCGATGCGTCCGAGCGGGCCTTGCGGCCAACCGTTGCCCGTGAGTTTGCTCCAGGTCGCCCCGCCATCGCGCGAGCGATAGACGGCGCTTCCCGGACCCTCCGGCGGCTCGAAGTAGCTCAGCCAGGGGCGCTCGCGCATCTGCCAGGCGGCAGCGTAGAGCAGATTCGGGTTGGCAGGGTCTGCCGCGAGATCGACGGCGCCGGTGTCGGGGTTGATGGCGAGCGCATGCACCCAGCTCTTGCCGCCGTCCGTCGAGCGATAGATGCCGCGCTCCGGATTGGGCCCAAAGAGATGGCCGAGAGCCGCGACCACGACCACGTCGGCATTGCGCGGATCGACCCAGATGCGGCCGATGTCGCGGGTGGCTGCCAGACCCAGCGGCCGCCAGGTCTTACCGCCATCAGTGGACTTGAACACTCCGCGGCCGGCGGCGACGTCGTATCGCGGCGCCACCTGGCCCGTGCCCACGTAGATCGTATCCGGCGCCGACGGCGCGACCGCGAGGGCCCCGATGGCCGGCGGCAGGCTGTCCCCTATCGGCCGCCAGGTCCGACCGGCATCGCTCGTTTTCCAGATGCCGCCCCCCGCGCCAGAGAAGTAGAACGTATTCTGGCTGGCGGGTACGCCGGCCGCCATGGTCGCCCAGCCGCCGCGGAAAGGGCCCACCAGACGCCATCGCAGCTGCGCGTAGGCAGAGAGTGGCACCTGCTGCACCTCGGCCATGGCGGCGTGTCCCTGCGGAAAGGGCACCTGTGCCGCGGCTGCGATGCCCTGCGCCCGGGCGGACGGTCCGGCGGCCAGGAGCGCGAGAGCCAGCGCTGTCGCAGCGAGGAGAGCGGAAAGCCCCACGGCCGGTGGCGCTTGCGGGCGGCGATCGGTTGCGGTCATTGGTGACCCCCAGCAATAAAGCCGGCAAAGATACCGGATTCGGCCGCCGGGCGCCGTGTGCGGCTCGTCACAGCGCCGCAGGTGAGTTAAGGCTCACTGAATCGCGCGACGCGATTTTGACCGTCTGACGGGCGGTCCGCAGGGCGCGGCGCAGGGATGGGGCCGAGTAATCTACAATGCGCCGCTTTACCTCACCCGGAGCGAGCAACCCCCACATGGTCCACGTCATCATCCTGGCTATCGTGCAAGGGCTCGCGGAGCTCCTGCCGGTCTCCAGCTCCGCGCACGTGATCGTCGCGGAAAAGCTGATGGGAATGAATCCCGCCGCGCCGGAAATGACGCTGCTGCTCGTCATGCTGCATACCGGGACGATGCTCGCGGTGATCGTCTATTTCTGGCCGCGCTGGCGGCGCGCGTTCTTCAGCTCCGCGCCCGTGCTCAAGAACTTCGTCGTGGCTCTGATCGCCGCCACGGTGCTCACCGGCGCCGTCGGCGGCGCCATCATCGAGTTCATCGAGAAAGTGCTGATGCGCCGCGAGCCGCACGCCTGGGTGGAGCAGCTCTTCAGCCGCCTCGACCTGATCGCAATCGCCCTGGCTGCCGCCGGTGTGCTCATCCTGGTGGCGGGACTGTTCGAGAATCGCCGCCGCAAGGCCTCCCCCCCGCAGAAGCTGACGGCCGCGCAATACTCCTCGATCGGGGCGATCCAGGGGCTCTGCATCCCCTTTCGCGGCTTTTCCCGCTCCGGCGCCACCATCTCGACCGGCCTGCTGTTGCGCGTGGCGCGCAGCAGCGCCGAGGATTTCAGCTTTGCGCTCGCCGTCGTGCTGACGCCTCCCGCCGATGCGCGCGAGATCTGGCGCCTCTACCAGTCACAGCACCACCACCTCGCCGCAGTGGTTCCCGCGGCCTTGCCCAGCGCGCTCGGGATGCTCTGCGCTTTTCTCGCCGGGCTCGTGGCGCTCAAGTGGCTCAGCCGCTGGCTGGAGTCGGGCAAATGGCATTTCTTTGGGATCTACTGCCTCATCGCGGCCGGCTTCGTCGCGTATCTCTATCACACGGGCTTTTAGGCGTTGCACCTGGCAAGGGCAGCGACCGCGGCGACCAGCCGGTCGGGGTCCACGGGCTTGGGCAGATGCTCGTCGAAGCTCGCGGCGAGCGCGCGCTGACGGTCCTCGGCACGGGCGAAGGCCGTGACGGCCAGGGCGGGAATCCGACGCTGGTGCCGCTCCTGCTCCTCACGGCGCAGGCGCCGCAGCAGGCTGTAGCCATCCTCGCCCGGCAGGCCGATATCGGCCACGATGACATCGGGGCGATGGAGTGTCACCGCCTCGCGGGCGGCGGCACACGAGCCGACCGCGCGCACCGCGGCGCCGCACTGCTCGAGCAGACGCGCCAGCGCCTCACGGGCCAGCGGCTCATCATCGACCAGGAGAATCTCGATGCTGGACAGATCCGGCAGGCCTGTCCTGTGCCCCGCGCCGGTATTGTCACCGACCTCCCCCGTCGGCCTGCCGAGGGGCAGGCAAACCCGGAAGGAGGCTCCCTGGCCTGGACCGCGGCTCTCGGCGCAGATCGTGCCGCCGTGCAGCTCGACGAGCTGCTTGGCGATCGCAAGGCCGAGACCGAGGCCGCTCTGTCGGCGCGCAGTGATTGCCGCCCCCTGGCGGAAGCGATCGAAAACAAACGGCAGGAACTGCGAATCGATGCCGATGCCGGTGTCACGGACCTCCAACTCCATGAGATCACGCACCCGATGCAGCCGCACATCCACGCGGCCGCCCGGCGGCGTGTACTTGACCGCGTTGGTGAGCAGATTCCCCGCAACCTGTTGCATTCTGTCGAGGTCGGCGCGCACCGGATCGGTGCCGCCCGTGAGATCTGCGGCAATCTTTATCTGACGGGCCTGCGCGAGCGGCAGGGCTTGTGCGATCGCCGCCGCCACCGCTTCGATCAGCCGGACATCCTTGAGCTCCAGGCGAAGCTGTCCGCGCGACATGCGTGAAAGATCGAGCAGATCGTCGATGAGCTGCTGCTGCGCGAGCGCCGAGCGCTCGAGGATCTTCGCTCCCTGGGCCGCATCGACCTGCGAGAGCCCGCCCTCGGCGAGCATCCGCGACCAGAGGCGGATGGTGTTGAGGGGCGTGCGCAGCTCGTGACTGATGGTGGCGATGAACTCATCCTTGGATCGATCGGCGCTCTCCGCGTCCTGGCGCAGCGACTCGGAGCGCCGCAGATCATCGCGCAGCCGCGCATTGGCAAGCGCCAGCTCCGCAATGCGCGCGTTGGCGCCGGCCAGCAGGCTCGCGAGATCCTCCCTCACGAGCGGCCCGGGATCAGGAAAGGCGAGAGAGTGCACCATATGGGCATCCTCCTGGGGACCGATGCAAGGTTACCCCGGACACCACCCCGTTCCCGGGAACGCTCTGCCATGGCCGCTTCCAGTGGCGGCCGGCGCCTGGTGCCCAATCGGAGACCTCCTCGATGACGCTTCGTGCGACTATCGCCAAATCGGCTCATAACATAACACACGATCCGGGGTATGCCGCAACTGCAGCGCGTGGTTTTGCGGCAGCCATGATGCAATTCTGCTGCTGTCGGATCGGGCGGCTCCAGCGCGGGCAGCGGCGGCCCTACAGGGCGCGCGCGCCGCAGCGCTCGCGCCCGAGCAGGGCTGCCACGCCTGTGAGACAATCCGTGCACCAAGTTGGCACCTCGGATGAAAGCGCTCATGGCCGGATTGTTAGCGTTACCCGCCGCCGTGAGGGGCCGTCTCGATTGCTCCATCGCAGTTTGAATTGAGCGCACATACGGTCATGGTCCAGGGGACCACCTCGGATGCCGGCAAGAGCACGCTGGTCGCGGGTCTGTGTCGCGTGCTGCGGCGGCGCGGCGTCAGGGTTGCGCCATTCAAGCCGCAGAACATGGCGTTGAACAGCGCCGTCGGAGTCGACGGTGGCGAGCTCGGCCGCGCCCAGGCACTGCAGGCGCAGGCTGCCGGCATCCCGGCGACGACAGACCTCAACCCGGTGCTGCTCAAACCGAGCACCGATCAGCGCTGTCAGGTCATCATTCACGGCAGAGCCGTGGAGGAAATGGGTGCCTGGCAGTACCACGATTTCAAGCGCATCGCCCGCGAGGCGGTGCTGACTTCCTATCGGCGGCTGTGTGCGGCATACGAGCTCATCGTCGTCGAAGGCGCCGGCTCCCCTGCGGAGATCAACCTCCGCGACGGCGACATCGCCAACATGGGATTCGCGGAAGCGGTCGACTGCCCGGTCGTGCTCATCGCCGATATCGACCGCGGCGGGGTGTTCGCGCATATCGTGGGCACCCTGGCCCTGCTGAGCGAGAGCGAGCGGGACCGCGTGCGGGGATTCGTCATCAACCGCTTTCGCGGCGACCTGTCGCTGCTGCAGCCCGGGTTGGATTGGCTCGAGCGGCACACCGGCAAGCCCGTGCTCGGCGTTCTTCCCTATCTGCATGGACTGCATCTCGATGCGGAGGATGGCATCAGCCGCGATGCCGCGGCGCCCCCTGCCGCATCGGCCGACCGGCTGCGCGTGGTGGTGCCGGTCCTGCCGCGGATCAGCAATCACACCGATTTCGAGCCGCTGGCCCATCACCCGCAGATCGAGCTGCGCTACATCGATGCCGCAACGCAGCCGCCGCCCGCCGATCTGGTCATTCTCCCCGGATCCAAGTCCGTTCGTGCCGACCTCGAGTGGCTGCGCGCGCGCGGCTGGCCGGAGTACCTTGCCAGACACCTGCGCTATGGCGGCAGGATCCTCGGCATCTGCGGCGGACTGCAGATGCTCGGCAAAGCGATCGCGGACCCCGAAGGGGTCGAAGGCGCGGCTGGCGAGAGCCCCGGTCTCGGCTGGCTCGATCTTACGACCGTGCTGCTCCCGGGCAAGCGGCTCTGCAATGTCTCGGGGAGCCTGCAGATGGACGGCGCGCACATACGCGGCTACGAGATCCACGCGGGACGGACCCAAGGCCCAGCCCTGGCGCGGCCCGCCGTGATTCTGGATGACGGCGCTCCCGACGGTGCGATCTCGGCTGATGGGCAGATCATCGCCACCTACCTGCACGGCCTCTTCGAAGAGTCAACGGCGTGCACCGCGCTGCTGCAATGGGCCGGGCTGTCGCAGCCGCTCGTTATCGATCACGGCGCACGCCGCGAGCAGGCACTCGATCGGCTGGCGGACACGATCGAGGCAAAATGCGATCTGCAGCGCCTGCTCCCCTCCTAAAGGCATTCCGTGATCGGGCTGGTCCCTGAAGAGGGTCCGCCGTCATCCGCTATATTGAATCCCTGGGCGCTGGCCCAAGCGGGTGATCCTCCGGCTATTGAGGCGTTGTGCGGTGGCGCACCATTCGTGGTGGCGGCGCGGCTCTATACTCCGGCGGAGCGTGAAGTCCTGACCGGAATGAGCCAGAAAGACACTGAGCGCGAGCGCCGCTATCGAGCGCTCTTCGAGAATCCATTCGATGCAATAGCCGTCCTCGACGTCGTGCGCGACGCCGACGGCGCTATCGTCGACTGGCGCTATTGCGATGCCAATGCCAATTGGCTGCGGTCGCTAGGCTGCCCCAGCGGCCAGTTGCTCGGCAGGACGGTGACCGAGGTCCTGCCCGCGCGCGCCGCCGAGCTGATTCCGCTCTACACCAGCGTTCTCGCGCAGAGCCGGCCGCAGCAGTACGAGGAACGCAGCGGCGAGACCGACCTGCTCATCAGCCTGTTTCCCATCGGCGCCGACTCCATCGCCGTCTCCGGCGTCGATATCAGCGCACGAATCCGTGTGGAGGCCGAAGTCAGGCGGCTCCTGGAAGTCAATCGCGCGGAGCGGGAATGGCTCTCGGCTCTGCTCGATTCCATGACGGAGGAAGTCTATTTCGCGGACCCGCAGAGGCGGTATACGTACGTCAATCCCGCGGCACTGCGCCAGTTCCGTCATGACAGGGTGGAAGGCGTCGACATCGAGAAAGTCGTCTCACGACTCGAGGTCCTGCGGCCCGACGGAACGCCGCGGCCGTTCGCCGAAGCGCCCCCTGTGCGAGCACTGGACGGTGAGGTCGTGCGCGACGAGGAGCAGATCGTGCGCATTCCCCACACGGGGGAGATGCGCTATCGACAGGTCAGCTCAGCCCCTGTTCGCGACGCCAGCGGCAGCATCATCGGCTCTGTATCGGTGGTGCGCGATGTGACCGACAAACGACTGCGGGAGAGGGAGTTGCAGGCAGCGGAAGGCCGGCGCCGGAAGCTCATCAAGACCCTGGCGCACGAGCTGCGCAACCCGCTCGCGCCGCTGCGCACCGGCATCGAATTGCTGCGCAAGGTGCGCGAGCAGCCGCAGCTTCTCGACACCGTCCCGCCCATGATGGAGCGTCAGATTCGCCAGCTAGTGGCCCTGATCGACCGCCTGCTGGATGTCTTCCAGGAGCCACTGCCTGGCGTGGGCGCGAGCAACAACGAGAATCATGGCGGCTGATCGGCCCTGTACCGGTCGCAGCACGATTCCGCTTTCGCCCGCGGCGGTGACGTTGTTCGAGTCAGCGCCGCCGACGGCGATCCTTCACGATGGCTTCGCCCGGAGGGGCCGCACGGGCGGCGGCCGGTGCCAAGATGCGTCCCTTGCCGTGCTCGAGAAGCTGAGCGAGCTTATCGAAGGGCAGGGGACGGCTGAAGAGGTACCCCTGAGCTTCATCGCACCCCATGTTCCACAGCGCTCCGATCT
>DASYGA010000484.1:0-9000 GCA_036000265.1 Steroidobacteraceae bacterium | reverse complement strand
ACCGAGTCGGTGAAGGACCCGCAGCCGGAAATCCACCTGAACCCGGATGGCATGGCCAAGTACGACGTGGTCGCCAAGGTGCTCGCCTCGGCGCAGCGCAACCGGATGACCAAGATCGGGTTCGTCAACACCTCCGAATTCGCCCAATAGCGGCTCCAGATCAGTGAATCATCCCATGCGAGACGATGTCATGAAGGTCAAAGGTAACCTGGTTGCGGCGATCGCTCTCGGCGTCGCCATGGCGTGCGGCGTGAGCCTTGCGGGGATCACCCCGGCACGGGCCGCGGCACCTGCGCACACCGTCAGCCGCGAGGTCGGCAAGCCGCTCAAGGCGGCGCAGGAAGACCTGCAGAAGGGCGATTACAGCGCGGCACTCTCGAAGCTGAGCGCAGCCGATGCGCTGCCGAAGAAGACCGCGTACGAGCAGCATCTCATCCACGAGATGGAAGGTTACGCATACGTGCGCACGCATCAGTACGCACAGGCGGCCAAGGCGTTGGAGCCGGGTCTCACGGACGGGTTCCTCGACCCCGCGCAGATCCCGCAGCGTACGGTCGCGCTCGCGCAGCTCAATTACCAGATCAAGAACTACGACAAGGCGATCCAGTTCGGCACTCAGGCCATCGACAAGGGCTATGCCGACGCGCAGATGCCGACGCTGGTCGGGCAGGCCTATTACCTGAAGGGCGACTGGAAGGGCGTGCAGCGCTTCGAGAAGCAGCAGGTCGCCGCCGACGAGAAGAAGGGCGTGGCGCCGAGCAACGAGGCGCTGCAGCTGCTGCTCAGCTCCTGCCTGAAGCTGAATGATGAAAACTGCACCAACAACGCGCTGCAGGAGCTGGTCGTCTATCACCCGAAGCCGCAGTACTGGCAGCAGCTTCTCTATTCCATGTTCAAGACGGTCAAGAGCGACCGCAATCTGTTGCAGACCTATCGGCTCGCCGCGGAGGTCAATGTCCTGAAGCGGCCCGAGGATTTCACCGACTTCGCCCAGCTTGCCATCGAGGCCGGCTCTCCCGGTGAGGCGGAGCAGGTGATCCAGAAGGGCATGCAGGAGAACATCTTCCCCGACACCCGTACCAAGGGCAAGGCGCAGCGCCTGCTCACCGACGCGCAGCGCGCGGCGAAACGGGATCAGGCGTCGCTCGGCAAGAGCGCGCGGGAAGCCGCATCGGCGAGCAACGGCCAGCAGGATGTGGGCCTCGGGCTTGCTTACATCGGCTACCAGCAGTACGACAAGGCGATCCAGGCGCTGACGCAGGGTATCTCCAAGGGCGGCCTGAAGAGCCCCGGTGAGGCGCAGTTGCTGCTCGGCATCGCGCAGCTCAAGTCAGGCAACAAGGACGGCGCCCTCAAGGCCTTCAAGTCGGTGAAGGGCGACCAGACCCTGGAGCGCCTGGCGACGCTGTGGAGCCTGCGCGCGCGTCAGGGAAATGCCTGATCGGGACGGGGCTCTACGATCACAACCGTTTCCACAGGAGAGAAACTCATGACGATCAAGGTGGGCGACCGCATGCCTTCGGGCACGCTGAAGGTCATGACCAAAGACGGACCCAAGGACGTCTCGACCGATGATCTCTTCAAGGGCAAGAAGGTCGTGTTGTTCTCCGTGCCGGGAGCGTTCACGCCCACCTGTGACGCCAAGCACCTGCCGGGCTTCGTGCAGCTGGCGGATCAGATCCGCTCCAAGGGTGTCGATACCATAGCCTGCATGTCCGTCAACGACGTGTTCGTGATGAATGCCTGGGGCAAGCACTCGAATGTCGGCGACAAGGTGATGATGCTCGCCGACGGCAATGGCGATTACGTGAAGGCGCTCGGCCTGGAGCTGGATGCGCGCAAGTTCGGCATGGGGACTCGCGGCCAGCGCTTCGCGCTGGTCGTCGACAATGGCGTGCTGAAGAGCGTGAACGTCGAGGAGGCGGGCCAGTTCAAGGTCTCTGCCGCGGAGCACGTTCTCGGTCAGCTCTGAGCTGCCAGTCTCAGCCGAACTCCTAGCAATCGCGTTCTGGAGCGAAGGCCCCGCCGGACAGGCGCGCGGTATGTTCTGCCGGCGCCGAAGCTCGAGGCGCGCCGAGGGCTGACGAATGTCGATGGCGGAGAAGATGCGGGCACTGCTCGCGCAGCGGCGGCCGGACTTTTCGCTGCCTCAGGGCCTGTACGTGGACCCGCAGGTCCACGAGTTCGACCGGCACGCCATTTTCGAGCGCCACTGGCTGCAGGCGGGGCTGCTCTCGCAAATTCCCCGGCCCGGGGATTACCTGACCGTCGAGGTGGGCGGCAGCTCCGTCATCGTCCTGCGCGACGAGGACGGCGGGATCGGCGCGTTCTTCAACACCTGCCGCCATCGCGGCGCGCGGCTCTGCCGCGACAAGGCGGGCCGCGCCGGCCGCCGCCTGGTTTGTCCTTACCACCAGTGGGCGTACGATCTGCGCGGGCGCCTCGCGCAGGCGCCGCGTATGCACCCGGGGTTCGAGCGCGACGGGATCCGGCTCGCCGCGGCGCGGGTCGAAACCGCAGCCGGTCTCATCTTCGTGTGCCTCGGCGAAGATCCGCCGGACTTCGCCGCCTTCCGGGCCGCTCTCGAACCCATGCTCGAGCCCCACGAGCTGATCCACGCCAAGGTGGCGCATACCGTCACCCTGGTCGAGCGGGCGGACTGGAAGCTCGTCATGGAGAACGCTCGCGAGTGCTATCACTGCCGTGCCGGTCACCCGCAGCTCATGCGCTCATTCAGCGATTTCACGGCGCAGGATGTGTCGGGCCGCGCCGCGGACTGGATCGCCGCGTATGAGGCGCGCTGCGAGGCACGAGGCCTGAAGAGCGGTTCGGTCATCGGTCCCTGGTACGAGATCGGCCGTTACCCGCTGACCGAGGGCACGATGTCCTACACCATGGATGGGCGGCCGGCGGTGGCGAAGACACTCGGCCGCGTCGGCGACGGCGATGTCGGCGTCATGTGGTGGGGCGTCCAGCCGAACGGATTCAACCATGTCGCGGGCGACTATGGCTTTTTCTTCCAGGCGCTGCCGACGGCTCCAGGGGAGACGACCGTCACCGGCACGTGGATCGTTCACGAGGATGCGGTGGCAGGCGTCGACTACGATCTGGCGCGCCTCATCGAGGTCTGGAGCGCAACCAACGATCAGGACCGCGCGCTGTCGGAGAACAACCAGCGCGGTGTCGAGTCGCTCGCGTACGCGCCCGGACCTTACTCGCAGACCAGCGAGCAGCTCACTCTGCGTTTCGTCGATTGGTACTGCGGCGCGGCGGAGCGTTACCTCGCCACTCTTGCGCGATGATTCGTGAGATCGAGAACGTCTGGATACCGATGGCCGACGGTTGTCGGCTGGCGGCCCGCATCTGGATGCCCGAGCGCGCGGAGGCTGCTCCCGTGCCGGCCATTCTCGAGTACCTGCCGTACCGCAAGAGCGACTTCACCCGGCGGCGCGATGAGACCATGCACCCGTGGCTCGCAGCCCGCGGGTACGCTTGCGTGCGCGTGGACATGCGCGGCTCGGGCGACTCGGATGGCATCCTGCACGATGAGTATCTCGCGCAGGAGCAGGACGATGCGCTGGAGGTGATCGCCTGGATCGCCCGCCAGCCCTGGTGCTCGGGCCGGGTGGGCATGATGGGCAAATCCTGGGGGGCCTACAACTCGCTGCAAGTGGCCGCGCGGCGCCCGCCGGCGCTCGCCGCCGTGATCGCCGTCATGGGTACCGACGATCGTTTCGCCGAGTGCATCCATTACTCGGGCGGGGCACTGCTCAACGACAACTTCTGGTGGGGCTGCATCATGCAGCTGTTCAATGCGCGCCCGCCGGATCCGCGCATCGTGGGCGAGCGCTGGCGCCGGATGTGGCGCGAGCGGCTCGAGGCCGAGCGGTTCTGGCCGCAGATCTGGCTCGAGCACCAGCGGCTCGATGATTATTGGAAGCATGGCTCGGTGTGCTTCGACTATGACGCCATCCAGTGTCCGGTGTGGTTCTGGGGCGGTTGGGCGGACCTATACCGCGATACGCCGTTTCGGCTCGCCGAGCATCTGTCGGTACCGCACAAAGTGACGGTCGGCCCCTGGGCTCATCTGTACCCGCACGAGGCGGAACCGAAGCCCGCCGTGGGCTTCCTGCAGGAGTCGCAGCGCTGGTGGGACCGCTGGCTGAAGGACCAGGACAACGGCGTCGACCGCGAGAGCGCCATCCGTCTCTACATGATGGAAAGCGTACCGCCGGTCCCGCATCTCGAGGAGCGCGCCGGCCGTTGGATCGAGGAGCCTGCCTGGCCGAGCCCTCACGTCACGACTCACAACCTCGCCCTCAGTCCCGGGCGCCTCGAGACCGATCCGGGTGCGGTGAGGCAGGCTGTGCTCGAGGTGGCATCGCCTCAGTCGACGGGGCTTGCCTCGGGCGACTGGGCGAGCTTCGCAGTGGCCGGCGATCTGCCAGGCGATCAATCACTCGACGCCTTCGGCTCGCTGGAATTCGACGCGGAGCCCCTGACGGAGCGCCTGGAGCTGTTGGGTCATGCCCGCGCCATGCTCGATGTCGCCGTCGACCGGCCCTCGGCGATCGTGGCCGCCAGGCTCATCGATGTGGCACCTGATGGCCGCGCCACGCTCGTTGCGCGGGGTTTTCTCAATCTCTCGCAGCGTGACAGCCGGGAGAGCCCCTCGGCGCCGATGCCCGCAGAGCGTTACCGCATCGCCATCCAGATGACCGGGACGGCTTATGCGTTTCCGGCCGGCCACCGGCTCAGGCTGGCGCTCTCGACGGCGTACTGGCCCGTGATCTGGCCATCGCCCGAGCCCGTGAAGCTCTCGGTATTCACCGGCGCTTCCGCGCTGGAGCTGCCCGTGCGCCAGCCTCAGGCCGACGATGACTCCGTGGCAGCGCTGCCGCCGCCCGAGGCGGCCCCTGCCTCCGGCATGACAGTGCTGCGCGAGGGCAGGCTGGAGCGCTCAGTGACGCACGACCAGGTGGGCGGTGAAGTGACACACCGGCTCTTCATCGACGGCGGCACCTTCGGCCCCTGGGGGAAGCTGCGCCTCGAGGGGAATGGCACCGAAATGAGTCATGTCTACGAGCGCCTCTATTCCATCCGCCCCGGGGACCCACTGTCGGCGCGCGCCGTGATGATCCAGAGCTGCGAGCTCGGCCGCGGTTCCTGGCAGGTGCGGATCGATACCCGCGCCGAGATGACATCGACGCGGGAGACCTTCGAGCTCGATGCCTGGGTCGAGGCGCGCGAGGGCTCCGAGGTCTTGTGCCGAAGGGAGTGGAAAGCGAGTATTCCGCGCACGGATGTCTAGGTGCCGCGGTGATACTCGATGAGCTCGGCGACTCGTAAGCCCGGCGATAAAGGTGACGGCTGGGCGGGCAATCAGGGCCTGTTCCGGGCGATCCTCGCCGGCCCCGGGCACTCCCTCGCGGACGCCTTCGCGAGCCTCGAGCGGGCGCCGCACGTGGAGCATATCCTGCGCCATCCGACGCGCGACCTGTTCGGGGCGCGGGTGAGCCTGCCGCCGGAAGAAGGCGAAGGCTACTGGGAATTCACGCGCATCCACGGCGAGATCTACGTCATCGTCGCCAACTTCACCTACAAGGATCCCAGGGTCGAGCTCGTGCCGGGTGACGGGCTGGTGCAGTTCAACTTCAAGATCTCGGGCGATATGGCGCTGGCGGTGAGCCGCACCGAGCCGGTGCGCTGGAACCGGCCATCGCTGCTGGTGTGGACGCAACCGAAAGGCCTCGACATCAGCGAGTGGACCGCGCCGCGTGCCCGCGAGCAATTCATCATCGTCAGCATGCGGCCGGAATTCCTGGCGCAGACCTTCCTGCCGTCCGGCACCGAGATGCCGGAGCCTCTCAGAGGCTTTGCGTCTCCGAGCGCCGAGAAAGTCAACTACTGCCAGCATCCGCTCTCGGCACAGGCATTCGAGGCGGCGACGCGGCTCATCAACAGCCCGCACGGCGGGCCGCTCGGGCTCGTCTACACCGAAGCGCTCACCCTCGAGCTCATCTGCAATGCCGTGGCAACCCTCTCGTCGCTGACCGGGGCGCCCGCCGAGGAGTACAGCGACCGGGAGCTGCGCTGCCTGCACGCTGCGCGCGCCATTCTGATGCGGCAGCTGGCGCCGGCGCCGACCATCGACAAGCTTGCCCGCTCGGTCGGCATGTCGAAATCGACCCTGACCAAGGGTTTCAAGGCGGTGTTTGGCGAGACGATCTTCGACTTCAGCCTGCGTTGCCGCATGCGTCACGCGCTGCGGCTCATGCGCGACGAGGGGCGCTCGGTCGAGCAGGCCGGAGAAGCGATCGGGTACGCGCATCCGACCTCGTTCACCACGGCATTCCGCCGCCATTTCGGCATGCGGCCCATCGATGTGCGGCGCGCCAAGCCCCGCTAGCTTCCGGCCGAACTCCTAGTAAATCCCCGCACCCGCAAAGGCTGACTGTCCAGCTCGCGCGTATCGTCGATCCCCAGTCCACACATAGACGGGCGGGGGCGACGCATGACAAAGATCGGCTCGAGATGCGGGAGCGCCAAGCACGCCGTGCTGGCGCAGCGACGGGTGCTCACGACAGTGGGCGCGGCCGTATGCATTGCCCTCTATGGGGCAGCCTATCCGGTGCACGCCGACGATGCTGCGCGGGCGACCGTCGATTCATCCATACCGAGCCTGCAGGAGATCACGGTCACTGCCAGCCGCAGGACACAGACGGTGGAGTCCACTCCTTACAGCCTGACGGTCATCACGCCGCAGCAGCTCGCTAACGCCAACGTCACCGACATCTCTTCGCTGGCGACTCAGGTGCCGGGGCTGAGCATGTATGATTTCGGAGCGCGCTTCGCCGGCGCCACGGTGCCGATCATCCGCGGCATCAACGCAACCGGCGAGCCCCGCGGATTTCGCTCCTTCGAGCAGAGTCCAGTGGGCGTGTACGTCGGCAACTCGCCGATGGACGATTACATCGGACTCATCGACCTGAAGCGCATCGAAGTGCTGCGCGGTCCGCAGGGCACGCTCTATGGCGCGGGTGCGCTCGGCGGCGCGATCCGCCTGATCCCCAACGACCCGCAGCTCGACACGACCTCCGGCCAGGTGGAGGCGGGTGCCGACCGGATCGCGCACTCGAGCGGCACCGGCTACACCCTGGACGGGGTCATCAACCTGCCGATAGGACACCAGCTGGCGCTGCGCGCGGCGGCGAAGTACGACGATCAGCCGGGCTGGATCGATGTCTATGGGCTCCTCAGGCGCAGCAACGGCGGCGTGAGCGGCGTGCCCGAGCTCGCCAATCCCGCCGACCCGGTGGGCAGCCCCGGCATCTACAGCAACCGGCCGGACTGGAACGGCCAGAAGACCTTCACCGGGCGCGCGGCACTGCTGTGGCAGCCGCTCGAGAGCTTCAAGGCCGTGCTTGCCCTCCTGCATACCGGGCTGCGCGGCGATGGCGGACCGCAGGTGAACCCGGACTTCCCGGGCGGCACCTCACCGATAGATCCCACGGTCACGCTGCCGCCGGGTGGACCGTATCGGGAGTTCTCCCAGGTCGATCAACCCTTCTCACGCTACACCAATCTGACCAGCCTCGACCTGAGCTACGATGCCGGCTTCGCGACGCTGTCCTCGACGAGCTCCTACCGCACGACCACGGGGCAGTTCATCGAGGATGACACCTACAACATCGGCGGCGTCGACGGCGGAGCGTACCTGCCGTACTACGCCGGCAACCCCGTCAATCCGCGATTCGTCTACGATTATCAGTTCCGCGACACCGAGCGCACGTTCAGCCAGGAAGTGCGACTGGTATCGAAGACCCCGCTCTGGCACCGCATCGACTACGTGATCGGGGCGTTTTACGAGAAGCAGACCCGCGAGGGTACCTGGAACATCGCCAATCCGGGCACGCCCGAGCGCTCGGTGGCGCAGGGTTGCACCAGTGCCGTCTACTACGGCTCGGCCTATCCGGAGTGCCTGGTCACGGCCGGGCCCGGCGATCTCGATTTCACGCAGGCCGACACCCAGCGCTTCGTGGACAAGTCGGTGTACGGCGATCTCATCTGGCACCTCACCGGGAAGTTGAGCCTCACTGGCGGCCTGCGGCACTTCCAGCAGCAGTTCACCGACGCGCAGCTGTACCTCGACTACGCGTTCCCCACTCTGGTGCCGGCAACGCCCCACAATGCGCCGGCCTCGACCAACATCGGCAAGGCGGACCTGTCCTACGAGTATGCGCACGACCAGTACGTGTACGCTCTCTGGTCGCAGGGCTTCCGCCGCGGCGGCGCCAATTCCGTGCCGCTCGTCGGCCCGTTCAAGGAGAGCCCGCTGCTTGCCAGCTACGCACCCGACAGCACGGATAACTACGAGGCGGGCATCAAGGGCCGGTTCGCGAATGGCCTGAGCTACGCCTTCGACGTGTTCGACGTCAAATGGAACAAGCCGCAGATCTCCGCGAGCCTGCCCTCCGGCAACCTCGCGGTCTACAACGGCAACACCGCCGAATCGAAAGGCTTCGAGCTCGAGTCCACCGGTCCGCTGTTCCTGCCCGGCCTCGCCTACAACATCGGCGTGTCCTATGCCGATGCGAAGCTCACCAGCGACTTCTCGCTGCCGGCAAACAACGGCACTGGAGTCATCGTTCCGGGCCTGATCTCCGGCAAGGCAGGCCAACAGCTTCCCGGCAGCCCGAAGACCAGCATCACCGCGGCGCTCGACTACCAGCACCCGATTGTCCCGGGCTATTCGCTCTCGCTGTCGCTGAATGGTACCTACCGCAGCGCCGTCAAGCTCGGCCTCGCGGCGGCGGAGAGCAATGCTCCGGTGCAACAGTCCTCGACCTATCTGATCACGAATTTCTCGGCGGCGGTCACCCATGATTCCTGGCGCGCGACCCTGTACGTGACCAATCTTGCGGACAAGCAGGAAATCCTGGTGCCGCCCTACAATCCGAACGCGTTCGATCAGCTGACGAACGATTACATCGTCAATCA
>DASYGA010000482.1:0-4942 GCA_036000265.1 Steroidobacteraceae bacterium | reverse complement strand
ACCGAGTCGGTGAAGGACCCGCAGCCGGAAATCCACCTGAACCCGGATGGCATGGCCAAGTACGACGTGGTCGCCAAGGTGCTCGCCTCGGCGCAGCGCAACCGGATGACCAAGATCGGGTTCGTCAACACCTCCGAATTCTCTGGATAGGTGCGCGCTGCCAGGGAGCGCCCCCTCGGGAACCCGATTGCCGCTATCGTGCGGCCGGCATATGCGATATAAAACATACTGGTTTGACCACTCGACGGAAGGCCCGAATCGATCATGAAATTGCTGCGCTACGGCCCCGCTGGCCATGAACAACCCGGAATCCTGGACTCGCACGGACGGATCCGCTCGCTCGCGGGCACCATTCCCGATCTGCTGCCGCAGCACCTCTCGCGCGCCGGCCTCGCGCGGCTCGCCGCCATCGATCCGGCCTCGCTGCCCGTCGCGCCGGGCACTCCGCGGCTGGGTGTGCCATTTGCCGGTACGCGCAAGTTCATCGCCATCGGGTTGAATTACGCCGACCATGCCGCGGAGTCGAATCTGCCCATCCCGGCGGAGCCCGTCGTCTTCACCAAGGCGGTGAGCTGCCTGCACGGCCCCAACGACGATGTCATGCTGCCGAAGGGCTCCAGGAAGACCGACTGGGAAGTCGAGCTCGGTGTCGTGATCGGGACGGCGGCCCGTTACGTGGAGGAGCGCGATGCGCTCGAGCACGTCGCCGGTTACTGTGTCGTCAACGACATCTCCGAGCGGGAGTATCAGACGGAGCGCGGCGGCACCTGGGACAAAGGCAAGGGCTGCGACACTTTTGGTCCGGTGGGACCGTGGCTGGTGACCCGCGAGGAGGTGGGCGACGTCCAGAGCCTGGACATGTGGCTCGAGGTCAACGGCCAGCGCATGCAGACGGGTAACACACGTACTATGATCTTCTCCGTCGCCAGGATCGTCAGCTACGTCAGTGAGTTCATGACGCTGGAGCCCGGCGATATCATCACGACCGGAACACCCCCTGGGGTCGGGATGGGCCGCAAGCCCGAGCCGATCTACCTCGCCGCGGGCGACACGATGAGACTGGGGATCGCCAAGCTCGGCGAGCAGCGCCAGTCCGTCATTCCCTGGCGGCGCTTCTGAGCGGAGGCAGTTGCATGAATGAATTGATTGCAGTGGCGCGCGGCGCCGGCGACGTGCTCCGCGTCGTGCGCGGATGAGGGCCGCGCTCTTTGCCGCCGCCAGCCTTGCTTTGGGTCTGGCCGGGCCGGTGATGGCTGCTGATGCGACCGCAGATCACTGGGTCGCCGCCTGGTACTCGCCGCCGTTTCCGACCACCGCGGTCTGGAGCTGCAATCAGGTTCGTACCTTCAGTCATCAGACGGTGCGCCAGGTCGTGCGGCTCGAAGCTGCAGGCAATCGCGTACGCATCCGCCTCACCAACGAGCTCGGCCTCGAGCCGGTGCAATTTGGTGAAGTGCGCATCGCGCTGTCCTCCCCGAACGGCGTCACGGCGCCGGGGACGGACCGCGCGGTCACCTTCGGCGGCAAGCCAGGCGGCACGATTCCCACGGGCAAGGCGCTCGTCAGCGACCCCATCGATCTCGAGGTCCGCCGGTTCCAGGAGCTTGCGATCTCGGTCTACTATCCGACCAGGGCCGCAGCGGCCGGTCACCTTGCCGAACTCGAGCTCTCACCGCCCGGCAATCACGCGGCGGCGTCGGTCTGGCCGCAGGGCAGCCGGGCGCAGTCTCCCGGGCTTGCGAGCGGTGTCGATGTGCAGACCGCATCGCCCGAGAAGGCTCTGGTAGCGTTCGGCGACTCCATCACCGAGGGGACCTGCGCAACCGAGGGTGCCCATCGGGACTACCCGGAGCAGCTGGCGGTGCTCCTTGCCGCCCGGCGCGGCGCCGACCAGTCCTGGGTGATCATCAACTCCGGGATCGGCGGCAACCGCCTGCTGCACGACGGATCGGGGCAGAAGGCGCTCGCCCGTTTCGACAGGGATGCGCTCGAGATCCCGGGTGTCAGCGGCATCCTGCTGCTCGAAGGCATCAACGACATCGGCTGGGCCTTCGACCCGCGCGGCGATGGTGGGCCGCTCACCGCCGCCGACATCATCGGCGCCTACCGCGACCTCATCCAGCGCGCCCACGCCAAGGGCTTGAAGATCTATCTCGGCACGATGACGCCCTATGAGGGGGCGACTTACTCCCGCCCCGAGGGAGAGAAAGTGCGCGCCCAGGTCAACGCCTGGATCCGCAAGGGGCAGGGGTTCGACGGGGTGGTCGACTTTGATGCGGCGCTGCGCGATCCGTCGCGCCCGCTACATTTCCTGGGCGCCGATCAATGCGGCGATGACCTTCATCCGAACGACGCGGGCTATCACGCAATGGCTGAAACAGCCTTCCAGCGCCTATTTGCTCAAGGATCAGGCTGAGGGGGCGCGTCGGGCTCACGGCTGGTGCGCCAGGCGTCATAGCATCGGGGGTGGAAGTGCAGCATCAGGCTCTCGGCCTCGAGACGGGCTTCGACCTCGTACTCGATTTCCTCGGGGCTCACCAGCACGCGGCAAAAGTCACAGGGCGCGCCACAGCCCTTGCCGCCCCACATGCGCCCGGGGACGGCGCTGCGCAAGGCAGCCACCGATAGCCTCGAGGACCGTTGTTCCGGGGCGGGCTCTTCGCGCCCGACCGGTAGCGACCCGTTCATTGCCTGTGTCCTTTCCGGCCGTCGACGGTCGGATGTGCGGTAAGGACCTCTAGCTCTCTGCTGCCTGACTATACCACACCTCATCAAGCTGCGGGGGGATGGAAATAGCATTCGCACGAAGTATTCGTAGCCCTCTGATCTGCCGTCGCCCCTCGGATACTCTTTGCCTCACTCGCGGGTTTCCGCTATGGTTCGCCCGCCGGGGGCCCTCGAAGGCCAATCGGCTTCGTTACTAGAATCTTTTCTAATCGGGGCTTGAGTCGCACGGAACTCCGGACGCAGCTTGCGGGAGATTGTCCGTGATAGGAAGCGGACTGCCGGCGCAGCGGCGACTGGAATCGTCGCTACAGCCTTGCAGCACACGCCATCCGGTGCCTGGCGCGCCGGCGCTCGGCCTTTGCCGGCATCGACCGGCCGCAGCCCATCGTCCTTTCGAGGATCGTGCCCCGTGCGCGCGATTCAGCCATTACGCTGGAGATTGAGAATGCAATCGCAAGAGCAAGGGGCCGAGCCCAAGCGCCGCAAGACGAACGGCGCCGCACGCCACGACACCGACTCTCTCGATGTGCGCGAGATCCTGCGTGCGCTGCAGTCGGTGCGCGACGGTGACTTCTCGGTGCGACTCGCAGGCGACAAGGCGGGACTGGCCGGCAAGGTGGCCGATACTTTCAACGAGATCGTGAGCTCGAGCGAGCGGCTGGCGAACGAGCTCGACCACGCCGGGCGTATCGTCGGCAAGGAAGGCCGCACGCGCCATCGCGTGGTGCTCGACCGGCGCTCCGGCTCCTGGGGTGCCATGGAAGCCTCCGTCAATACGCTCATCGATGATCTACTCTGGCCCACCGCGGAAGTGACCCGCGCCATCGCGGCCGTCGCCAAGGGCGACCTGTCGCAGACCATGGGCCTTGAAGTGGACGGACGGCCGCTGCAGGGCGAGTTCCTGCGCTCGGCGAGCATCGTGAACGCGATGATCGAGCAGATGAGCGCCTTCACCTCGGAGGTGACGCGCGTCTCGCGCGAGGTAGGCACAGAAGGCAAGCTCGGCGGCCAGGCCGCGGTGGCCGGCGTCTCCGGTACCTGGAAAGACCTGACCGACAGCGTCAACTCGATGGCGAGCAACCTCACCGGCCAGGTGCGCAACATCTCCGAGGTGACCATCGCCGTCGCCAGCGGCGACCTCTCGCGCAAGATCACGGTGGACGTGCGCGGCGAGATCCTGCAATTGAAGGAAGCCATCAACACGATGGTGGATCAGCTCCGCTCGTTCGCGTCCGAGGTGACGCGCGTGGCGCGCGAGGTGGGCACCGAGGGCAAGCTCGGCGGCCAGGCGCTCGTGCCGGGCGTCGCCGGCACCTGGAAGGATCTCACCGACAGCGTCAACGCGATGGCCACCAACCTCACCGGCCAGGTGCGCAACATCGCGGAGGTGACCACGGCCGTGGCGCGCGGCGACCTGTCGCGCAAGATCACGGTGGACGTGAAGGGCGAAATCCTCGAGCTCAAGAACACCATCAATACGATGGTCGACCAGCTCAACGGCTTCGCGGCCGAAGTGACCCGCGTCGCGCGCGAGGTGGGCACCGAGGGCAAGCTCGGCGGCCAGGCCATCGTGCCGGGTGTCGCCGGTACCTGGAAGGACCTCACCGACAGCGTCAACTCCATGGCGGGCAATCTCACCGGCCAGGTCCGCAACATCTCCGAGGTGACGGTCGCGGTGGCGAACGGCGACCTGTCGCGCAAGATCACGGTGGACGTGCGCGGCGAGATCCTGCAGCTGAAGGAAGCCATCAACACGATGGTCGATCAGCTGCGCTCCTTCGCCTCCGAGGTGACCCGCGTCGCGCGCGAGGTCGGCACCGAGGGCAAGCTCGGCGGCCAGGCGGCGGTGCCGGGCGTCGCGGGCACCTGGAAGGACCTCACCGACAGCGTCAACTCCATGGCCGGCAACCTCACCGGCCAGGTGCGCAACATCGCGGAGGTGGCGACCGCCATCGCCCGCGGCGACCTGTCGCGCAAGATCACGGCGGATGTGAAGGGTGAGATCCTCGAGCTGAAGAACACCGTCAACACGATGGTGGACCAGCTCAACAGCTTCGCGGCCGAGGTGACCCGAGTCGCGCGCGAGGTGGGCACCGAAGGCAAGCTCGGCGGCCAGGCCGAGGTGAAGGACGTGAGCGGCGTCTGGAAGGATCTCACCGACAACGTCAACTTCATGGCCAGCAACCTCACGGGCCAGGTGCGCAATATCGCGGAG
>DASYGA010000466.1:0-6626 GCA_036000265.1 Steroidobacteraceae bacterium | reverse complement strand
ACCATGCCATGCGATGCGCAGGTCGGTATAGCCGCCGTCCCAGGAATGCGGTCCCGGAGTTACGGTTGCGGCATCCGGGGACAGCCGGCCAATGAGCGCCTCGGGCAGATACGCGTCACCGCCCTCGGTGGTGTTGTCCTTCAGGCCCCCGTGAATGGCGAGGCCCTCCGGCAGGAGCACCTGCGTCATCACGCTGTGCACGTCCCAGGTGTCCCATCCGCGGGCGAGACGCCGCTGCAGCCGCTGGTATTCGGGCGATTGCGGCGGCTGGGGGCTCGGGCCGGTCGCCATTCGCGAGGTCGCCGGCTCGGTCTGGGCCGACACCGGCAGAGGGGCAGCCAGCCCTGCACAGGCGGCGAGCGCCGTCCCGGCGGCCCAAGACCCGATCCCGGAGCCTCGAGCAGCCATTCGGCCGCGGCTCGTTCGCTTCCTCACCCGTCGAAGTCGCGGCATCGCAGTCCACCGGTAGTGCGACGCCATTCTGGTGGTAGCGTTCCCATTTGTCCATCGCGCGCAAGAGAGGGCGATGACCGAGGAAGCAAAGCAGGCAACGGCTTCCCGCTCGAGCGAGGCGGCCTCATGAGACGAGTATCAGGGGTGGTTCCTCGTCGCGCAGCGACTGGCCGAGTATGAGGCTCGGGTCGCTTCCAACAGTCGCGACCTCGTTTGCATCGCACGGGCCGCCGAGCCAGCACGCGCCGTTGACTTGGGGCGTGCCGCTGCGATTCTTCGCGTTTGGTCCGGCACGCGGATTGCGCTCTCCCACGCCCACGATGCCCGGCAGCAGTCTTCATTGCCGGGGAATCTGTTCAGGTAGAGATATCACAAGCCGGAGTACGACCTATGGCCTCAACACGGAAACAAACTCGCACACGCCACGAATCGCTGGACGGCAATGAGTTGCTGGTCCTTGAGCTTCAGGAAATCCACAGCGCCGAGTCGCAGCTGGCGCGCACGTTGCCAAGGCTCGCCAAGGCCGTCGAGGCCGAGGAGCTGCGCAGCAGCATCGAGGAGCGCCTGTCGCAGGGTGAGCGTCTGATCAAGGACATCGAAAGCACCCTGGAGGAATTGGAGGAGAGTCCGGGCCGCAAGAAGAACATCGCGGCGGAGGGCCTGATCAGCGATGCGCGCGAGCACGTGCAGGAGATCGAGGCCGGCCCCACGTTGGATGCGGTGCTGATCGGCTCGATCCAGAAGACGGAGCACTACTGCATTGCGGCGTGGGGAACGGCCCGCTCTCTGGGCGCTTCGGCCGGACAGAAGGAGATCGTCAAATGCATGGACCGCGCGATCAAGGAAGGCAAGCAAATGGATGAGACGCTGACAAAGCTGGCTGAAGAGAAGATTAACCCGAAGCTGTTCGCCGAGAAATCGGCAGACGAAGAGGAGACCGAGGAGGAAGGCTCCGCCGCCAGAAGCTCAGGCCGCGGCGGCAATGGACGGCGGGAGGAGCGGCCCACGCGCTGAGGCTGGATGCCGCACCTCGGGCCGGCGAGCACGCCGGCCCGAGGTTCTCCCGCGGATAGCCTGGTCGCGAGTGCCGAATCGCCGCAAGCAACGCCTCGGCATGCCTACTCCTCATCAAACTCACTCGTGGCGAGAGGTACCGTGCTCAACAGGAAGTTCGGTCGCTCGGGCGGACCATCTCACAGGAATTCGTACTCGAATTGAGCCACCCAGGTCTCGCGTGGAGCATCGGTGTTGATGCCTCGCAGCAGGCCAACGCGGTATTCGATATCGCCGGTGGTGCCAGGCACGTGCCATTCACCGTGTGCGATCGGGCCGATCTGATAGGCGCGATCCGACGGACGACCGTAAAACTCGAAGCCCGGCTGGACGAGACGTGAGAGCGCATACGTTCCGGAGTAGCTATAGCGGAATTCGTAATGACGACTGGCCTCGGCGCCAATCTCCTTTTCCCATATCAGATTCAGGCGATGGTCGAAACGGCCGAATGTCTTTTCTAGCAGCGGACCGAACTCGAGTCTGTTGTTCTCGCCTCTCGCGCTGGGCAATTCCAGCGAAGCCAAAAATCCCGCATCGACCCAATATTCTCCGGGCTGGGTGAACTGGAACGTGTTTTCGAATTCGTAACCCACCAGACCCGCGCTTTCGCCGGGGCTTTTCTCGTACTCGGCAACATAGATCTCGGGTTTCCACCAACCGGTGAAGGCGTGCGCCAGCGAAAGCTCACTCGCGGCCGCGCCGTTGAAATCAAGCCGGCCGTCGCCCGTATAGAAGCCGCGCAGCTCGATCTCCGACTGCCCTCGATTGACATACGGAGAGTAGACGATGAAATCGTCCGCGTGCGCGCCGGTGCCGACTCCGGCGAGCAGCCATAGGCAGAGTGCGCAGGCGTGGCTCCTGGCCCGTGGCGACATCGGATCTGTGGCATGCTGCATGTATGGACCCCGTGCTTGACATTGGCAAAGCCCGTCCTCCTGCAACAGCGGCGTCGCAGCGTGATTAGCGGAAGCGAAGGAGGAGGCTTTCTAAGACTGCAGATCGAGCGTGCTCGACCGCCCGTCTGGAGGAGAGGTTTGCCGGGGGTAACGCTCTGGGGTGCTTGGCACCCGCCGCATTGCCGTCGCACGCATCGCGATCAGAAAGGCCCCGAAAGTGATTGTCCAGAACACCAATTGCATGCCCGCAGGTCGCGCCTCATAGCCCACCAGCACATGCAGCGCTTGCCCCGGCAGCGAGCTGTTGCTGAGCAGCCACGACGTGTTCCACAACTGGCTGCCCAGCGCCGGCAGCCAATTGGCCTGGATCAGGTAAGCCGCGGCCGAGGATGAGAGCCCCGCGGCCAGGAGGACCAGCATCCAATTGGTAGCGCGAAAGAAGTGCCTTACCGGAATGCGCAGCAACCCGAGATAGAGCACGAACCCCAGAGTAACTCCCCCGGCAAGCCCGACTGGCACACCCGCCAGCAGATCCCGCTGTCCTGCGCCGCCCGCGGCCAGGCCGAACAGGAACAATGCGATTTCAGACCCCTCCCGCATCACGGCCAGTGCCACGACGACCAGGAGGATCGCCACGGAGCTCGAGCCCGCCTTGATCGAGGCGCTGACGCTGCGCAGGCGCTGAGCCATTTCATTTCCGTGGCTGGACATCCACGTAACGTGCCAGCCGATCATCACCACTGCCGTCAAGAGCACGCTCGCCTCGAACAGTTCCTCTCCGGAACCGCCGAGTGAGCCCTCGATGAAGTTCATACCCAGCGCCACCAGACCCGCGCCGATCATACCGAGCGCGATGCCCCCGCCAATGAAGATCCGACGATGCGGGACACCGCGCGTTGCCGCGGCAACCACCGTCACGATCAGGGCGGCTTCCAGCACCTCGCGAAAGACCAACAGTGCGACGCCGAGCATGCGGCTCACTCCACGATCAGCACGCCGTTGCCGGTGCTTTGATGAAAGTCATCGAAGAACTTGTATTGTCCCTTGCCCAGAGGACCGATGAAGACGGTGACGGTGCTGCCGGGCAGGACGATCTTCTCGCGGCTGAAATCGCTGCTCTCGAACTCGGACGGCGTGCTGTCCTGATTGCTCACCAACACCTTGAATTTCGTATTGGCTGGCACCTTCAGTGCCGATGGAGTGAACTGGTGGTTGCGAATCACCAGCTTGTACTCCGGCATAGCTTGCGTCAGGCTGGCACCGAATGCGTCCGCGTGCGCGCCCATCGCGCCTACCAGGCCCATCAGCACGAAGCTACGAAGCAGGTAAGTACGATTCATCTTCTTGCATCACCCAGGCGGTCGGAGAGCCGGCAGGCGGGAATCTCCAAGATATGCAAATGCTAATCGTTCTCATTTGTATGCGCAAGGGCTCCCCTGTGCATCGGCACTCAAGGCATCCAGCACCGCCTTGGCCACCGTGATGCGCTCTCAGGTGTTCGTACCCCTGAAAGGCTCGTCAAGAATGCCGAATTCCCGAGCCGCCTTCACGGCGGCATTCAGCGCCTTGCCCGCATCGTAGCTCGCGGTCCCGCACCAGCCCAACCTCCCGGAGCACCCGCAGGTGTTTGGACGTCCCCGCCTGAGTCATCCCCAGTTGCCGGGCCAATAATGCTTCGAGTCTTCCCAGCGCGCCGACTGAGGAGGAGGCATTCGAAGCGCTGGGGCCGTGCATCGCCGACCGCCCGGAACGTTCCCCGACTGAAAGGTCAACCGTCGGAGAACGGCAAACAGTTGACCTGACCATCAAGCCGGCCGTGGCTGCTGAGTTGAATCGGGCTGAGCCGTCGGCAGAATCTCGAGCTACCGCCGCTGCTCGGGTCGAAGGCTCGACTTCGAGGCGGCGGATCGCCGCGGACGAGGGAGCTGCTCGAGTTTGATTCCACCGCAAGGCGGCGTGTGCGCCGGGCGGCGGCCACCCTCATCGACACCTCGAATCGCCGGCGGAGCGAGCTGGAGTTGTGACTCATTTGCTGAATACGGCATAATCGGCTGCGCAAAGCCGTGGCTGCCTGGGCTGCGGTCCCCATAACCCCGAGTGATTGTCATGAGCATGTCATTGCGCGATCAGTTGCTACAGGCGGGCTTGGTCAATCAAAAGAAGGCCAGGGAAACCGAACGGCAACTGCAGAAGCAACAGCGAGAGCGACAGCAGCTGCCGAAGGAAAAGCGCGCGGCGCCGTCCGACGCGGAGCTCGCTTCGCAGCGGGCGCAGCTTGCCAAGACCGCGCGCGATCAGGAGCTGAGCCGCCAGCAAAAGGAACAGGCGGACAAAAGAGCCCGCCACGCGCAGATCGAGCAGCTGATCAAACAGAACTGCTTGCCGCGACCTCAGACCGATGAGCGATACAATTTTCTCGACGGCAACAGGATACGCAGCATCCCGGCAGATCGCCTGGCGCGTGAGCGCCTCAGCCGTGGCGAAATCGCGATCGTGCGCCGCGGCGGAGGCTATGAGCTCGTGCCAGCGGCGATTGCAGCTCGGATTCGCGAGCGCGATGAGCACGCCGTCATAGGATCCGGCGTCGCCCACGACGCAGCTTCCCATGATGGCGTGCCAGATGACCTGATGTGGTGAAACCCGCTGTGCCGCCGGCAGCGGCGTGGGTCGTACCGTCACGCTGGTCAGACGATCCGGTGCCGATTGAGAAGGGTGGCTGGTAATGCCGCCTGATATCACGCGCCATCTTCAACCCGTTCGCAATCCACTCCCTGGAGGGTATCCATGAATCTTCATGTCCATCTGCTGCTTGCGCCCGTCGTGGCGCTGATCGCTGGCATTCTGATCCTGGTGGTGCCGCGACTGCTCAACTACATCATCGCCATCTATCTCATCATCATCGGTCTGGTGGGACTATTTGGCACCCGCGGCTTTCATATCTGAGCGGGCTGGGTGGCGTGCACGCCCATTCCGGCCGCCGCCGTTGTACGCATTCACCTCATCGGCTATACTGCGCGGCCCGCTGCGGGCCACTCCAGCGCGGCACCCAGCCCAATCGCAAGCGACGAGCGCCGGTCACCCGGGAGGCAGGATGACATCACGACCGTCGCTCGCTTAATCGTCGATCGTCGTCCCGGAAACCGGGACGAAAAGTTTGGCGGGTACTGGCCCGCACTAATCGAACGGACGGATATGCTCTCCACATTCAACATCACGATGCAGTTCGGGGCCAAGCCGCTGTTCGAGCAGGTCACCGCAAAATTCTCCGCCGGCAACCGCTATGGCCTGATCGGCGCCAATGGCTGCGGCAAATCGACGCTGATGAAGATCCTGAGCGGCGATCTCGACCAGAGCGCGGGCGACGTGGTGCTGCAGCCCGGGAGGCGCCTCGGAACTCTCAAGCAGAACCAATTCGCCTACGAAGACGAGCGTGTTCTCGACGTGGTGATGCAAGGCCACCTCGAGATGTGGCGCGCCATGCAGGAGCGGGATCGGATCTACGCCGACCCGGGCGCGACGGACGCGGATTACATGAAGGCGGCGGAGCTCGAAGTGAAGTTTGGGGAATACGGCGGCTATGACGCCGAGGCGCGCGCCGGCAGCATCCTCAGCGATATCGGCATCGGCGCATCGTTGCACGAGCGGCCGATGCGCGAGGTGGCCCCCGGATTGAAGCTGCGAGTGCTGCTGGCGCAGGCTCTGTTCTCGAAGCCGGACGTGCTGCTGCTCGATGAGCCCACGAACAATCTCGACATCCACTCGATCCGCTGGCTCGAGGGCGTGCTCAACGCCTATGACGCCACCATGATCATCATCAGCCACGACCGGCACTTCCTCAACCAGGTGTGCACGCACGTCGCGGATCTCGACTTCCAGCAGCTCAAGGTCTATCCGGGCAACTACGACGACTTCATGCTGGCATCGCTGCAGGCGCGCCAGCGCATCGAGGCCGCGAATGCGAAGGCCCAGGACCGGATCTCGGACCTGCAGGAGTTCGTGCGGCGCTTTTCCGCGAACGCGTCCAAGGCGCGGCAGGCGACTTCACGCAAGAAGCAACTCGAGAAGATCAAGATCGAGGAGATCAGGCCGTCATCGCGGCAGAATCCGTACATCCGGTTCGAGCAGGGAAAAAAGCTCTACCGATCGGCCGTGTCGGTGGAGAAACTCAGCTTCAAGTACCCGGGTACGGACGTGGACGTGCTCAGCAACATCACCTTGAACGTG
>DASYGA010000462.1:0-2228 GCA_036000265.1 Steroidobacteraceae bacterium | reverse complement strand
GGGTCGATAGCCTTTACGTCGAAGAGCATGGAGGCCAGCAGGCGCGTGAGGCTGGCTGCTCCGGCGATGCCGAAGGCGATCCCAGCGAGTGCGATAGCAAGACCCTGCCGGAGCACCAGCGCAAGAATGCTGCCGCGCTGCGCGCCGAGCGCCTGGCGAATCGCGATCTCCCGCGTGCGCTCGACGACGGAATAGGAGATGACGCTGTAAAGCCCAAGCACTGCGAGCAGCGTGGCGGCGACGGAGAATGCCCCGAGAAGCGAGAACATCAGGCGCCGCTGATCTTCGGAGGCATCGAGGACGGCGGAGAGGGTCTTGATGTCAGAGACAGGCTGGTTGCGATCGAGCGCGAGCACCTGACGGCGCACCGTGTCGGCAAAGGCCGCCGGGTCGGACTTCGTGCGCAGAATCAAGATTGCGGCCTGCGGCGGCTGCTGCGCATTGGGCACATAGAAGCCCGGCATGGGATCGGCGTCGCGGCCCTCCTGATGCACGGGCGCGGCGATGCCGACGATTTCGAGTGGCTGCTTGCTCGAGCCGACGAGCAGGTGCTGGCCGATGGGGTTTTCCCCGCCTGGATATTGCGGCCAGAAGCGGCGCGCGAGGCTCTCGTCAATGATGGCGACGGCGGGCGCGCTTGCGTTGTCGCCGATGCTGAAGGCCCGGCCGCGGTGCAGCGGGACCTGAAGAGTGCGGAAGTAGTCCGGCGAAATTTGCTGGAGGATGGCGATGGGTCGTTGGTTCAGCAGCAGTTCGGGACGGCCAGAGATGCGGACCGGCGCTCCCGCCCAGCCGGCGGTGGGCAGTGTCAAAGTGACGCTTGCGTGCTCGACGCCGGGGATGGCTTCCACGCGCTCGACGAGCTGGGTGTAGAAGCTGGCCCGCTTGGCGTCGGTGTCATATTGCGCGGGCGCGAGCGAGACGGCCATGGTGAGCACGCGCTCCGGCCGGAAGCCGGGATCGACGTTGTAAAGATGCGCGAGGCTCTGGAGCAGCAGCCCGGCGCTGACCAGGAGGACGAGCGAGAGCGCCACCTGTCCTGCGACCAGCATTCCACGCGGCCCGGCGGCGAGATGACGGCGGAGCCTGCCGCGAGCAGAGGGATTCGCGACGTTGCCCTGCAGAACGGCGGCGAGGTCGCGGCGAAATGCGGAGAGTGCAGGCGCCAGACCGAAGAGGATGCCGGTCAGCAGCGAGAGTGCGACCGCAAAGCTGAGAACGCTGAGGTCGAGATGGATCTCCGAACTGCGTGGCAGCTCCACCGCATTCATGGTGCGGATGCCGCGCAGCGCCGCCCCTGCAAGCAGCACGCCGAGCGCGCCGCCGAGCATGGACAGCAGGGTGCTTTCCGTGAGGAGCTGCCGGAGGAGGCGGCCACGGCTGGCGCCCACTGCTGAGCGGACGGCGAACTCCCGGGCGCGTGTAGCGGCACGGGCCAGCAGCAGGCTTGCGACGTTGGCGCACACGATCAGGAGCAACACGCCCACTGCGCCGGTCAGGAGAAGGAGTGGCAGCCGCACATCGGCAACGATCGATTCCTGGAGCGTGCTGACTCGGCTTGGATTGTCAGCGGTCGCGGGTTTGGCGTCGAGCATGGCCGGATGGGCTGCGGCGTACTGTCGATTGAGCGTAGCCAGCTCCGCGTTCGCCTGAACGAGCGAGACATCCGGCTTGAGCCGTCCGAAGATCTGAAGGTATGGACTCAGCGGGCGCGACTTCACCGGCATCAGCGACCACTCGATGGGGCGCGTGATCCAGACATCGGTATCGGCCCCCTCGAACGGAAAGGTGAAACGCGGCGGCAGGACACCGATGATGGTGTAGGACGTGCCCGCGAGGGTCACAGCGCGGCCGAGAACGGACGGGTCGCCGGCGAAGTGCTGCCGCCACAGCCGGGTGCTGATCAGGGCTACATCCGGTCCACCGATGCGGTCCTCGGCAGGCAGAAATGATCGGCCCAGCGCCGGCTCGATACCGAGGATGTTGAGGAAGTTGGCGGAGACGCGAGCGGCGCTGACCACCTCCGGTTGTCCTCTGCCGGTGAGGGCCAGCTGCTCTGCCCCGCCGGAAAAGACGCCGGTTTCGGTGTAGGAGCGGGCGGCGGCGCGGAACTCGTCTACATGGATGGGAGTGGCGCCGCGCGTCAGGATGACGAGCTTCTGCGGGTCTCCATAACCCAAGGGACGCAGCAGCACAGCGCGAATGACGGAGAAGAGCGCAGTGTTCGC
>DASYGA010000385.1:0-10131 GCA_036000265.1 Steroidobacteraceae bacterium | reverse complement strand
CGGCAAGGAGGCCATAACCGAAGAAGGTACCGGACGCGCCCCAGTGCGCGATCTGCCATGGGAACACCAGCGTGACCGTCGCGCTCACCAGGGCATTCCAGAAGCCGACGACCGATAGAGCGCGAGCGCGCTGCTCGTTGGGGAAGATCTCCGACACCATGACCCAAGTGACCGGGCCCAGCGAGATCGCGAAGGAGGCGACGAAGAGGACGATCGCAGCGAGCACCATCCCGGGATGTGCCACCGGTGCCCCCGCGCCGCCAGCCCCCGTGCGAAATGCCCAGCCGATGGCGAGCAGCGCCGCCGCCATGCCGCTCGTTCCGAGGAACAGGAGGGGCTTGCGGCCCAGTCTGTCGATCCAACGCATCGCCACCAGGGTCATGGCGAGGTTGACCGCGCCGACGATCGCCGCCTGCCGGAAGGCACTGGCGAGCCCGCCGCCCGCCTGCGCGAAGATCGTCGGCAGATAGTAAAGAACCGCGTTGATGCCGGTGATCTGCTGGAAGAACGCCAGCCCAGCGGCGAATACCATGACAAAGCGCATGCGGTTGCCGAGCAGGGCCGACCACGACCCGGCGCGCACCGCGCAAGCCGCTGCCTGGATCCGCTCAATTTCCGCATCCGCCCCGCAGCCGCGGACGGCGCGCATGACCGTGAGCGCCTCGTGCCGGCGGCCGTGCGCGAGCAACCAACGCGGGCTCTCCGGCACGATCGTGAGCAGCCCCAGGAAGAGTAGCGCCGGTATTGCCTCCACCCCGAGCATCCAGCGCCAGCTTGCGGCCCCGGCGGATAAGATGAGATCGTTGGAGAAGAAGGATGCGGAGATGCCGATGACGATCATCAGCTGGTTGGTGGACACCAGCAGGCCGCGGCTCTCGGCCGGTGCGATCTCGGCGATGTACATGGGAGCGATCAGGATCGCGGCTCCGACTGCGAGGCCGCCGAGCACGCGCGCCACGATGAAGGTCGGATACGAGTGCGCGCCCGCCGCAAGCAGCGAGGAGACCAGAAAGAGCACCGCCGTCAACAGCAGCACCGGCCGGCGGCCAAAGCGGTCGCTCAGCACGCCGGTGCCGAGATTGCCCGCCATGGCCCCCCACCCGAGGCTGCTCACCGCCCATCCGAGGGCGAGGCTGCCCGAGGCCCCGCCCAGCCCGAAGTAATCGCGAATGAACGGCACGGCGCCGGAAATCACGGTCGCATCGAAGCCGAGCAGGAATCCGCCGAGGGCCGCTACGAGTGCTATGCCGATGCTGCGTGGAGTAGCCGCCATGTGATGTTCGTATTGTTGGAACCGCCGCAGCGTCCCGGAACCGCCCGATCTACCGCTCTGAAACCGGTTTCTGGATGCTGCACGCCGCCTGCGGGCTTGTCAAGGCGGGCGTATTGCCGCCGCTGGCTTGCAGCGATCGTAACTCTCAGGGTACGCAGCAGCCCGTTGCGCACCGCCACGGCTGCAGGCTTGTCACTCGCCGGTGCGCAGCGGCAACGCGAGCAGTGCCCGCCGCCGCAACCAGAGGCTCGGACGATAACGGTCGGAGCCTGTGATCTCCTGTAACTGCCGCAACGTGTCATGCACGCGCTGCGCACCCAGCCACTCACCCCACTCGAAGGGACCGCGCGGGTAGTTCTGCGCAAGGCGCATCGCGACGTCGATATCGTGCGGAGTGCCGATTCCGATCTGGGCGATCTCGCAGGCAAGATTGACGACCATTGCGAGGATCCGCGGCGCCACGAAGGCTGGAGAATCATTGATCACGGCGACCGAGAGCCCCGTCCCGCGCAGGAAGGCGGCGAGCTTGCGCGCCGCGCTGCCGCCGCCGACAGGCGCCATCAATGTCAGAAAGCCCTTCTCCATTCCCAGCAGGTCCACCGCGACCACGCGCGCCGGGTCCAACCGCAGCCTGGCGGCGGCGGTCGCCGCATCCTCACCCGCAGCGGGACTCACGAGAATCACCTCGGCCTGATCGGCGGCAACCAGCCGCAAGCCGCGCTGCGACAGCGGCCCGAGCTCCGGCGCCTGCGCGCCGATCCAGGCCGCCACCGGCGTATCCGACACCGCTCCTTCGCCCGCCTCCAGCTCGCCGGAGGCGCCAGAGGCAGCCTTGCTCTCGCCGTACTCGTGGAATCCGCGCCCGGTCTTGCGACCGAGCCGGCCCGCGATGAGCAGAGACTCGTGCAGCACGGTGGTCTTCAGGCGCGGATCGTGCTGAAAGCCCTCGTAGACGACCCGCGTCGCCGGAAAGTTGACATCGATGCCGGTGAGGTCCATCAGCTCGAACGGGCCCATGCGAAAGCCGGCGGCCTCGCGCATGATCCGGTCTATGGCCGCCACCGAGGCGACGCCCTCGTGTTGGATGTGCAACGCTTCGGTCAGGTAGGCGCGCCCGAGCAGGTTGACGAGGAAACCCGGCACATCCTTCACCCGCACCGCGGTCTTGCCGAGGCGCGCCGCGAGCTCGAGCGCGCGCTCCATGGTGCGCTCCGAGGTGTCCGCCGCGCGAATCACCTCTACCAGCCGCATCAGCGGCACCGGGTTGAAAAAATGAAGACCGCAGACGCGCTCGCGACGCCGGCAGGGGCGTGCTATCGCCGCGACCGGAAGCGATGACGTGTTGGTGGCGAGTACGGTGCTGGCGGGCACGATGTCCTCGAGCGCCATCAACAATTTCTGCTTCGGTTCCAGCTGCTCGATGATCGCCTCGATGACGATTTGCGCCGGAGCCAGCTCCTCGAGCCGCTCCGCGAGCGTGAGCCGCCCTTCGGCCTCGGTGGCCGCGGCGGCGGTGATCTCACCCTTTGCCGCCAGGCGCGCGATGCGCGAGTGGATCTCAGCCCGGGCCTTGGCGCGGGCCGCGGCGCTCGAGTCGTGGAGGATCACCTCGAGGCCCGCCGTCAGGGCCGACTGCGCGATGCCGGCGCCCATCGCGCCGGCGCCCACGACGCCTATGGTATGGAGCTGCTCGGAATATTCCGACATCTAACGCCCCTTGAATTCCGGTTTACGCTTCTCGATGAAGGCGCGCATGCCCTCGGTCCGGTCCGCCGTGGCGAACAGCAGCTGAAAGCTCTGGCTTTCGAGGCGCAGCGCGGCTTGCAGCGGCAGATCGGCGCCGAGCAGCACCGTCTCCTTGATGGCCGCCACCGCGAGCGGCGGCAGGGCCGCGATGCGTGTTGCAACCTCGAGCGCATGCGGGAGAACGCGCTCATCGGGCACCACCTCGGACACCAGTCCCAGCCGGTGAGCATCCGTGGCGCTCAGCAGATCGCCGGTCAGCAGCCACCGCATGGCGGCAAACTTGCCCACCGCGCGCAGCAGACGCTGCGTACCGCCCGCGCCCGGCATGATGCCGAGCTTGACCTCCGGTTGCCCGAGCTTTGCTCCCTCTCCCGCGATGATGATGTCGCAATGCATTGCAAGCTCGCAGCCGCCGCCGAGGGCGAAGCCGTTCACGGCCGCAATGATGGGCCGGCGATAGCGCTCCATGGCGGTCCATGCGATACGCGACTTCTCGAATGCCGGGTCCGTCGGGGTACGTTCAGCGAGTTCCGCGACGTCGGCGCCGGCTGCGAATGCCTTCTCGTCACCCGTGATCACGACGCATTTGACGGCGTCGTCGGCGACTAGCTCCGTGAAATGCGATGCCAGGCTCTCGCGCACCGACATATTGAGCGCGTTCAGACGGTCCGGACGGTTGAGCCGCAGCAACGCGACCCCCGGGCCGGGCCGCTCCAGCAAAACTACCGACATGGGATATCCTTGAGGCTTGAAGGATCACGCCAAGCGTAGGGGGTACTCCGGCCGGCGGCAAGCGCCATCGCCTCCTCTATCCGCCGGTGATGTATCGATACTGCTCCGCAGTGAGCGGCACGACACTCAGGCGTCCCTGGCGCACCAGCGGTGAATCGGCGAAGAGCCGGGCCGCCTTGATCTGCGCCAGCGGCACCGCCTTCGATAACGGTTTGGCGGCTTTGATTCTCACTGTCGGCTCCCCGGCTTGCGCCCCTTGCACCGCGACGACGCTCGCCAGTCCCACCGCGCTCTTCACGTCGCCGGTCTCGTAGATCACCAGCCTGTCGCCTGGACTCATGGCGCGCAGGTTGCGCAGGGCGGCCGCATTCGACACTCCATCCCAGACCGTCTCCTTGTCGCGACTCAGGTCGGCGAACGAATATCCCGAGGGTTCTGTCTTGAGCAGATAATGCGCGGTCATGTTACCTCCTCTAGAAACTGCAACATGCTTCTGCTCACCGCGGCGGGCTGCTCGAGCGTCGCGAGGTGACCCGAATCCCGGATCACGCTGAGCCGCGCGTCCGGTATCCCACTCACGATCTCCTCCGCCCGCTCCGGTGGCGTGACCACATCGCCATCCCCCACGATCACCAGGGTCGGACAGCGGATGGCGGCCAGCCCCGGCCGCGAGTCCGGCCGGCCCATGATGGCCGTCTGCTGGTTGACGAATCCTTCGGCGCCGACTTCCTGCGCCATCATTCGCCAGACACGGCGCAGCGACTCATCTCCCCAGCGGCGCGCATGCACCATTCTAGGGAAGAGCGTATCCGCGACCTCGCCGAGCCGTCCGCTGCGCGCCAGGTCCATCTGCGCTCGACGCTGCGTGCTCTGCTCGGGCGCATCCGGGCGCGCACTGGTGTCGAGCAGCACCAGCTTGGCGACCCGCTTCGAAGCCTGGCGCAGGATCTCGAAGCAGACGTAGCCGCCCATCGACAGGCCCGCGAGCGCAAAGCGCTGCGGCGCGCTCGAGAGGATGCGCCGGGCAATGCCGGCGATGCTGTCATCCCGCGAATGGACCGCCACGGTCACCGGGCCTGCGCGCCAAAGCTCGGGAATCTGCTCCGCATAGAGGCGCGGCGAAGCGAGCAGGCCAGGAACGAGCACGATGGGCAACGGGTGCGATTCGGTCATCATCTTTCTTTCGGGCGACGAGCGCGCATTCTAGCGCGGCGCGGCGCGGCGCGGCGCGGCGCGCGGCTGCCCCGGCAAGGGTAAGATGACGGTGGAGTCCTGCGACCACGCAGCGCGAGGCACTGATTCTTGAGCACCGACGCGCATATCAAACCCGCGTACCCGCCCGATACGTCCGCCTCCGCGGCGACCATGGGATCCCCGCGTCTGCACCGCAGGCTCTCTGCCTTCGACGCGCTGCTTCTCACGCTCTCGTGTCTTTCCCCCGTCTTCTCGGTGTACGGCCCCGGCTCGGACGTGTTGCAGCATACGGGTACCGGCGCGGCGGCCTTATTCCTCATCGGGATGGGCGCGGCGGCGATCTGGGGAATGGTCTACGCGGAGCTCGGCTCGGCGTATCCCTATGCCGGCGGCGATTACGTGGGCGTCGGCTCCATCCTCGGCCCCGCCGCCGGATTTGCATCCCTCGCGCTCTGGGCAGTGGTGGTCATCCCGATGAACGCTTTCCTGGCCAAAATGGTCTCGATCTATGTCGTGGAGGTCGTGCCCACCGCGACCCCATGGGTAATTACACTGCTTGCGATGGGTCTGGCTGCAGGCGCGGCGCTCCTCGCATTACGAGCCAATGCAGCATTGACGGGCGTCTTCCTCGCCATCGAGCTCCTGGCGGTGGTCGCGCTGATCGTGGCGGGCCTCTGGCATCCGACCGGCAACTTCGTCGCGGTGCTGACACACCCGCGAATTCCCGGTCCCGCCCGCGAGTGGGTCCCGGTCGCGACGGCGGCAATGGCAATGGGGGCGGTGAGCGCGGCATTCGCCACGGTCGGCGGCAACCAGGCAATCGCCTTCGGCGAGGAACTGATGGAGCCCCATCGCAACATGGGCCGCGTCATCATCGCCGCCTGCCTCATCGGGGCGGCGGCGGTCGCGCTTCCCGTCATTGCTGCCGCCTGGGGCTCGAACGGACACGCCGCAATCCTCCAAAGCGCCGCACCGTTCACCGCCCTCGTGACGTCGCTCGCAGGTCCCCTTGCCGGCAAAGCGCTCAGCGCCGCGGTGGCGCTGGCCGTATTCAATGCCCTGATCGCCCAGCTGCTATTCACCGCCCGCCTGTTCTTCAGCTTCGCCCGCGATGAGATCTTCCCATCGCGCGTCAATGCCGCTCTGGCAAGAGTTCACCTCCGGTCTGGCGCGCCCCGCACGGCTACAGTCGTAACGACGCTGGCCGCAGCGGTCTGTTGCCTCATTCCTGTGCACGTTCTTCTGGTCTTCGTATCCGGCCTGGTCGTGTACGCGCTCGCACTGGTCAGCATCGCCATACTCGTCGGCCGCGCGCGCGGCCAGACCGGTCGCCCGGGATTCTGGCGCTCGCCGCTTTATCCCATGGCTCCGATTCTCGGTATCGCGCTGGCGCTTGCCTTCGCCGCCGCCGAATGGGTCGACCCGGACGCCGGACGTCCGAGCCTTTTGATCCTCGGTGCGCTGATCCTGGTTTCGCTTGCCTGGTACGGCCTCGTACTCAGGCGGCGTCCGGGCGGTTGGGCACCCCGGCTCGAGCGCTCCACAACAGCACACGACGCGTGAGGATTTCCACGATGCTGAATCGACTGGTTACGGCGTGCGCCTGCCTCGTCCTCGTTACGGCGTCTGCCGCGGCCACTGTGCGGGCCGCGGAGTCCTCGCAAGCACAGGACTCGCCGCGGCTTGCGGCCCCCACCGCATTTCCGCCGTCCGGCACTTTTCCAACGACCGAGTCCGTCACTCTGCTCGACTCGGATCACCGGGCGACGATTCACTTCACGCTCGACGGCAGTACGCCGACCGCGGCGAGTCCTGTATTCGATCCCTGGCGGCTCATCTTCATCAAAGGCCTCTACGACGGCAACCGGGGCCTGAAGACGCACTACACCGTTCGCGCGATAGCCATGGAGGCGGGCCGCGCACCGAGTGCAATCAGCCGGTTCGACTATCAGATCGACCGCCGAGATCGCACTGCCTACGTCTCGCAGGAGATCCTGCCAGGGGTGCGCATGATCCGCGACTCCGACAATGACAAGATGTTTCTGCTCGAGGGCACGAAGGAATCCCTGCTGATCGATTCCGGCATGGGGCGCGGGGATCTCGCCGGGTATGTTGCGAAGCTCGCCGGCCCCGGCCCGTTGGCAGTGATTTTCACCCACAACCATGGCGATCACATCGGCCAGGCCGATCAGTTCGTGCGCGCCAGGATCGAGTACATTGGCGCACAGGATCGCCCGGGGCTGGTGAAATTCCTGCGCGGCCGCGGCATCGAGTCGAGCGTGATCGCGAGACATGTCGTCGCCGTACACGATGGCGAGCGCCTCGACATCGGCGATCGCGCCCTGACCATCTATGCGGTGCCGGGCCATACCCCCGGTTCGATCGTGATCTTCGATCCGAAAACGGCGGTTCTCTTCTCCGGCGACGCCTTCGGCAGCAACTCCCCGACCATCCCTGATGCCGCCTGGATGCAGTTCGATCCGAACCCGCTGGACCCATACCTGGCCCAGGTCGAGCGGGTCCGCGCGAAGCTCGGCGCCCGCGTGAAATTCATCCTGACCGGTCACAATGACGGTCCGCTCATCGGGTGGACCTATGTGGATAACCTGGAGCGCGCCGTGCGGCTTCTCCTGCACCGCGGCGATGCGGCGCTGGTCCCCTCCTACCGGCCCGTCGGCCTCTCACAGGTGATCGTGGGCAACCGCTTCCACGACCCCAACTGGGCCGCGATCAATGTCGACCGCGCGCATTACCTGCCGGCCGGCAGCACTGCCGCGAAATCGCAGTAGACTATCCGCCGAGCGCCAGCTCTGGAGGTTTCAGATGTCGAGCCGCCCGCCCCTGCCTCCGTTCACCGCCGAGACGGCCGCCCAGAAAGTGCGCTCGGCCGAGGACGCCTGGAATACTCGCGAGCCCGAGCGCGTCGCCCTCGCTTACACCGAGGACAGCCGCTGGCGTAACCGCTCGGAATTCGTCACCGGACGAGCCGAGATCGTCGCGTTCCTGAAGCGCAAATGGGCGCGCGAGCTCGACTACCGCCTCATCAAGGAGGTCTGGGCCTTCACCGGCAATCGCATCGCCGTCCGGTTCGCGTACGAGTGGCGCGACGACAGCAGGTCATGGTTCCGCGCTTACGGCAACGAGAACTGGGAGTTCGACGAGCGCGGACTGATGCACCGCCGTCACGCCAGCATCAACGATCTGCCGATCTCCGAGGCGGATCGCAAGTACCGCTGGCCGCTTGGACGGCGGCCGGACGATCACCCGGGGCTGTCCGATCTCGGACTTTGATTCGTCCTCGTCCCGGATGCCGACCGGCCCTGTCAGTGTCCGCCCTGAACCAGGAAGCCCGCATCGCCGAGTGCGGCGGCAAGCTCTGCCTCGATCCGTTCCGCCTCCGCGCGGGCAATACGCTGCAGGTGCAGCGTCGGACCGGCCAGCACTTCAAGACCACGCTTGAGAACGCTGCCGGCGGCTCTGATACCGGCCTTGTGCTGATCGAATCGCTGCGCGGGAGTGTAGGCGCTCATGCCAACATACAAGCCATACGGACTGCCTTTCCGATCGCGGTAATCGAGAAGTATCAGGTAGATGTTCGATCGGCCTTTGCGACCGGCGGCAAAACGGCCGGCGATCTCGTAGATCTCCGGCAGCCACTCGACATGGGTCATCGGCAGCCATTCCGGAATCGAGCTCGCGGCGCGCTTCCAGAGCCGCTCGAGCTCTGCGTCGATGTCGATGCCGAGCTCGGCGCGCATCCAGAGCTCATGAATGCAGTGCGCCCCCGCGAGGCCGTCACTGTTGGCGATCGCCGCCTCGAGGCGCCTGCGGACCTCGATGCCGGTCGAGCCCCGTAGAGGGCGGGTGGCGGGCATCGCCTGCGTCCAATCGGAGGGTCCAGGGCAAGGTTTCACGGCTGGCGTGGTGCCTGAGCTCTGTTTGGGCCAAACCGGCCGTGAAGGGACAGGCCTACGGCTTGGCCGCGTACCAGATGTCCAGCACCCCGCGAGTGGCGCGCTGGTTGGCATTACCCTCCGGCAAAATGATCTTGCCGTCGACCACGATCGGGCTGTTCCAATGCCCCGGTCCGCAGCGCAACGCGGCGACACGCTTGCCGGAAGCCGCCTCGTACACCTCAAGCTCACCCGCGGGGTCGTAGACAAACAACAGGTCAGCGGCCTCGAACGGGCTGGTACCGCCCGTGTCATTGCTCCATTCTTCGTGCAGCCTGCCGTCCTCGAGCCGCCAGGCCGCAGTGCCGCCGTCATCCGCCGCGAACATCCAGGACCGGCCGTCGTGGTGCCACACCGCTGGCTGCGTGAAGAGATCGGTGCCGCTCGGAGTGGCAACGATCTGCAGCTCCTGATCCTTGTGCGGCGAAGCACCGGCAATCCGCAGGCGGCTGAGCAGGCGGATCTTGCCGTCCTTGCCGCCTTGGGCGAGCAGGTCGCCGCCCAGCAGCACCGGGGATGTCGAGCCGAGGTCGAGATCCTCATCGTTGAGATAGGACGTATCGGACGGCGTGTAATTGGCCAGAATCGCCGTCGCCCCGGCGCTCAGCTCGATGAGCGCATCACCCCAGTCGGTCGCACCGTTCCAGTCGCCATTTCCCGTAGCGATGACGATGTGTCCATCTTGCGGATCGATCACCGCCCCCGCCCGACCCCAGATTGCCGCCCCGGACTGCGGGCAGGACTCGGGTTGCATCAGCCCGCTACGATCGCCGCAGAGGGAGTTCCACACCTGAAGCAGCTTGCCGGAGCCAGCATCCAGAATGGCGAGGTGGCCCTGGTAAGGGGGCCGGTCGCCAATGTAACCCCCGGTGACGGCGATCACCCTGCCATGGAAGAGCCGCAGGGGCGAGTCCATCTTTTCCCGCAGCGGCAGCTCGGTGATGGCGGTGCGCCAAAGTACACGGCCATCCCTGACTGCCAGCTCCTGGATATAGCCATCCGGCGAAGCGGCATAGATGAATCGCCCACCGGGCGCGATCACGGGTGTCGAATTGGTGAACTGCCGCGACCCGGCGATGCTCGGATAGCTGGCCGGCGTGTATTCCCACAGTATCTGCCCCGTATCGGCATCGAGCGCCAGGGTCCTGCCGTAACTGGTGGTGACGAAGATGGCGTCGTGGCGCGCACCTTCAATGTTGGCCTCGTGCAGATACACGGCGCTGGCATCGACCA
>DASYGA010000322.1:0-3861 GCA_036000265.1 Steroidobacteraceae bacterium | reverse complement strand
CGGTACGGACTACGGGCTGTTCCTGGTCTATCGGGTCCGCGAAGAGATCCGCCGCGGTTCGACACCTGGAGACGCGCTGGTCATTGCAATGGCACGGGTCGGCCGGTCGATCGCGTATTCGGCCGTGACCGTCATGGCCGCGCTGGCCTGCCTCCTCCTGGCCTCCTTCTCCCTCTATCGCGGGCTTGGCCCGTCGCTCGCCCTCGGGGTGGCGGTGATGCTGGCCGCGGCCCTGACCTTACTTCCAGCTCTGCTGGCGATCTTCGGGAGGGTGTTGTTCTGGCCTTCACACCCGACGGCCGGGCAGCAGACCACCGGCGCCTGGGGACGGGTGGCCACGCGAGTGGTGCAGCGGCCGCTGATAGTGCTTTTGGCGGGAGTTGTCCTCTTCGGGACGCTGGCCGCGGGCCTGCTCGGTTTCACCACCGGCGGATTCTTAAGCGGGCCGGCCCCCGCTGGCACTGACTCCGCCGCTGGGACCGCTGCGATCGCCGCCCACTTCCCCATCGCCAACAGCAATCCCGAAACACTCTTGCTTCGCTTCGCCAGCCCGATCTGGGAACACCCGGAGAGCCTCTCTCTGGCGGAAACGCAATTGGGCGGCGCGTCGGATCTGCGTTCTGTGTCTGGCCCGCTCAACCCCAACGGCACGAGCCTTTCGGTGGACCAGCTGGTCAGCCTGCATGCGCAGCTGGGCCCGGCGGCTGCGTTACCGGCGACGCCGACTGCCTCCACACCAGTGCCGCCAAACGAGTATCAGGCCTACCGCGCGACCGCCCAATTCATCAGCGCTGACGGACGGACAGTTCAGTTCTACGCCCTCGCCGCGGCAGGTCCGGCCGGCACCCAAGCGGCGATCGGCGCGGTCCCCGCGATGCGCTCGACACTGAATGCTGTTGCCCACAGCGTAGGTGCTCAAAATGACGGCGTCGTCGGGCTGGACTCGGTGGCCTATGACATCAACGATTACTCGACCACCGACCTGCTCGCGATCGCGCCGATCGTCATGCTCGCCCTCGCCATCCTTCTGGCGGTGCTGCTGCGGAGCCTGATCGCTCCGATCTACCTCATCGCCACGGTCGGCTTTTCCTACGTCGCCGCCCTCGGAGCAGCCAGTTTCCTGTTTCTGCACGTGGGTAGCGACTCCGGAATCAACTTCGTCATTCCGATCCTTCTCTTCATCTTTGCGATGGCGCTGGGCGAGGACTACAACATCCTGCTGATGACTCGCCTGCGTGAGGAAGCGCATGAACATCCCCTGCCCGAGGCGCTAGCTCGCGCGGTCGGCCACACTGGCGGAACGATCACGTCCGCCGGCCTGATCTTGGCCGGCACCTTCACGGTCCTGGCCATTGCGGGAAATTCGGACCAGTCCCGCCAGCTCGGATTTACGGTCGCCTTCGCAATCCTCCTGGACACCTTTTTCGTCCGCACGCTACTTGTGCCGTCGATCGCGGTGCTCCTCGGCCGTTGGAACTGGTGGCCATCGAAGCTGTCTCGAAATCGGGTGAGGTGGGCCGAGGGCGGACTGTAAGCCGGGTTCTGTGCCCTTGCGGGCGGTGACCATCTGTCTGCGACGCCGGTTGCCCGGCGCCTCTAGCGACCGATACCCGAGGACTGGGGCGAGCCGCCTTGAACGCCCTCCTATTTGGTCTTGCTCCGGGCGGGGTTTGCCTGGCCGGCCGGTCACCCGGCCGCCGGTGGGCTCTTACCCCACCTTTTCACCCTTACCGAGCAGCTCGTCTCCGGAGACACTCGCCGCCCGGCGGTAATTTTCTGTGGCACTTTCCTTCGGGTCGCCCCGACTGGGTGTTACCCAGCGCCCTGCTCTATGGAGCCCGGACTTTCCTCCAACCGTATTCACTTAAGGTCGGCGGTCACCCGTCCGCCTCGGCCCGGGTTAAGTCTACCCAGCCAGATGGAGAGGAAACCGCAGGCTGCGGTTGTAGGCTGCGGCTGTGAACAACTCGCCGCAGAATCGAGCTCCTGGCGTATTCGCGGCAGAATCGGCTGTTCCTGTGGTGCGGCACCTCGACCGCCTCGCGATCGCCTCCCTCGTAACAGGAATCGTCGCCCTGCTCAGCCTGGTCATCTTCCTGGGCCTGCTGCTGGGCCCGGTGGCGGCGATTATGGGGTTCATCTCACTGAGGCGGATCGCCGACGACGAGGAGCTGCGTGGCAGGGGCATCGCCCGCGCGGGCCTGATCCTTGGGGCGGTCGCCTTCGTTCTTGGCCTGCTGACGGTGGTGGTTGCATCCGGCTTTAAGGACCTGGCGCTGTTCTACTGATCGCCTCAGGCCCGACGGAAATCTAGCCGGTGGACTTTGGTTTCTTGACGTGGGCGTCCATGGCCATGTTGGCAAGCGCGTCCGCCCCCTTGTTTCGTTCCCGCTCGACGTGCTTGATCTCGACCTCGGGAAAGCCGGCGAGCAGCTCCTTCGCCTTGACGAGGAGGGATTGCAGCCGCGCCTCCTTGACTTTCCACCGCCCATTGACCTGTTCCACCACCAGCTTCGAATCGAGGAAGACCTGCAGCCGGTCGGGCTTCCATTCCGAAACGGCCTTGAGGCCTTCGATCAGCGCTTCGTACTCGGCCTCGTTGTTGGTCGCAATCCCCAAAAACCGGTGAAGACCTCGCAAGCGCATCCCGTTCTCGTCTTCGATCACGACGCCCAAGCCCGCCGGTCCTGGGTTGCCTCGCGCGCCGCCGTCGGTGTACAGGCGGAGCGTTTTCAGTCGCGGACCAGGATGCGGCCGCAGTTCTCGCAGTGCACGAGCTCGTCGCCCGCGCGCAGCTTCTGCATGCCGGATGACGTCACGGTCACATGGCAGGCGGAACACTGGTTGTTGATGACCTGAGCCACCGCAGGCTTCATGCGCATCCGCGAATATGCGGCTTGCGCCGCGGCGGGAATCTGCTCCCAGACCGCGTCGCGCTCAGACTCGACCTCGGCCAGCTCGGTGGTCCACGTCTGGAGCTCGGAACGAATCTCGGGTTCCTCCGCAGCGGATTGCTTGCGAGCCTGCTCGAGCTGATTCGTGGCGTCGCGGACCGCCTCGTCCGCTGCGTCCGCATCCTCCATCAGCTTCATTTCCGCGTCCTCCTCCTCGGCGAAGCGCTCTTTCATGTGCTTCACCTCGTCGGACATCTGCAGCAGCTCGCTGGGGCTGCGGATGCGCCCGCTCATCAGCTCCTTCTCGCGCGTACGCAGCCGCACCCGGTGGGCCTCTCGCTCGTGGTCTGATTCCCGAACGCGGGCGGCGGTGACCTCCTGTGCCGCGCGTGCCTCGGCCAGCGCCTCTTCCCGCTCGACGATCTCGGGGTCTGATTCGAGACGCGAGTTGGCGCGTTCGATGTTGTCGCGCAACCCGCGTTCCCGCTCGACCAGACGCTGGTGATCGAGCAGCAGCTGCGCGGGCCTCGTCACTCCAGCACGACCAGCACCTGGCCCTCCTTGACCACGTCCGTCTCTTTCACGCGGATCTCCTTCACTGTGCCCGCGCGTGGTGCCATCACCGGGATCTCCATCTTCATCGACTCGAGGATGAGGAGCGTGTCGTCCTCGGCGACCTGGTCGCCGGGCTTGGCGGTGATCTTCCAGACGCTGCCGACTAGTTCTGCCTTTACCTCGGTCATTCTTTGCTCGCCCCTCTCCCCGTCCCTCTCCCCTGCGGGGAGAGGGAGAGCTGCTCGCGGGCTTCGGCGATGCTCGCTACCTCTCGGCCCAGGTCATGCACCAGGTGGGCTGCTTTTTCGACCAGGGCCCCGTTGCTCTTCGCCATCTTTCCTTGTTCCAAGTAGAAGTTGTCCTCCAGGCCCACCCGCACGTTGCCGCCCATCGTTATCGCCGCCGCCACCAG
>DASYGA010000276.1:0-5007 GCA_036000265.1 Steroidobacteraceae bacterium | reverse complement strand
GAGCGCGCACGATGTCGCGATCGGTGATGATGCCCACGACCCGAGGCCGCTTCTCATCGGATTCGGTCACAATAACGGCACCGACGTGTTGGCCTCGCATCATGCGCGCGACATCCGAGATCGGTGCGCCCGTGGGGACGCTGATAGGACAGCGGCTGCAGAGTGTTCCGACTAGCATTTTGATCTCCCCTTGCCGGCTGGATATAGGCGCGTGGGTTCAAAGCTGATGAGGCCACAGGCCGGGAAGCGCGCCTATCCGTAACTATGCGGATCGGCTCATCCGTATGAATGCGGATGCGCCCGGCCGTCGCGAGCGCCTATGTTTCATGACAAGGCCAAGCCCGTCAACGGCATTCGGAGGCAGATCGCCATGCGAATTGGAGATTTCTACAGTCCGGCTGCGCTGACCGCGCGACCCGACCAGGCACTCGCCGAGGCAGCGCATGCCATGCTGGAGAGCCACGTCGGCGCGCTCGTCGTCGTAGAGCAGGGGACCGCGGGCCGCAGACCCATCGGCATCCTGACCGACCGCGACATCGTGCGCGGGCAGCTCCGGCTCAGCGCCGACCTCTTCTGCCTCACGGTGAGCGACGTCATGACTCCCGATCCGCTCACTCTGACACTTGACGTGAGTACGACGGAGGCCATCGAGGCCATGCACGCTCGGGCAGTGCGCCGCGTGCCGGTCGTGGACGGCTCCGGGAATCTACGGGGGATCGTCACGCTGGACGATCTCGTACCGGCGGTCTCGCGTGAGCTCGAGGAGCTGGCGACACTGATCGGCAGACAGGCACGCCACGAGCGTGCGCACGTCGCATGACGGTATGCATTTTACGAGGAGCGACAATGAAGGTAAGAATCGTCGTGGCCGATCAGAGCGAAGCGGCCTTCTACGAGCTGGAGCAGCGCGACATACCGCCGCAGTTCGTGCGGCGGCTCACGGATCCCGACGCGCATCTGCACGACCGGGACCTCAAATCCGATCGTCCGGGCCGGGTCTTCGATCACGCAGCGACCGCCGGCGGCCGCCGCGGTGCGGTCGCACATCATTCGACCGGCGGCGAGCGCAGTCCCCGCAAGGTGGAGGCCAGACGCTTCGCGCGGCGTGTCGTGCAAGCTCTCGATGAGGCGAGGCGGCAAGACCACCCCTATGATCGCCTCGTCATCATCGCGCCCCCTGCTTTCTTGGGCCTTCTGCGCGAGGAGATGACCCCGGCCGTGCACACGCTGCTCACCGCCGAGATCGGCAAGGACCTGGTTCACGAGCCGCCAGAAGCGCTGGGCGCATACCTGCTCCCCGGTACGTTCGCGCGGCATCCCGTCGCGCACGACTGAACGACAAACCTCCTGGAGCTGCAGCACGGCACGTTCGTCTCGATTCGTGCGGCGCTGCGCACAATATGTAGATGTGCAGGCCCCGAGCCAGCCAGGCGCCCCGGTCATACGTGAAGATACGGATAGCGAGAAATGCCGTTCTGCGGCGAGGATCTCCGGCAATCGATCACCAACAAGACCATGTCGAGGGAGATCCACCCGTGACCTCGTCCTTCTCTTCGAGACTAGTCCGGCCTGCCTGGCTGGGAAGACTGTGCGTCCTGATGGTGCTCTTGGGCGCCACCGCGCCGGCATGGGCCGTCCCGAGCTTCGCCCGCCAGACCGGCATGGCGTGCGCCGCTTGCCATACCGTCTTCCCCGAGCTCACGCACTTTGGACGCGTGTTCAAGGCCAATGGCTACGTCCTGGATAACCTGCAACAGGTTCAGGCGGTCAGCGGCAGGCGGCAGGAGCTCCTCGAGCTCGCCAAGACACCCGCGCTCTCCATCATGGCCCAGGTCTCCTACACGGAGCTCAAGACGCGGTTGCCGGATGTGAAGAATCCTGCGGCGCCCGGGCTGACTCAGAATGGCACTGCCGGATTTCCGCAGCAGCTGAGCCTCTTTTATGCGGGCAAGATCGCCCCTCACTTCGGCGCGTTCGCCCAGCTCACCTATGCCAATGACAGCGGCACGATCGGCATCGACAACACCGATCTGCGCTTCGCCGACATGACGATCCTACCGCACAAGCAGAGCCTGATCTACGGCATATCGCTCAACAACAACCCGACCGTGCAGGACCTCTGGAACAGCACGCCCGCATTCGGCATCCCGTATGCCTCGAGCAACGCCGCAGTGTCACCGCTTGCGGGCACGGAAATCGACGGAGCGCTCGCCCAGGATGTGGCAGGGATCACCGCCTATGCATTCTGGAAGGAGTCGCTCTATCTCGAGGCAGGAGTCTACCGCTCGGCGAAGCAGGCGCAGACGAACGCGCTCACCGGAGCCGCCGGCCCCCTGGATGGTACCGCCTCCAACGTGATCGAGGGCGGCGCGCCGTACTGGCGGGCTGCCTACGAGCACCAATGGGGCGCCAACTCGCTCGAAGCGGGCATGTACGGCGCCGAGTTCAAGCTGTTCCCCGGTGCCGGTGCGCCGCTTCAGGGTCCCGACAACCGCTTCAACGACGTAGCCGAGGATTTCCAGTACCAGTATGTCGGCGACGAGCACATCTTCACCGCGGAGGGCACCCGCATCCACGAGAAGATGAACCTCGCCGCGAGCTTTGGCGCCGGCGCCGTTGCCAACTCGACCAATGACCTCACGACCGACCGGCTGTGGGTGACCTACTACTACCGGCGGATGATCGGCAGCACGCTCGGCTGGTTCTCGACTACCGGCAGCGCCGATGGCGGCCTGTATCCGGCCCAGGCGTTCCTTTCCGACGGCACACCGTGCAACTGCGGAGTCGTAACGAGCGCCAACGGCTCGCCGGATACCCGAGGCCTCATAGGCGAGGTCAATTACCTACCCTGGCTCAACGTGAAGCTCTCGCTGCAATACACCCATTACACCAAGTTCAACGGTGGCAGCACCAATTACGACGGGTTCGGCCGCAATGCGTCCGATAACGACACGCTGTACCTTCTGCTGTGGTTTGCGTATTGAGAGGAGGAGCCATGTGCAGCACTGATCGACGTATGGTCCGTCTCGGGCCGGGGATGGCAGCCCTCGGGGCGTTGGCGCTGATGTTGGCCAGCTCCCCTGGGCGGACGCAGGAACTCTCCGTTACACCCCAAAACGCCGAGGATACGGCAATCGGCGTCTGCGGAACCTGTCACGGCCCCGATGGAAACAGCATCAACCCGATGTTCCCGCGCCTCGCCGGGCAGCACGCCAATTACCTCGCTCGGCAGTTGAAGTCCTTCAAGGAGCAGACCCGCGGCGATCCGTATGCCATCGCCTACATGTGGGGGATGGCAAGCGGCCTCTCCGATGAGACCATCGACGCCCTGGCGCAGTACTACGCCGGGCAGAAAGCGGGTCCCGGCAAGAATCACGATGCGGCGACGGTCGCTCGCGGGCGTGACATCTACGAGCACGGCATCCCCTCGCAGGGCGTTCCTGCATGCGCCGCGTGCCACGGTCCGGATGCGCGCGGCAACGACATGTTTCCGCGCCTCGCGGGACAGCACGCGGAATACGTCCTGCAGCAGCTCGCCTCCTTCCAGAACAACATGCGCAAGATCGCCGTCATGCACGGTGTGGCGCAGAACCTGCGGACGCCCGAGATGGAGGCGGTAGCAGACTACCTGGAGTCGTTGCCGTAGCAGTCACTACACTCAAGTGCCGCCGATAACAGGGACATCAGTGCAAGTTGATCCGGTATGCGGGATGACCGTGTCAACCGACTCCCCTCATCGCGCCGGGTTCGCCGGGCACGAGTACGTCTTCTGCTCGAATCGCTGCCGCGAGAAATTCCAACGCGATCCCCAGCGCCACGCATCGGCTGTCCGGTCGCATAGCACGGCTTCGAATCCCGCCCCTGTCAAAGCGGCTACCGCCGCCACCCCAGGCGCGATCTACACGTGCCCCATGCACCCGCGGATTCGCCGCAGCGAGCCCGGGATCTGTCCCATCTGCGGCATGGCACTCGAGCCTCTTCAGCCGGCGGCACAGAGCGGGTCGAGCTCCGAGCTACGCGATATGACGCGCCGATTTTGGATCGGTGCCGCTCTCGCCTTGCCGTTGCTTCTCCTCGAGATGGGTGCACACTTGTCGATGGCGAGTCGGCAGTGGCTCCTTTCACCCCCCGTTTCATTGTGGGTCCAATTTGCGCTCGGCACGCCGGTCGTACTGTGGGCCGGGTGGCCGCTCCTTACGCGCGGCTGGGCTTCCGTGCGCCATCGCTCGCTCAACATGTTCAGTCTGATCTCGCTCGGGGTGAGTGTCTCGTATCTCTACAGTCTCGTCGCGACTTTCGCGCCGGACAGCTTTCCCGTGAGCCTGCGCAATTGGGGTGGGCTCGTGCCGGTCTACTACGAGGCAGCGGCCGTGATCACGGTGCTCGTGCTCCTCGGCCAGGTACTGGAGCTGCGAGCGCGCGAGACGACCGGCAGCGCGATCCGTGCCCTCCTCAACCTCGCGCCCAAAGTCGCGCGCCGCATCAGCGACGATGGGGCCGATGAGGAGGTTCCGCTCAACGTAGTGCAGGTGGGAGACCGCCTGCGCGTGCGCCCGGGAGAGGCAGTGCCCGTCGATGGTGTGGTGCTCGACGGCACGAGCGCGCTCGATGAATCGATGGTGACGGGCGAGTCGCTGCCCGTCGCCAAGGGACCAGGCGCGAAAGTGATCGGCGCGACCCTCAACGGCACCGGCGCGCTCGTGATGCGTGCCGAGCGGGTGGGCGCCGACACCGTGCTCGCGCGCATCGTTCACATGGTTGCCGAGGCGCAGCGCAGTCGTGCCCCCATTCAGCGCCTCGCGGACTTGGTGTCGGCTTGGTTCGCCCCTGCCGTCATCCTCGTGGCGATCGGCGCATTCGTCGTCTGGATGCTCGTGGGTCCGCCGCCCCGGCTCGCTTATGCGCTCATCGCCGCCGTCTCGGTGCTCATCATTGCCTGTCCTTGTGCGCTCGGCCTCGCCACCCCCATGTCGATCATGGTCGGCGTAGGCAAGGGTACGGCCTCGG
>DASYGA010000224.1:0-2930 GCA_036000265.1 Steroidobacteraceae bacterium | reverse complement strand
GTTGGACTCGATGGTGCGCAGGAGCTTCCCGGTGTCAGGATCGATCTGATGGATCCTGCGAGCGCGGTAGTCCCCCACCCAAAGCGTGCCTTCCGCCCACGTGAGCCCGGAGTCTCCGCCGGCGCCCGGCGCGGGGATGGTGGCGAGCACGCGCCCGGTCTCGGGATCGATCTTGTGGATGCGGTTCTCCGCGATCTGGAACAGGTGTTGGCCGTCGAAAGCCGTTCCGGCATGTGAAGCGGTTTCGATCGAGCGCAATACCTTGCCGCTTTCGGGATCGACGGCATTCAGCTTGTCGCCGGCCGCACACCAGACATTCCGGCCGTCGTATGTGACTCCGTTGACGCGGGCGCAACCCTCGAAAGGTCCATGCTCTTTGACGATCTCGGCGGTGGATCGGCTCATGATCGGCGGTCTCCGATGGGTCGGTGGTGATCGGCTGACAATTGCATCCTAGTCGACCGGCAGGGGAGGCGGGAGCAACAGGGTCGTCGCGAATCCCGCCACCGGCGGGATCAGCCAGCGGCGCGCCCGGCCGCGTCCGAAGGCCTGCACCTTGCCTGTCCTGGCCAGCGCCTCGAGCGTCCGTTGCACGGTGCGCTGGCTGGCTCGCATTGCCAATGCCAGGGCGGAGGTTGACCACGACTCGCCGTCCGCCAGAAAGGCGAGCACATCAGCATGCTTTTCGTCCAATGGCGGTGCAAGCACGAAGAGCTCGCGTGCGTCACGCAGCGCGATCCTGAAGCCCCGCGCAGTGGCGTTGATTTGCGCCAGCGGCCGCATCACCGCGCGCAGCCGCGCCATCTCGACCCGCAGTCGCGCGCGATGCGATTCATCGGCAGCCTTCAGGCGGAATACGCGCGCGACCAGGCCGTCACGCGACGCATCGCCCGGCCAAGCCTCGCCCAGTGCGCGCACCAGCGCAAACAGTACCGGACGCCTCGCCAGTGAAACCACCTTGCTCTCCTGCCGCACGGCATGACGACAGGCATCCACGACAACTGCATTGGAAGCCAACAGGGTCTCGATTTCTTCCAGCCGCAGCGGCCGCTCCTCATCGCGGGTGATCAGCCGCGCGGCGGGCGCGCTCAACGCCAGCAGCGCCTTTTCGACCTCCGCGATCAGGGCCGGGATACCGGCCAGATGCGCCGCCTGCCGGGCTCGAGTCAAGGCAGTGCGCGCCGGCTCCGTGCGGAGCCTGCGCATCGCGATTCCGGCCAACAGAAGCTCATGCGTTGCCCGCAATGCGGCCGGCACGGGTCCGGGATCCCGGGCACCGAGCAGCCCTTCGGCTTCCTCCAGGCGCCCGACGAGCACCAGGTGCCGCGCCTCCAGATTCCGCGCATGCGCCGCGTTGATCCAGTCGCCATGCGCAGCGAGTGTCCTGCGGGCCGCTTCCAGGGTTTTCGCCGCCCAGCCGATATCGCGCGAGGCGAGGGCGACCTCCGCCTCGGCGACCACGCACCTGGCCCGGGCCACGATTTCCTTGGCTCCAAAAGCCCGCGCGGCCGTTCGCAACAGAACCCTGGCGCGCCCATGCTCGCCGAGCTGCGCCATCGCGATGCCCCGCAGCGCCAGGGCCGGCGCGTCATCGCGCAGCGCCACCCGCTTCAAGGCGCCGAGCGGATCTCCCGCCGCGAGCGCACGTGCGGCGGCGTTGATCAGCGAATCCACCGAAATCCCGCCACGCTTGTAACTCTCAGGTGCCGCGCCCCCTGGCTAGCATTGTCCCACGACTCGACCACCCACCCCGGAGAATCCATGAACGCTACCATTGCAACTCAGCTCACGCACCCGACCGCAACACGCGAGGAGTGGCTCGCCGCGCGCCTGGATCTGCTCGCAGCCGAGAAGGAGCATACCCGCCGCAGCGATGAGCTTGCGCGGCGCCGCCAGGCGCTGCCCTGGGTCCGGCTCGACAAAGAGTACCGCTTCGCGACCGACGACGGCAGCGTCTCGCTTCAGGATCTCTTCCGCGGGCGCTCGCAGCTTCTCGTCTATCACTTCATGTTTGGGCCCGACTACGCCGCCGGCTGCCCCTCCTGCTCGATGATTGCGGACGGTTTCAACGGGTTCGCCGTCCACCTGGCAAACCACGATGTCATGCTCTGCGCGGTCTCGCGCGCCCCGCTGCCGAAGCTGCAGGCCTACAAGCGGCGGATGGGCTGGACGTTCCCCTGGGCATCCTCTTCCGGCAGCGACTTCAATTTCGACTTCAACATCGCGGTCACGGAGGCGCAGCAGCGGGCGGGCGGTACCCAGTACAACTATCGCGCCGGACATCCGATCGAAGCCGCATCGGCTCCGCCGGCCGTCGCGCAATTCGCAGCCTCGTGCGGCACCGACGCTCAGGCTTACAGGCGCGACCGGCCTGGCATGAGTGCATTCGTGAAGCAGGAGGGCGTCGTCTATCATACCTACTCGACCTACGCCCGCGGGCTGGATGGCCTCTGGGGTTCCTATCAGTGGCTCGACCGGGCTCCGCTCGGACGTAACGAGACGGGTCCCTGGTGGCTGCGCCACGACGAGTACGGCGCGCGTTGAGTCCTGACATGGACGCGATGGCGATGCCCGGCGGCTGGACGATGGCAGGCTCGATGTCATGGCTGCCCGCGTGCGGTCAGACTTGGATCGGCGCCGCGGCCTCGTTCCTCGGCATGTGGACCGTGATGATGGCGGCGATGATGCTGCCGTCGCTGCTCCCCATGCTGGCGCGGTACCGGCGATCAGTCGGCAGGGCGGGAGCATTCTCTTCCGCCCTGCTGACGATTCCCGTCGCCGCGGGCTATCTCATGATATGGACGCTGCTCGGCGTGGCGGTCTATCCGCTGGGCACCGCCATCGTGGCGGCAACGATGCGCTACCCGGGGCTGGAGCGCGCCGTGCCGATGGCCATCGGTCTGGTCGTGCTGACCGTGGGGGCGCTGCAG
>DASYGA010000180.1:0-8584 GCA_036000265.1 Steroidobacteraceae bacterium | reverse complement strand
GGGTTCGCCTTCGGCGGCTCCTGCCTGCCGAAGGACCTGCGCGCGATCACTTACCAGGCGCGCAGCCGCGACGTATCGACGCCGCTGCTCAACTCGCTGATGTTCTCCAACCGCGAGCAGATCGAGCAGGGCATCGCGATGGTGCTCGCCTCGCGGCACAAGAAGGTCGGCGTCCTCGGGTTCAGCTTCAAGGCGGGCACCGATGACCTGCGCGAGAGTCCGCTGGTCGAGGTGATCGAGCGCCTGATCGGCAAGGGCTTCGACCTGAAGCTCTATGACCGCAACGTCAACCTGGCCAAGCTCACGGGGGCCAACCGTGAGTACATCATGAAGAGCATCCCGCACATCGAGCGGCTCATGGTCGCCTCGGTCGAGCAGGTGCTCGAGCACGCGGACGTTCTCGTCATCGGCAACCGCGGCGAGGAATTCACCGGGCTCGCCCACAACCTGCGCCCCGATCAGCTGGTGATCGACTTCGTGCGCATCCGGCAGATCGAGGAGCGCCATGCGAACTACGCCGGCATCTGCTGGTAGACGCGTTCTCATCATCGTCCAGAACCTGCCCGTGCCGTTCGACCGGCGCGTGTGGCAGGAGGCGACGGCGCTCGTCGCGAACGGCTATCAGGTCGCAGTGATCTGTCCGGCGACCCGCGGCTACCGGGCGCGCTACGAATGCCTCGACGGCATCCACATCTACCGGCATCCACTGCCGATCGAGGCCAGGGGAGCCGTGGGTTATGTGCTGGAATACGCCTCGTCGCTCTTCTGGGAGCTCCTGCTGTCGCTGAAGGTGCTGTGGCGCCATGGCTTCGATGCCATCCACGCCTGCAACCCGCCCGACAACATCTTCCTCATCGGCGCGCTCTACAAGGCGCTCGCCGGCAAGCGCTTCCTGTTCGATCACCACGACATCAACCCGGAGCTCTACGAGGCGAAATTCGGCCGCCGCGGCTTCTTCTACCGGCTGGTGCGCCTGTCCGAGCGGCTGACCTTCCTCACGGCCGACGTGTCGATCGCCACCAACGAGAGCTACCGGCGGATCGCGCTCGAGCGGGGACGCATGCACCCGGACAGGGTGTTCGTGGTGCGCTCGGGACCGAGCCTCGAGCGGCTGAAGATCCTGCCGCCGGTGCCGCAGCTCAAGCACGGACGGAAGTACCTGGTGGGTTACGTCGGCGTCATGGGCGCGCAGGAGGGGATTCCCTACCTCCTCGAGGCGGCGCGTCACATCGTGCAGGACTGGGGACGGAACGATGTGCAGTTCATGCTGGCAGGCGGCGGGCCGGCGCTCGAGGAGATGCGCCGGCTGACTTCGGCCATGCGCCTGGACAACTACGTCGAGTTCCTCGGACGCGTGCCCGATCAGGCGCTGCTCGAGATGCTGAACACCGCGGATGTCTGCGTCAACTGCGACGAAGTCAACCCGATGAACGACAAGTCCACCATGAACAAGATCATGGAGTACATGGCGCTGGCCAAGCCCATCGTACAGTTCGAGCTCACCGAGGGCCGCTTCTCCGCCCGCGAAGCGTCGCTCTACGCGAAGCCCAATGATGCGCACGACTTCGCCCGCAAGATCGTGACACTGCTCGATGATCCGCAGCAGCGCGCGCGCATGGGGCAGTTTGGACGCCAGCGCGTGGAGCGCCACCTCGCCTGGCAATACGAGGCGCCGAAGCTGCTTGCCGCCTACGAGGCGCTGTTCGCGCCAGCGGGAGCGCCGGGGCGCTTCAAGATACCGACGGGCGCCGGATCCGCAGTCGAGCCTCCAGTCGTGTATCCCCGCGGATACGGCGCGCAAAGACCACGGTCGTCGCCGGAGCCTTGAGGTCGAAGCCGCTCGAGACCCAGCCGAGCGGAGGCTCGCCGTTCCGGCCGGGAGAGCGTCCACTTACCAGAGCGACCGACACGTTCTCGGGAGCATCGAGCTCAACGCGTATGCCGTCGCGCTCGGCCACCACTTGTCCGTTGCGCTGCAGGAGCTGACACTCCGGCGCGAAGTGCCAGAAGATCTCGGCGGTATGCTCACCGCAGCAGAGCAGCTCGTCGCCGACCGAGAGCGTCGCGCTGGCGGCTTCGTAACGCCAGGTTCTGCGGTGAGTCACCGGATCGGCGAGCCGCCGATAGCCATCGTGATGCGCAACGAGCACCTGCGGCCCCGGTGAGCGGACGAACTGGTCCACCGTCGCATCTGCATGCTGCACCCATAGGAAAGGACCGGTGAATACCGATTGGTCCTCGCCGTCCACCACCACCGTGTTGTGGGCGGAGGTGCCGCGGAAGTACCGGCGCCAGACAGGTTCCGTGTGATACGCGAAGGTGCCGGAATCGACCAGGAACGGCGTGCCGCCGACGCTGAGCGTGAAAGCAAGCGCATCGGCATGTCCGTGCGCAGCGATGGACAGATACCCGAGCGTGCCCGCGTCGGCGACGATCCGCACTTCCCCGGCAGTCTCGAACTGGTCCCCCAGGATGTAGTAGCCGCCGTGCGGGAACGAGCGGCGCACCGGCAGCCGTGCGCGCACAGGCTCGAGCGCCTCGAAGCGCGCCGCGGCGGCATCGCCCAGCAGCCATCGCGTCTTGTCGTCGAGATCGCCCGCCTTCAGGCGAAACTCCGGGCGCTCGAACAGCACGGCGCCGGTGGCGAGCAGCGAGCGGTAGACTCCCGGCCAGGGTGCCGCCGCCAGCCGAACCAACACCCCCTGATCGGCATCGCCGATGGCGGGCACGCCGCCTTTCACATCCATGATGCTCGCCAGGAAATCGAGCATGCACTCGAGCGTACCCCAGTACTGCGAATCGAAGTCGCAGCCGTTGGCGCGGGCGAAGAGCCCGGCGATGAGGAGCATGTCGGCCACTGAGTGGTGGTACCAGAGGGCCTGCTCTTTGTTGACGCCGTCCTCGAAGGTCTGTTGCAGCGCCTCGCGCGCGAGCTCCGCGCGCGCCTGACTCAGCCAGCGGCCGCTCTCGGGCCAGAGCGGCCAGGTGAGCGAGGCGATGAAAAGCCCGGTTGCCTCGCCCAGCAGATGATTGTTGGCCGAGGAGTGGCGCGAGAAGTGCCGGGCGATGAAGTGGCAGTGGCGGTAGATGCCGTCGAGCCACCGGCGCCGAAACGCCCGCCCCTCCTCCCCCTGGAAAAGCGGCCCACGCTCCGCGCCGAGCAGTTGCCAGGCGAAAGCCCAGTTGACCAGGCGGATGGCATGCTCGAGGCTCGCGCACCAGTTGATGCCCCGCGGATAGGGACAATCCGTGAGCCAGGAATCGATGAGGACCCTGGCGCCCCGGGCATACCGCTCATCCGTCGTCAGGTGCCAGGCCTGCGCCAGCGTGACCACCTCCAGATGGCGGTTGATCTCCCAGAGGTACTTGATATCGCCCACCCGGGCGGCATCGCGGTAATCGAGCCCGATGCCGAACTCGAGCGGCGCCTCGATGCCGGTCTTGGGGTCGACATTCCAGCGGGGTGGAAAGCCGAGCGGCGCGTCCTCGAGCGCGAACACATCGAAGCGGCCGTCGAGGATCCTGTCGGCCGCGCGCGTGTAGCGCCGGGCGTCGAATTCGCGCGGCAGCGGCGACACCCACGCAGGTCCCGAGGCGCCCGCCGGCTCGGCAGGACGCGCGAGGCCGATGCCGGCGCGCTCGGCGTCTTGCTGCACTTTGCGCCGCAGTCTGAAGCCGAGCTCGCGCGGGCTCATGGCGCGCAGCCGGCGCAGCATCCATTGCAGCCGGCCCTGTCCGCCGCTCCGGGGGGCGTTGCCGATGTCGTCTCGCGTGACAGCCATCGCGAGAGAACGGCCCGGCGATGCCTCAGGTTCCGCCGGGACGCGCGGCTGACTTGCCGAAGAATGCCTGGGCCGCGGCGGCGAACTCCGCGGAGCGCAGCCGCTCGGTGAATACCCGCAATTCTTCCTGCATGTGCTCGGCCAGCGGCGCGCTCTGGACGCAGCGCATCAGGCGCTTGGTGGCGCGCACGGCGCCCGGAGGCTGTCGGGCGGCCGCATCGGCCAAGGCGCGCGCTTCGTCCATCAGCACCTCGTCGTCCACCACGCGGTTGACGAGCCCCCACTCGCGCGCGGTCGGCGCGTCGATGGGCTGACCGAGAAAGAACATCTCCGCCGCCCGCTGATGCCCGATCAGCAGCGGCAGCAGAATGGTGCTGGCCGCTTCCGGCACGACCCCGAGCTGCACGAAGGGGGTGATGAGCCGGGTGCTGCGGGCGGCGGCGATGACGAGGTCGCAGTGGAGCAGCAGCGTCGTCCCGATCCCGACGGTGGGGCCGTGAGCGGCCGCCACGAGTACCTTGCCGAACCCGCTCAGCGCGCGCAGGAAGCGTGAGATCACGTGATCACTCCCGATGACATCGGGGGCCTGCAGGAAATCCTTGAGGTCGTTGCCTCCGGTGAAGCAGGCGCCCTCGCCACTCAGCAGGACCACGCGAATCTCCTCGTCCGCCTCCGCCTCCGTGAAAGCCTCGATCAGGGCTTCATACATATTAGAAGTGAGTGCGTTGCGCTTCTCGGGGCGGTTCAGACGCACTTCGCAGACGTGCCCCCGGCGAGTGACCAAGACGTTGTCCGAGGCAGTCATGTGAGGGAGGCCCCGGCTTGTAGCTCGCAGTGAATAGTCATATTATATGACCTCTAAACGCCGCTTTCACCCGGCGCATCATAGCGGGGTCCGCCGCCCGATGAATGCACAAGCACAGTACCGTTCCCATCGCCAGGTCACGCCGCGGCCCATGCCGCGCCTGAGCCGCCTGGCGCTCGAGCGGGCAAAGTCCAGCCACGATCAGATCTCGGCCATTCTCGGCACGGAGCTGCTCAAGGGCCTCTATGCCCCCGGCGCCAACATGCCGTCCGAGCCGGAGCTGATCCAGCGGTTCCAGGTGTCACGCACGGTGATGCGCGAAGTGATGAAGACGCTCGCCGCCAAGGGGTTCGTCGTCTCGAAGACACGGGTCGGCACGCGCGTGCGCGATCCGGTGTACTGGAACTACTTCGATGCCGACGTGCTCGCCTGGCGCGTGCGGCTCGGGCTCGATGACGAGTTCATGAAGAGCCTGACCGAGGTCCGCCGCTCGCTCGAGCCCGCGGCGGCGGCCCTCGCGGCGCAGCGCCGCTCGCCCACTGACATTGCGCATCTGCGCGAATGCGTACGCCAGATGGCACGCACCGACCATACACGCCAGAGCTTCGCCGAAGCGGATCTCGATTTTCATCTGGCCATCGGCAGCGCCTCGGGCAACCCGCTCATGCGCTCGATGGCAAGCGTCATCGAGACGGCCCTGGTGGCCTCGTTCGCCCACAGCTCGCCGGTCGATGACCCGGCGGATCATGAGAGGACCGTGAACGGTCATGCCGCCATCGTGGATGCCATCGAGTCCGGGCGGGAGCAGGCAGCCGCCGAGGCCATCCTGGAAGTGATCGATATCGGGGTGGACCGGATCGACGTCACCCGCAAGAAGCAACGAGGACTGAAGAAGTAAATGAGTTCTTCCAACAGCCAGGGTGGCGGACGCCGCCTGCGCTCGCGCGCCTGGTTCGACAACCCGGCCAATCCCGACATGACGGCGCTGTACCTGGAGCGCTACCTGAACTACGGCATGACCCTCGAGGAGTTGAAGTCGGGTAAACCCATCATCGGGATTGCGCAGACGGGCTCGGACCTCTCGCCCTGCAACCGGCATCACATCGTGCTCGCGGAGCGAGTCGCCGCCGGCATCCGCGCCGCGGGCGGCGTGCCCATCGAATTTCCGGTGCATCCCATCCAGGAGACGGGCAAACGCCCGACGGCCAGCCTCGATCGCAACCTCGCCTACCTCGGACTGGTCGAGGTGCTGTACGGCTATCCGCTCGATGGGGTGGTGCTCACTATCGGCTGCGACAAGACCACACCCGCCTGCCTGATGGCGGCGGCGACCGTCAACATACCGGCCATCGCGCTCTCCGTGGGCCCGATGCTCAATGGCTGGCACCGGGGCGAGCGCACCGGCTCCGGCACCATCGTGTGGAAGGCCCGCCAGATGCTCGCGGCCGGCGAGATCGACTACCCGGGGTTCATCGAGCTGGTCGCCTCCTCCGCGCCGTCCACCGGGTACTGCAACACCATGGGCACGGCAACGACCATGAACTCGCTCACCGAGGCGCTTGGCATGCAGCTGCCGGGCTCGGGAGCCATTCCCGCGCCGTACCGGGAGCGCGGCCAGATCTCCTATCTCACCGGCGAGCGGATCGTGCAGATGGTGCACGAGGACCTGCGGCCCTCAGCCATCATGACGCGCGATGCGTTTCTCAATGCCATCGTCGTCAACTCCGCCATCGGCGGCTCCACCAACGCGCCGATCCACATGATCGCGATCGCCCGGCACATGGGGGTGCCGCTGACCCTCGATGACTGGCAGCAGTACGGCTATGAGGTGCCGCTGCTCGTCAACCTGCAGCCCGCCGGCGAATACCTGGGCGAGGACTACCACCGCGCGGGCGGCGTGCCGGTAGTCGTCAACGAGCTGATCAAGCAAGGGCTCATCCGCGAAGGGGCCCTCACCGTCAACGGCCGCACGCTCGGCGAGAACTGCCGCGGCCGGGAGATAGTGGACACCGCCGTCATCCGGCCATTCGATCAGCCGCTCAAGGCCAACGGGGGGTTCCTGGTCCTGGGGGGCAACATCTTCGATTCGGCGATCATGAAGACCAGCGTGATATCCGAGGAGTTCCGGCAGCGGTACCTGAGCAATGCGGCCGATCCGCAGGCGTTCGAGGGCCGCGCGGTGGTCTTCGAAGGTCCGGAGGACTATCACGCCCGTATCGATAATCCCGAGCTCGCGATCGACAGCCATACATTGCTCTGCATCCGCGGCACCGGCCCGATCGGCTACCCGGGAGCGGCGGAGGTGGTCAACATGCGGCCGCCGGCTTACCTCATCAAACAGGGGATCACTGCTCTGCCCTGCATTGGCGATGGGCGGCAGTCGGGGACATCAGGCTCTCCGTCCATCCTCAACGCCTCGCCGGAAGCGGCGGCCGGGGGCGGACTCGCCATCCTGAAGACCGGTGATCGCGTGCGGGTGGACCTGCGCAAGCGGCAGGTCAACATGCTGGTGTCGGAGGCGGACCTAGCTGCCAGGCGCCAGGCGCTCGAGGCGGCCAACGGCTATCGGTTCCCGCCCTCGCAGACCCCCTGGCAGGAGATCCAGCGCGGCATGGTGGACCAGCTGGGCGACGGCATGGTGCTGAAACCGGCGGTCAAATACCAGAAGATCGACGAGAAGTTCGGCGTTCCCCGCGACAATCACTAGCGCTCGTCCAGCTTCCGGACCTTCCATCGGGCAGCCCGTTACCGGCGCCCGCCCTGCCGGGGACCATCAGTCCCGTCTGGCTCCATTCCACAGTGTTATGCTAGCTGGCCGGAGGAACATGGAACACGCACCCTCGAGGGGTGTTCCATGTTGGCGCCGCGGATGAGACTCGGCCGTCGACCACGAAGGTATACGGAACATGAAGCGATTGGATGTGGTTCAAGGCTTCATCGAACGTTGCGAAGCCATGGCGCCGTCTGCCGAGCGCCTGGTCGAGGACTTTCCCAAGGCGCTCGCGGCGCTCGGGTTTCCGCATTTCGCGTGCTGCTCGCACGTCGATCCGCTGGATCCTCCGCCCCACGCGGTCGTCATGCACAACTACCCTGCCGCGTGGGCGCGCCATTTCAGCGAGGCCAGACTTCATGAGATAGATCCGGTGCTGCTGCGGGCGGAACGGGATCCCATGCCCTTCTTCTGGGATGCAGCCTTTCACACCGAGCCGCTCACGAGACCGCAACGGCGGGTCCTGGCCGAGGCCAGCGGCTTTGGCCTGGCCCATGGCTACACCGCCCCACTGCACCTGTCCTGGCTGCCGGGGTCGCTTCGGGCCTCGTGCTCGGTCATTCCCGAGAGCCGCCGCATCGACCCGCGCAGCTACCCCATGGTCGATGCGCTCGCGACGTACCTGTATGCCTTCGCCTGTCGCTGGCGAACCCCCTGGCGCATGGCCCTGCCTTCTGATCTGACACCGCGCGAGCGGGAATGTCTGACACTCGCCGCCCTCGGCAAGACCGATTGGGACATCGGCCATGTCCTCAGCCTGAGCGAAACCACAGTGCACACCTTGATCGAGCGGGCCAAGAGGCGTGTCGGCGCGGCCACCCGAATGCAGGCGGTCGTTCTGGCGCTGATGAGCGGGGAAATTGCCTTCGGTGATGTGATGCCCCGGGGTGGCGAGGGTGGCAACGGTGGCAAGGGCGGCAAAGGGGGCCGCCGCAGCCCGCCATAGGGTTCGTAGCGGACCGTTGGTCGGCGTATCTGCCCGATTTAATCCCATTCTCTCGGAAACGGCCTGTTTGTCCCCTAAATAGAGGATTTTCCCGCCTCGCCTTTGCGCGCATGCTGACCCTCAGGAAGAAGGTGGGGAGCTTGCGATGGTCTTCATAGCAAACGCTGAGAACCGGTGCCTCTTTGGGCCGGATCTGGAGGAAATGCACCGGCAGCGGAAAGTCATCTTCGTAGACCGGGCCGGGTGGCAGCTCCCGGTCCTGGCGGATCGGGAGATCGACA
>DASYGA010000137.1:0-8590 GCA_036000265.1 Steroidobacteraceae bacterium | reverse complement strand
CCCAGCACCACCGTCCAGCCGAGCACCAGCCAGCCGGTGAAGCCATCGTGCCGGCTGAGCAGAAAGCCGAGCCGAGAGGCGCGGTTCGGCTGTGACAGCTCATGGGCGACCAACATCACCCATACCCAGCCGGCGTGCAGTCCCATCCCTGCCGCTATATTGCCGGTGAGGTACCGCACCAGTGCAAGGACGACTCCGACCGCCGTCAGGCAGAGGAAGGCGTCGGCAATGCCGAGAGGATGGTCGAAGGACTGCAAGGTACCGTGCAGGAGCGCGACACCGCTCCAGGCCGTCACCTGCGCGGCGGGAATGTGGAAGCTGCCGAGAAAATGCGTCCAGGAATACACGATCGAGGTGAGCACGATCGCCGCAGCGGCGCCGGATTCCCGCTGGATGCCTGTGTACATCGCGCCGCGCAGCGCCGTCTCCTCGATGACGGCGACGGCGATCCCGCTTGCCAGGCGCTTGCCGAGAAGCGCGGCGAGCGTCCCGGCGCCGTAGCTCGCCGCGCGGCGGAAGTCCAGAAGGCCCAGAGCCGCCATGGAAGCCGCCACCGCCGACATCGTGAGCACGCCGAGCCCGAGCCCCACACACAGCTCACGGAGGAAGAGGCGGCGCGGCGCGCCGTAGCCGAGACTGCCGCGATCGGCGAGCCGCAGCCGCCGCGCCACCAGCAGGAATCCGGCGAGAAACGCCAGCATCCCGATCCGCTCGCCGATCCGGTGGAACGGGAAGTCGAAATGCGGATGCAGCAGCAGCCACGCCGGATAGGTGAGGGCGGCCATTGCCGCCAGGCTCGCCGCGATCAACAGTAGGAACCAGCCGAAAGCTCGCATGCGGTGGATTCGTCGGACGGGCGCGCAATGTACGGTCAAGGCCCCTTAAGGCGCAAATCTTATAGAAATGCGGCGAATCGGCTCAAAACGCGCCACCTCTCGCTCTCGCGCCGGCTGCGGCGGTCCTCCGACAATGACCGCCACTCATCACGCCAGCGGAGAGCCGCCATGCAGCAGATCAGGGCAAGAGAGATATTGCAGTCACTCATTCAGGGCATCGATCCGGTCACCGGCAAGGAGTTGCCCCACGAGACGGTGCTGCAGCATGCCGATGTCCTGCGGGCGCTGCTCGCCGGGCTGTCCGCCCTCGAACAGACGACAGCCCGCGCGCAGCGGCGCGCGCAGTTGCCCGGCAACGTCGGCCAGGCATGGACGACGGAAGAGGAAAGCAGGCTGGTCGCCGCCTTCAAGAAAGGCGATTCGCCCGTCACCATCGCGCGCCAGCACGGACGCACTCTGCGTGCCATCGAGGCACGCCTGGAGAAGCTTGGACTGATCACTGCGGAAGAGCGCATGACGCGCGGCGGTTTCACCGGAGTCTCCGAGGCGCGGCCGCGGCGCGCACGCGGCGGTATACTGGCGCGCAAGAGGCGGCAGCGCCGATCTGGATGACCTGATGGGCGCCGTAGATGTCATTTGTTGCCTGGATTTCCGCCGGTAACGAGCGTGCGACTGTGAGTATCGTTCCTTTATTCAGGCGCCTGAATCGGATGGAAACCGCGCAACTGGCGGAACGCGTGGTGATCGACGGAAGGCTGCACCTGCCGGATGTGACGTTGGTCTGCGTCGACAGTGCGTATCCCGAGCTGGCATTGAATGCGATCGAGCGCTCGATGGCGCTCGTGGATTTCGGTGCGGCGGTGTTCATCACACGGCCGGATCACGGGCTGCCTCGCTGCCCTGCAGGCCTGCGTATCGTCACCGTAGACACGATTCGATCGGTGCCCGATTACTCGCGGTTCATGCTGCGCGAGCTGTCGCCTTACGTGAGCACCTCTCACTGCCTGGTCATTCAGTGGGATGGCTTTGTGCTCGATCCCTCGATGTGGAGCGATGAGTTTCTGCGGTTCGACTACATTGGGCCGCTATGGGATCGTTTCCGTGATGATGAGCGCTGCATCTGCACCGGCGGATTCACCTTGCGCTCGCGCCGATTGCTGCGCGCGCTGCTGGACGAACGGATCGAGCCGCACAAGCCGGAGGATGTGTGCATCGCAGTGGAATACCGCGAGTATCTGGAGCGCCGGCACGGTATACGCTATGCCGACAAGGAGAGCGCCCACCGCTTTGCGATCGAAGATCTGTACGTACTACCCTCGGCGTTCGGGTTTCACGGGGTGCACAACCTGCTGTGCGTTCTCTCGCCGGAGGAATTCGAGGAATTCATGGTAAATGCGCCAGGCTCGGTGTTCGCGAGCTGGCGAATGCGCAAATTCATCAAGCATGCACTGATGCAGCAGGAGTTTGATCTGGCGCATCGTGCCTTGCTGCGGCGCCGCAGCAGCCGCGGCCTTGATGCGAGCGACATGCGCCTGTGGCTGCGTCTCTGCGGAGCCCTGTGTCTGGTCAAGGCACGCGCATCCTACAGCAGTAAATGATCAGCGTAGGCGGTCCGGCGCGAGCGCTGCAGCCCGTAGTGATCCTCTTTGGCCGAGTGGGGGACATGATCATGCTCACCTCCGCTTTGAGCCTGCTGCACCAGCGGTTTGGCGTCCCCTGCCAGGTGGTGGGCGCAGGACCCTGGAATCGCGATCTCTATCGGGGACATCCCGATGTGGCACGGTGCTGGAGCTTGCCGCGGCATCTGCCATTTGCGGCCACGCTGGAGTGGCTGGCGGTGGTCCGTGCGTTGCGGCGGGCGGCGCCGGCCCCGGTCTATATTCTCGAAACGATGCCTCGCCAGCTGGCGCGGATCAAACGCCTGCTGGCGCTCAGTCGGATCGATCAGACACGCTGCGTGTATCCCGATGAGAGTCCCCGCGAGGGCGGGCATTACATCGATGCGCTGTTGCGGATGGCAGCGCGGACACCACCCATCCTGGCTGCGGCGGATTATCCGGCCGCCGGCGCTCTGCGCGGCCCGCGGCTGGTGACACTCGCGACGGAACGATCGCGGCGCGACGCTCTGCTGCAACAGCGAGGCTGGAGCGGCCGGCCGCTCGTCCTGATCCAGCCGGGTACGGCCCGCACCATCAGCGCACGCAGCCGCAAGCGGTGGCGGCGAGACAATGACCGGTCCTGGCCGATCGAACGCTGGCGCGAGCTGTTGCACGCCCTTCGTTGCCGGCATCCGCAGGCCCTCCTGGTCCTGCGCGGCGCTGTGAGCGAGCTGCCGTTCCTACGGGAGATGCGGACCGCGATCGGCCTCGAAGGGCTGGAGGTCGCCGGGCTTGGGCTGCGCGCGAGCTTCGCCTTGATGGAGGCGGCCGAGAGCATGATCTCGATGGACACGGGCATGGCACACGCCGCCGCAGCGCTTGGCCTGCCGGTGGTCGTGCTCATGGGGTCCAATCCCCAGTCGCGCGTGCTGCCGCGCAGCGCCTCGGGCTCGGCGGTGGTGGGGGTGGGTGGCCCGCCATTCTGCAGCCGCGCCGATCAGATCCCGGTCCCGGCCGTCCTGGACGCATGGTGCTCGTTGCCGGCCCGTCGCGCCGAGTGATGGTGCGGCGATCGGGCGAGATCTCCGGCTTCCCGGCAGGCCGCGGCGAATGGTCCAACGGTCAAAAATCGTGCGACAGATATAACGTGAAGCTGTCGATGCTGTGATACGACTCCCGCGTGGCGGGCTCGGTCGGCAGATCCACCAGGCGCTGTGCCGAGACTACGCTGCGGTAGTCGAGTCCCACATCCCATCCGGGCAGCACGTGCCGCCATTGCAGGCCAGCGCCAAGGTAGAGGCCGTAGGCCGGAGTGGCGAGCGAATAGCGTGCCCCGCCGACGAATGCATGGAACGCCAGCGGCCAGCCGAAGCGGTATCGGTAATCGACCATACGCACTCCGAGCAGCAGACGGCCACTGATCGAGTCCGCGTCGAGTGCCGCACCGATGTCCTGATGCGCCGAGACTCGCCGCCGGGCGCCGATTGCCAGATGAGGTGAGCCGGCCCAGGGCGTGTAGTAACGGATGGGTGCGTAGTCACTGGTGACCGGCGGCCGATAGACCAGAACACGGTAGTAATTGACCCCCGTCTCGACGAACAGCGCATCGCCTGCGGGACGCTTTCCGGCGAAGGCGGCACTGCCCGAGTCACCGCCACGGAGGAGAGCTCCGCCATCGCGCAGGTAGCCCTCGAGCCGCAGATAGTGCGTGCCGAACACGTCGCGACCTCCGGCGACCTCGGCCCCGATGTCATAGCCCTGCCACGGATACGAGTAGCTCAACGAGCCCAGGTACTCGTTGTTGTACGGATAGGACGCATAGACCGTCTGGGCTTCGTTGGCCAGAGCGCGCAACTGCAGCTGCAGATAGCCGCCGAACGACGGCGTCCAGCCGATCCTCACCATGTTGCTCTGCCCGCCGACATAGTCCGCCAGCGTCGCGGGGGTGGCGAGTACACGCTGGTCACCGAACCAGTGGCCGATGCTGTCGCCGTAGTTGACGATGCCGTCGAGATAACCGGTCTGGACGTTGCTGGCGCTATGCACGTACCAGGTCGGCGACCACGAGGAGACCTCGTATGTCAGATCGAAGGGTCCGAGGCGCGGGAACTCGATTCCCGCCGAGATGTCAGGCTTGCCGAACAGATAGTTCCTGCCCCTGACGGTGTCGTTGCCCCCGTACTCGAAGTACACCGAGAAAGGATGAGGCCCGGGAAAAATGAGCCGGCTGGTGACCGAGGCCTCCTGTTTGCCGACGACGTGGGTGCCGGCGTTGAAGCCCTGGTGCTGCGCTTTGTTCGGATCGAGGAACGCCTGCAAGATGTCGCTGAGCGATTCCCCGCCTGCGGCCCCGCCGCCCCAGATCAGCAGCCGCTGCGCCGACAGCGCCCAGCCGCTCACCGGCTCGATGCCGACTCTCAAGCCGCCCATCTTCGGAGAGCCGCGAGTGAGCGCACCGGTGGTGAGCTGGATACGGCTCGACTCCGACATGCGCGCGATGAACATCTCATACTGCAACCCCAGCCGGGTCAGCGGCCGGTAGTTGGAGAGCGTGATCGACGGCATGGTGGGCGCCTCCGTGCTGATCAGCATCGAGCTGTCCGTCATGGGCGACCACCAATGATCGCGCCAGCCGATATCGAGCTGCGCCCAATCGAAGCCCAGGCTGAGCATCGTTCCCGTGGGCGTCGCACGGCCCTGGTACGCCACGCCGCCGACGTTCAGCAGCACGTAGGAGTTCGGCTGCAGGTATGCGGCGCCCGCGACCTCGTAGGGACTCTGCGCCTTCTCGCCGTGCTGGTTCGGCAGCGTGATATCGGACCGGCCCGAAGTCGCTGCGGCCGAAACACTGGTAAATTCCACCCCCGCCGTGTGCATGTAGCGCTCGAGGTAATGGCGTACGCGCCGGCAAAGCGGCCGGTCGACCCGGCACGCCTTGGGCAGTGCATCCAGCACCAGGGCCGCGGGGATCGGTCGGACCATCACCGGCTCATCGCCGAGGATCAGCACCCTCTCGACAGCGTTCTCCACGTCAGGATCGAGGTTCAGCGGCAGATAAGGGCTGACGCCGCGCGCAGACACGGTCCGGCACAACGCCACGGCGGTCAAGAGGGCTATCCCCCGCATCAGGGAGTGGCGGATCATTTGTCGCTGGTGCTCTGGCTCACGGAGGCTGGGCAAGTTAGCCAGCAACACACCAAAGATCAACGACTTTGTACACCCTGGCGCACGTCGCGATCATCCACCGATTCGTGGCGCCGGCAGGCGGCCGAGCGAAGGCACGCTCGTGCGCTCCGATCAAATGCTCGTCGTGAGCTCCTGGGCGGGGTATACACTACCCGGGCGCCCCGGACGCCCAATCTCCCCCGGGGCAATTTCCCTCTGGCCGGTAGCTGAGCCGACGCCGGATCGCGAATGACTCCGGCCATCCCGTCGATGTGCCGAGGCCCGGGGCTCGCGACAGGCTGCGGGGCGGGGCATGCAGCGTCCTGGCGGCGCCATTGGCGGAGTCTTGCCCGATGCGCAATGATGGCCGCGATGAGCGCAATTCTCTTCTTCGATCCCGCCTGCGAGCAGCCATACGACACCGAGACTCTGCGGTGCCGGGCAATGGGCGGCACGGAGGCGACCGTCGTGCGTGTTGCCGATGCGTTGGGCGCGCTCGTTGCGCAGCACAACCGCACCGCTGCAAGCGGCCGCTATCTGCCCCCCCGGCGTGATCCCGCCGTCGGTCAGGTGATCGTCAACCGCGACTCGCGGGCGCTGCCGGTCGTGCGGGAGCTCTATCCCAACGCCCGCATCCACCTCTGGCTGCACGATCGGGTGAGGCCGCGCTCGAAGCGCGCCAGGAGAATGGCCGCCGATGCGGCCATTCTGCGCGAGCTTGCCGTCGGGGTGATCTGCGTTTCAGACACGCAGCGGCATGCCGTCGAGGAAGCCCTGAGGTGGATGGGGGTCGAGGACCGCGTCTCCGCCTGCACCATCTACAACCCGGTGGACGATGGTTTGCGGCCGGATGGCTCGCCGATCGATGAGCGCAAGCTCGTGTTCCTGTCATCTCCCAACAAAGGGCTGAAGTTCACGCTGGACGCCTTTCGCGCCGTGCGGCGGTCGCTTCCCGACATGCGCCTTATCGTCGGTAATCCGGGCTACAAGGCCAGCGCGGGCGCCCGTATCGCCGGCGTCGAATTCCTCGGCCCGCAGCCGCAGCAGCGCATTCATGCGGAGGTGCGCACGGCACTGTGCACCTTTTTTCCGAACTTCGTCATTCCGGAAACGTTCGGCCTGGTGCTCGCCGAATCGAAAGCGCTCGGGACGCCGGTTCTCACCCACGATTGCGGCGCCGCATTGGAGGTCCTTGGGGACCCGGCCCAGGTGCTGCCGGTGACTGCCGCCAAGCGTGCTTACGAACGGCTCCTGGGCGCGTGCCCGACAGGATGGCGCCGCGGGCCGGCGCGCCTGGCCGCCCAACTCGGGTTGTTCGACGCCTATATCGAGCGCATCAGGTCCTGGCGCGCGGGAGCACGGCCGGTGACGGGCCCGGATCCGCGGTTTTGCCTCTCGACGGTCGCGCAGCGCTGGCGCGAGATGCTGTTGGCCTGACAGGTCCGGCGGCGAAAGTGCGGGTCAGGCTGCGGCCCAGGCCGACTTCGAGCCGCCGCCGGCGCCGCTTTCGACCCAGACGACCTCGGTCGTGATCGAGCCGTCGGCCTTGAGCTCGAGCGTGCGGTAGGCCGGTGGCATGCGATCGACGGCGAATTGCTCCGCGCGAGGCAGGAACTGCGCGCAGGTGGAGGGCGTGGCGAGCAGCCGCACGCCATTGCGCAGCGCGTCATAACGCTGATGTACATGGCCCCACACCAGACCGCGCACATTGGCGTGCCGGTCGATGATGTCGAGGAATTCGCCGGCATTCTGCAAGCCGACGCGATCGAGCCAACGGCTGGACATGGGCACGGGGTGATGGTGCAGACAGACGAGCACATGCCGCTGCGGCGCGGCGGCGAGCGCCGACTGCAGCGCCGCCAGGCTCTCCTGGCTGAGGCGTCCGGCAGCCGACCCCGGAATGGTGCTGTCGAGCAACACGATGCGCCAGAGGCCGAGATCGACGGCGCCACCGATCACGAACGGTGGGCGATCGAGCTCCCGCCGCATCGCTTCCGGCTCGTCGTGATTGCCGGGCACACAGAGCACCGGCACGCCGAGCGCGCCAAGCAGGCGGCGGAAATGCGGGTATCCCGCCGCATCGTCCTGAACGAGGTCGCCCGTCGCCAGCAGCGCATCGGGCGGCCAGTCACGCCGCTGCGCGCTGGCGAGCGTAGCCTCGAGCGACGGCAGCGTCGCGATGCCGCGCAGCAGCTCGCCCTCGCCGCCGTAGAGATGCGGGTCCGTGATGTGAGTCAGTCGCACGACACTCATTGCCATTGTGAAAGCGTAGCAGAGCGCCGATGCCCTGCAGTGAACTGGGTCGCGCGCCACCCCGGATATGTCTGAAATCTGCGCCAGTACACCGATTGCCACGGCAAAAATGTGACGTTCGCCAACCGAACATAAGCTGCTGTCGGGCGGCGGCGACGCGCGGCATTTCTCCGCCGCTGGATGCGGCGATGGTTCATACGGCGACCGCGCTGCTCACGGCCGGGATGCGGCTGCGCCGTGGAGAGGCAGGCATGCTGCGTATGCGGCGCACCGCCGCACCGGAATCGGACCTGCGCTGCGCGGTGCGATTGAGCATGGGCGATGTCCCATGGACAATGCGGGCCGCTTCCTGGGGCACTTGGTTACACAGGCGGATCTCACGGTTCCGCACGAAAGGGGCTGTATGACGCGACGCCATCTCGCCAACTGCATCCGCGCACTCTCGATGGACGCCGTGCAGCGCGCCAATTCCGGGCACCCGGGGATGCCCATGGGCATGGCGGACATCGCCCAGGTGCTCTGGTGCGATTTCCTCAAGCACAACCCGGGCAACCCGCGGTGGCCCGATCGCGACCGCTTCGTGCTCTCGAACGGGCACGGCTCGATGCTGCTCTACTCGCTCCTGTACCTCACTGGATATCCGCTCTCGCTGGAGGAGATCAGGGATTTCCGCCAGCTCGGCAGCCCCGCGGCGGGCCACCCCGAACACGAGCCGGCGCTCGGCATCGAGACCACCAC
>DASYGA010000122.1:0-26039 GCA_036000265.1 Steroidobacteraceae bacterium | reverse complement strand
CGCTCGACTCGATCAAGGTGCCGTACGCGGCGCCGATCATGACCGGCATCATCCTGACAGCGGTGCTGTCCTGCCTCAATTCCTCGTTCTACGTCGTCTCACGCGTTCTTTTCGTGCTGGCGGCACACGGCGATGCGCCACGCGCACTGGTGAAGCTCAACTCGCGGCGCGTACCCGCACGCTCGGTGCTCATCGGCAGCGTCGCCGGGTTCGTCGGCATCCTGGCGCACGACCTCGCGCCCACGGGCGTTTTCGCCTTTCTGGTGAATGCATCCGGCGCGCTGATCGTGGTGATCTACGGGGTGACCTGCGCCGCCCAGGTGAGGCTGCGGTTGGCGCGCGAGCGCGCCGGCCAGGGGCCGCCGGAGCTGCGGGTATGGCTGTTTCCCTGGACCAGCTACGCGGCGATCGCGGCCATGGTCCTAGTGCTGGTCGCGATGGCCCTCGACAAGGACATGGCCAGCCAGTTCTGGGCGAGCGCGATCTCCATCGCCGTGGCTTTCGCGGTGTACCTGCTCCTGCGGCGCCGACAGCGTGTGTGATGCCAGCGTACCGATGTGACGGCGGCCCTTGGCGGCGTACCACCACAGGCCCGCTCCCAGGATGATGGCGATGTAGACGAAGGCGCCCCAGGTGTTGTACCAGGGGGTGCCATAGACGGCCTCGCGCGGCCAGGCCAGGTTGAGCGCCATCCCCGCGCCCCACACCACCGCGACGATGTTCACGGACATTCCCCACCGACCCATGTGGAAGTAGCCGCCACGCGCCAGATCCGCGGGGGGCCACTGCCCGGCGAGGCGCCGGCGCAGCATCGGTACCGTCACCAGAAGATACGCCAGGTAGATCATGATGACGGCGATCGAGGTGAGCACCGTGAAGATCTTTGGCTGTCCGATATTGAGGACCAGGATCAGCTCGGCGATCACTCCGATCAGGACCGCCGGAATGATGGGTGTCTGGGTCAGCGAATTCACCCGCGCCAGCCTCTCGCCGAACGGCAGCGCGTTGTCGCGCGCCATCGCGAAGGTGAGTCGAATGGCGGCCGTGTGCACCGCCAGCGAGCACACCGTCACGGCGACCACGATGCAGACCAGGAAGATCCTGCCCAGCGGGCCCCACATGACCTGCTCGACGATGTATTGCAGGCCGCCGCTGCTGGTGCCGATCCTCGGATCGGTCAGGTTGGGCGCCGCCATGATGGCAAACACCAGGATCGCCCCGCCGATGACGAACGAGGCCAGGATCGCGCGCAGGATGGCGCGGGGAGCGGTGCGCCGCGGCTCCAATGTCTCCTCGCCGAGCGAGCTCGCGGTGTCGAAGCCGTACATGACGTACCCGGAAGCGAGCGATGCCACCAGGAAAGCGCTCAGGTAGCCGCCGCTCTTGCCGGCGCCGTAGCCGTGGGCGGAGAAGAACACTTCGGGACCACGCTTGATGTGGATCGCGAGGAAAAGCGCGATGAGACAGGCGGCGATCAGCTCGATGAAAACGCCCGCGCTGTTGATCATGGCCATCAGCCGCACGCCCAGGGCGTTGACGACGGTGGTGAACACGATCAACACGGTGCCGAGGATCACCGCGTTGGTTGCAAAATCGTAGGTGCCGTTGCCGTCGCCGACGATCTGAAAGCCGCTCCAGAGCCGCGGCAGGTTCATTTGCAACGCCAGTACCACGGCGGCAAGGGTGACGATCGAGGCGGTGAGCATCAGCCAGCCCGAGGACCAGCCTACGAGCCGGCTGCCGAGGATCTTCGACCAGTTGTAGACCGACCCGGCAATCGGGTATTTGGCGGCGAGCTCCATGAAGCACAGCGCGACGGCGAGCTGGCCGAGGAGCACCATCGGCCAGGACCAGAGGTACGCAGGTCCGGCGGTGCCGAAACCGAAGTAGAAGAGCTGGAAGGTGCCGGTGAGTATGGAGATGTAACTGACGCCGGCGGCGAAGCTGCCGAATCCCCCGATGCTGCGGGCCAGGGATTCCCTGTAGCCGAAGTGCTCCATGCCGCTATCGGTCGCTGCGCTGGCCTCGTTCTCGATCATCGGCCGATCCTACCCGGCGGCGGTGGCGCGGGCCAGCATCGAATCGTCGCGATCCGTGACTGAGGGCGACATGGCGCTCTTGATCGCCGGGTCAATTGATGCTGTCATCGGCTGCGAATGACCGCACCGCTCACGCGCTTCGGGTTCCTCACCCTGCGCCACTTCTCGATGATCGCCTTCACCAACGCGATCGAGCCGCTGCGCATGGCGAACTACCTCGCCCGGGAAACCATCTACAGCTGGTCGGTGTACTCCCTGGACGGCCAGCCGGAAGAGGCGAGCAACGGCCTCGCGGTGGCTCCGACCCTGCGGATCGAGGACGCGCGAGGGCTCGATATCCTGTTCGTGTGCGGCGGCATCGACGTGCCGCACGCGGTCGATGAGCGCCTGATCCAGCTGCTGCGCCGCCTCGCTCGCGAGCGGATTATTCTCGGGGGCCTGTGCACGGGCGCCTACGCGCTGGCCAGAGCCGGACTCCTCGATGGCCATCGCTGCGCCATCCACTGGGAGAACCTCTGGGGCCTGCGCGAGACGTTCCCGCGGATCGTCTTCACTCCCGATCTGTTCGTGGTCGATCGCGACCGCTGCACCTGCACCGGCGGGATCGCCCCTCTCGACCTGATCCTGCATCTGATCACCCCCCGCATCGGCCGGACGCTGGCCGCGGGCATCTCCGAGCAGTTCATCGTGGAGCGCATCCGCGACAGCAAGGATCGGCAGCGCATTCCGATCGCCGCGCGTCTCGGCGGCTGCAATCCCTCGATCACCCAGGCCGCGGCGCTCATGGAGGCCAACATCGAGGAGCCCTTGACCCTCGAGGAGCTCGCGCGCATGACGGACGTCTCGCAGCGCCAGCTGCAGCGGCTTTTCCACCGCAATCTGGGTCTGACCCCCGCCCAGTACTACGTCACTCTGCGCCTGCGCCGCGGGCGCGAGCTGCTGCAGCAGACCCCCATGGCGATCACGAGCATCGCCGTGGCCTGCGGCTTTCGCTCTCCTGCCCATTTCAGCAAATCGTATCGGGCGAGCTTCGGCCATCCGCCCAGCCAGGAGCGCCGGCCGCCTCCCTCTAAATGACCGTTCAATGCTCGGCAGCGCGAAGCGGCGTGCAAGCCGGCTTTTGAAAAGTATGCATCATGTTGTTTTATAACGATTTTTATTGAGCGCTTGAACTCGACCTTGCATCCCGCCATCGCTTGGCGGAACATGCCGGAAGAGTAGCGTCAGTCCGTTGAGTGACTGTTCAATGTCGCACTCCTTGGGGTCGCAGAAACTTTCACCGCCCGAGCGCCCTGCGCGCCCGCCGCTGCGGGTCGGCATCATTCTGGCCGAGCATTTCACGCTCTCGGCGTTCGCGGTCTTCATCGATCACCTGCGCCTGGCCGCCGACGAAGGCGATCGCAGCCGCCCGGTGCACGTGCAGTGGTCGATCATGTCCTGTCGGCGCGAGCCGGTGCGCGCGAGCTGCGGTGTGACGCTGCAACCCACCAGCGCCCTGCTCGCGCCCGCCTCCGTCGACTATGTCGTGGTGGTCGGCGGCATCCTGCATGCGGGGCCGCAGATCGACGAGGCAACCATCCGCTACCTGCGCGAGGTCGGCGCCAGCCGCACCCCGCTCATCGGCATCTGCACCGGCAGTTTCGTCCTCTGCCGCGCCGGGTTGATGGAAGGCAGGCGCTCTTGTGTCAGCTGGTATCACTATCAGGACTTTCGCGAGGCGTTCCCGGGTCACGAGGTCATTGCCGACCGGTTGTTTCTCACCGATGGCCCGCGCATCACCTGCGCCGGCGGCGCCGGCAGCGCCGCGCTCGCGACTCATCTGATCGAGCAGCACCTCGGGCGGGCCCAGGCGCAGAAGGCGACGCAGGTTCTCCTCTTCGACCGGCCACGCCAGGGGAGCGACGCACAGCCGCACCCGCCCCTCTCGCAAGGCATCAGCGAGCCGCGCGTGCGCCGGGCGTTGCTGCTGATGGAGCAGAACCTGACACGGCCGATTTCGATTGTCGCCATCGCCGAAGAGCTCGGCGTCTCGACCCGGCAGCTCGAGCGGCTGTGCCGCGAGAATGTCGGTGTCGGCCCGGCGTGCCTCTACCGGCAGTTGCGCATGCGCTATGCCAGCTGGCTGATCCAGAATACGGACCGCTCGATGACGGATATCGCCATCGAGACCGGATTCGCCGACTGCGCCCACTTCTCGCGGCAGTTCAAGGATGCCTACGGGATCTCCCCGTCCACGCACCGCGTGCAGCCGAGTCGCGTGGCGAGCGCCGATGCGGCCCGCTCACGGGTGTTTGGCTGAGTGGCGGCGGCTGCATCACACGATGATGGCGCTTCCGTTCAATCCCGGGCCGGGGTGGTCGGCTCTAATCAAAGGACAGCACGAGGGTCGTCATGAAATCGAGTGTTCCTTACGCCGTCGCAGCGATCCTGGCCGGCGCCGCCTTCCGCGCGTTCGCCGCGCAGCCCGCCGCCGACCCGCCGCCGCCGCCGAGTGATGCAGCGGCGGGCAGCGGGGTCGCCAGCGCCGCCAGCAGCGCGAGCTCCACGGCGCCCTCAGGCGGTGCCGATGAGCTCGCCACGATCGTGGTCACGGCGCAGCGGCGCTCCGAGAACATCCAGGACGTGCCCATCTCGATGCAGGCGCTCACCTCGCAGGCTCTGCGCCAACTCAACATCCAGACGTTCGACGATTACGTGAAGTACCTGCCGAACGTCACGGCGGCGAACAATGGCCCCGGACAGAACGAGATCTTCATGCGCGGTGTCAGCGCGGGGTCGCAGGCGAGCCAGGGCAGCGGCTCGACCGGCCTCTGGCCGAACGTCGCCGTGTACCTGGACGCCCAGTCCGTGCAGCTGCCGAATCGCAACCTGGACGTCTACGCCGCCGATCTGCAACGCATCGAAGTGCTGGAGGGTCCGCAGGGAACGCTCTTCGGCGCCGGCGCCGAAGCGGGCGTGGTCCGCTACATCACCAACAAGCCGCAGCTCGATGTCACCTCCGGGGACGTCGAGGCGGGCTACGGCACGACCGCCCACGGCGACGATAATTCCGACGTGACGGCGGTATTGAACCTGCCCGTGATCGCCGGCCACATGGCAGTGCGGGCGGTGATCTACGATGCGCGCCGCGGCGGCTACATCGACAACGTCCCGGCCACTTTCGCCCGCAAGAATACCGATATCGGCATCCATTACGCGGGCTACGCCGCGGTCAATGGCCAGTGCCCCGATGGCCAGCCCAACGGCGGCTACTGCGTTCCGCCGGGCAGCCCCTCGGTCAACAACTATCAGCTCGCCGCACGGGCGATCAACCCGGTGGAGTACCAGGGCGCGCGCGCCGAGGCGCTCTACAAGTTCAATGACGATTGGGACCTGCTGATCACGCAGTCCTACCAGGATCTGAGCTCCCAGGGCGTCTTCTACCAGCAGCCGAACGCTTCCGATGGCACGGCGTTGTCACCCCTCGAGGTGACGCTGTTCAACAAGGCATTCGACAAAGACAGGTTCGAGAATACCGCCTGGACGGTGCATGGCAAGATCAGCCAGCTCGATCTGGTCTACACCGGCGGCTACCTCGACCGGAATGTCGAGCAGGTGGGCGACTACACCAACTACGCGCGCGGGGTGTACGCGGATTACTACCAGTGCTACGGGCCGAATTCCGCCGCGAATGCCTTGACGCCGACCTGCTTCTCCCCGAGCTCCATCTGGCGCTCGGTGGAGCGCAATGTGCACCAGCAGCACGAGGTACGCCTCAGCACGCCGGACAGCTGGCGCCTGCGCGCGATTGCCGGCCTCTATTACGAGAATAACGCGCTCTACGACCAGACCGGCTGGCATTACAAGAGCATTCCCAACTGCACGGCGGACGGCGCGCCGGGCACACCGGGAAATACCGGCTGCCTGTCCGATGTCGGCACCTTCCCGGGGACGAGCGTGCAGAATCCGGGACTGCAGAACGATACCACCTCCTTCTACCAGGATCAGCTGCGTCAGACGCGCCAGCTCGCCGAATACTTCTCCGTCAGCTACGATCTGCTGCCGCACTCACTGACCCTGACAGGCGGCCTGCGACATTTCCGCTTCCTCAATTCCCAGGCGGGCAGCGTCCTGGCGAGCTTCGGCTGCTTCGAGGCAGGAACGCCGCCCGGCGGCTGCCACTCGCCCGCGTACAGCACCGACCTGAACGCGAAAGGTCTTTCCGACACCGAGGACGGCAACAGGGTGCGTGCAAACCTCACCTGGCACCTGCGGCCGGACCTGATGGTGTACTACACGTTCTCCCAGGGCTTCCGTCCGGGCGGCTTCAACCAGAACGGCGGCGCGGCTCACGGCATCGGCCCCGACGGCAATGCGCAGTACCTGGTCCCGAGGTCGTACTCCTCGGATAATCTGACGAACAACGAGATCGGCTGGAAGACGCAGTTCTTCGAGAATCGTCTGCAGTGGAACGGCGCGGTGTACTACGACAAATGGAGCAATGTCCAGGTCGAGTTCTTCAACCCCGGGGTGGTCGGCAACATCTTCTACGACACCAACGGCCAGAACTTCCTGATCAAGGGCATCGAGACCTCGTTCGTGGCGCGGGTCATGAAGGGCCTCACCGTGCAGGGCGCCGCCGATTGGAACAAGAGCAGCCAGACCAACTCCCCCGCCCTCATCGACAACAATCCCGCGAGCGCCGGCTACGGCAAGCCGATTGCCCAGGTCTGCAGCGCCGGCATCTGCACGGCGGTGGGCAACCCCTTCGGGCCGATCGGCGCCCCGAGCGCCAACTCACCGCCCATGCAGTTCAGCCTGCGCGCCCGTTACGACTGGGTGATGGGTGATTACATCCCGTACGTCCAGCTCGGCATCAGGCACACCGCGCACTCGTTCTCGCAGGCCGGCGCCAACCCGGAGATCGGCATCGGCGGAGCGATCACCACCTCCCGCGGCCGCTTCGAGAATCCTGCCTACTCCACGGTGGATGCGTCGATCGGCGTCTCCAAGGGCAGCTGGCATGCCGACCTGCATGGCGAGAACCTCACCAATTCCAACGTCAGCACCTTCACCAGCACCGACCAGTTCATCGTCGAGGAGACGCCGCTGCGGCCGCGGGTGATCGGAGTCTCGTTCGGCTACAATTTCGACTAGGCCGGCCAGGCTGCGGTTGCGCGCCGGCGCTGCGGGCGACGGTGCGGGCGGTGATCCTTGGTCGAGCATGAAGTCGAGGACGAAGTTCAGCGTGTACGCGGCCTGCTGAAGCTGCGGCGGCCCGCGGCGGCGTTGCAGGCTTGCGCGGCGTTGCTTGCCCGCTTCCCGGAGAATCGGGATGTCCTCTATTTGCGCGCCGTCGCCCAGCGGCTGAGCTACGACGTTGCCGGGGCGCTCGCGACGCTGGGGAAGCTCGAGGGACTCCATCCGCGCTTCAGCGGCCTGCACCAGGAGCGCGGGCACTGCCACGTTGCGCTGCGGCAGGCTCCGCAGGCGATCCAGTCCTTTCTGCTCGCGGTCAACATCAACCCGGCGCTGCCGGCGAGCTGGCGCATGCTCGAGAGCCTTTACCTGATGACCGGCCAGGTGAAGCCCGCGGCGCAGGCGGCCGAGCACGTCGCCACGCTCGGAAATCTGCCCGCCGAGGTGATCGCGGCGACCGCTTTGTTCTGCGATGGCGAGGTCGCGGCGGCCGAGCAGCTCATCCGTGCATTCCTGCGCACGCACGCCGATGACATCGAGGCGATGCGTCTGCTGGCGCGCATCGGCATGGAGCGCGAAGTGCTCGACGATGCGCAGGTGCTGCTGCAGAGAGTCCTCGCGCTGGCGCCGGATTACCATCTGGCCCGCTTCGAGTATGCGCAGGTCCTGGCGAAGCGGCACCTCTACCCCGCGGCGCACAGCGAGATCGAGCTGCTGCTGCGGGCCGAGCCGGCCAACCGCAATTACCGCACGTTCTACGCGCTGACGCTCGTCGGCCTCGGGCGGCACCAGGCGGCGCTGGAGAGCTACCAGGATCTGCTGGCGGGCGCCGCGCAACCTGCGGAGCTGCACCTGTCGATCGCGCATTCGCTGAAGACGATGGGCGCCGCCGAGGCCGCGGTCATCGAGTACCGGAGCGCGCTGCGCACCCGCCCGGGCTATGGCGAGGCTTACTGGAGCCTGGCCAATCTCAAGACCTATCGCTTCACGGACGAGGAATTGGACCGCATGCGTGCCGCGGAGGCGGACCCTGCGACCTCGCCCGTCGACCGTCATCACCTGTGTTTCGCGCTCGGCAAGGCGCTGGAGGATCGCAGCGAATACGAGCGGTCCTTCGCGCACTACAGCCGCGGCAACGCGCTCGTGCGCGCCTCGGGCAGTTACCGCGCCGAAGCCATGGAGGCGAGCGTACGCTCCTTGAAAGAGGTGTGTACCCCGGCCCTCTTCGCCCGGCATGCGCAGTCTGGCTCGCCCGCGTCGGCGCCGATCTTCATCGTCGGCCTACCCCGTTCCGGCTCGACACTCATCGAGCAGATCCTGGCGTCCCACTCCTCCGTCGAAGGCACGCAGGAGCTTGCCGACGTACCTCGCATCGTCGCGGGACTGCAGGGCCGGGAGGCGGGTGCCGATTCTCCGGCCTATCCGCAGGTGCTGGAGCGAATGACGGCGGACGACTTCTACCAGCTCGGCGAGCGGTACCTGCGCGACACTCGCGGTTATCGCACGACCGAACGGCCGATCTTCATCGACAAGATGCCGAACAACTTCCGGCACATCGGGCTCATCCACCTGATGCTGCCCAACGCCACGATCGTCGATGTGCGGCGGGAGCCGATGGCCTGCTGCTTCAGCAACTTCAAGCAGCTGTTTGCGCAGGGACAGGCGTTCACCTACGGCCTCGAGGACATTGCCAGGTATTACCGCGCCTACCTGCAGCTGATGAGGCATTGGAACAGCGTGCTGCCCGGCAGGGTCCTGCGAGTGCACTACGAGGATGTGGTGAATGACCTGGAGGGCAGCGTGCGGCGGCTGCTCGCGCATTGCAGGCTCGGACTCGAGCCGGCATGCCTTGACTTTCATCGGACCGTACGCAGCGTGCGGACGGCGAGCTCCGAGCAGGTGCGCCAGCCGATCTATCGCGAGGGGCTCGAGCAGTGGCGGCATTACGAGCGCTGGCTCGGGCCGCTGCGCGCGGCTCTCGGCGATGCCGTAGACCTGTATCGCAAGTAGGAGCGGATCGCAAAATGTTCCTGGCCGGGTGCTCCGAGGCAGGAGCCGAGGCGCAAGCCTACAGGGACGTACTTGCGGCGTCCCGGCCAGGAAGATTTTGTGAGCCGCTCCGGCCTTCTATCAGGCTATCGCTGCAAGGTTTCCCAGTTCGGGGCGACGTAGAACGGCGCATCCTCGGGTGGGAGCGGCGCCCTGCCGCGGATGTGGTCGGCTGCCTTCTCCGCGAGCATGATGGTGGGCGCGTTGAGATTGCCGGTGGTGATCGAAGGCATGATCGAGGAGTCGACCACCCGCAATCCCTCCAGACCGATCACCCGCGTCTCGGCGTCGACCACGGCCCGCCGGTCGTCCCGGCTCCCCATCCGGCACGAGCAGGAAGGATGGTACGCACTCTCGACGCGACGGCGAACGAAGTCATCGATCTGCTCATCGCTTTGTACGGCGGCGCCCGGCTGGATCTCCCGGCCCCGGTAAGGCGCGAAGGCGGCCTGGGCGAAGACCTCGCGGGTGAGGCGCACGCAGGCGCGCATTTCCTCCCAGTCCTGCGGCTGCGACAGGTAGTTGAAGAATACCTTGGGCTTCTCGAGCGGCTCGGGCGAAGCGAGCCGCACCCAACCTCTGCTCTGCGAGCGCATCGGTCCCACGTGGGCCTGGAACCCGTGCTCCTGCGCCAGTGAGGAGCCGTCGTAGCTCACGGCCATGGGCAGGAAATGATATTGGATGTTCGGGTAGCGAACGCCGGCGCGGCTGCGGATGAAGCCGCCCGTCTCGAAATGGTTGCTGGCACCCAGCCCATCCTTGGCAAGCAGCCAACGGGCACCGATCAGGGCCTTGCGAAACGCGCTCGTGTGCGAGTAGAGCGTGATGGGTTGCGTACACGCCATCTGGAAGTAGAACTCCAGGTGGTCCTGCAGGTTCTCGCCGACGCCCGGCAGCTCGTGCACCACCGCAATGCCATGCGCCGCGAGTTCCTGCGCGGGCCCGACACCCGAGAGCTTCAGGAGCTTCGGCGATTGGATGGGGCCGGCGCTCACGATGACCTCGCGGCGCGCCGTGGCGATGTGCTGCTGATTGCCGCGCCGATAGGCCACGCCGCTCGCACGGCGGCCTTCGAAGAGCACCCGTGTCGCAAGCGAGTGTGTGCGCACGGTGAGGTTGCGCCGCCGCATCGCCGGCCGCAGGTACGCATTGGCCGCGCTCGAGCGGCGGCCGCCGCCCACCGTCATGTCCATGCGGCCAAAGCCCTCCTGCTGGAATCCATTCATGTCGCGGGTGAGCGGGTAGCCCGCCTGCGCGCCGGCCTCGAGCCACACCTGGTTCAGGGGATTGTCGAGCGGACCGTAGCGGGTGCGCAGCTTCCCCTCGCCGCCGCGGTACTCGTCACCGCCGCCGTCGCGCCGCTCCGCCCGTTTGAAATAAGGCAACACCTCCCGATAGGCCCACCCGCTCGCGCCCTCCGAAGCCCAGCGCTCGAAGTCGAGCGGATTGCCCCTGACATAGACCAGGCCGTTGATCGAGGAGGATCCGCCCAGCACCTTGCCGCGCGGCGTATGCAGGCTCCTCCCGCCGAGATGGGGCTCCGGCTCGGTGTGGAAAAACCAGTTGTACCTCGGCATGTTCATCGGATACGACAGCGCCGCCGGCATCTGGATGAGGACCGAGCGATCCGAGCCGCCGTATTCCAGCAGGAGCACGGAGTGCTCGCCGCTCTCGGTCAGACGGTCCGCCAGCACGCAACCCGCGGAGCCCGCCCCCACGATCACATAGTCGAAATTTTCCTGGGTCATGCTCAGTACGGCGCCTCGACGTCGCTCAGGGCGACGTAGACGCTCTTCAGTTGAGTGTAGTGCTCGATTGCCGCGCGGCCGTTCTCGCGGCCCAGCCCGGACAGCTTCACGCCGCCGAACGGCAGCTCGACCGGCGTGATGTTGTAATGGTTGATCCAGCAGGTGCCGGCCTGGAGTCGGGCGATGACCCGGTGCGCGCGCGTCACGTCACGGGTAAAGACCCCGGCGGACAGACCGAACTCGGTTGCATTCGCGCGCGCGATCACCTCCTCCTCGTCCTCGAACTCCAGCACTGACATCACCGGGCCGAAGATCTCCTCCCGGACGATGGCCATGTCGTCATGGCACTCGTCGAAGACGGTCGGCCCGACGAAGAAGCCATTTGCGAGGTCACCGCTGGTGATGCGCTGCCCGCCGGTGAGCAGCCGTGCGCCCTCGGCTTTGCCGCGGGCGATGTAGGCCAGCACCTTGCTCATGTGATCCTCGGAGATCAGTGCGCCAACCTGGGTTGCCGGATCGAGCGGGTCGCCGATCCGCATGGCCTGCACCCGCGCCACCAACCGCTCGAGGAAGGCAGCCTTGATGGAGCGATGGACGAATACGCGCGTGCCGTTGGAGCAGACCTCGCCGGCGGAGTAGAAATTGCCGAGCAGCGCGCCGCCGACGGCGTTCTCGATGGCGGCATCCTCGAAGACGATGAGCGGCGACTTGCCCCCGAGCTCCAGAGTCACCTGTTTGAGCGAGGCGGCGGAATCCGCCATGACGGCCTTGCCGGTGCCGACCTCGCCGGTGAGCGAGATCTTGCGGATCTGCGGATGAGCCGTGAGCAGGCGGCCGGTGTCAGCCATGCCCTGCACGACCTGGAACACGCCCTCCGGCAGGCCCGCCTCGGCGAGCACCTCGCGCAGCTTCACGGCCGTGAGCGGCGTGAGCTCGGCGGGCTTGAAGATCATGGCATTGCCGCAGGCGAGCGCCGGGGCGGTCTTCCAACAGGCGATCTGCAGCGGATAGTTCCAGGCGCCGATGCCCGCGACCACGCCGAGCGGCTCGCGCCGTGTATAGCCGAAGGCCTGCGGACCCAGGTCCAGGTGCTCGCCGGCGATGCTGGCGGCGAGCCCCCCATAGTATTCGAGACAATCGGCGCCCGAGAGCACGTCGACCGCGCTCGTCTCCTGGATGGGCTTGCCGGTGTCGCGTGTCTCGATCTGCGCCAGCTCGGCGTTGCGGGCGCGCAGAATGTCGGCGGCACGCCGCAGGATGCGGCCGCGCGCCACGCCCGGCAGGCTCGCCCATTCCTTCTGCGCCGCGGAAGCGCGGGCGACCGCCGCCGCGACTTCCGCGGGACCCGCGGCCGCGATCTCGGCCAATACCTCGCCGGTCGCGGGATTGATCGTCTTGAAGCGCGCCGGCGCGCCCGCCCGTGCGGCCCGTGCGCGCGGGTCGGATGGCCTGGCGGACGCCGCCCCCGGATCGCCAGGATCAGCCGCATGCCGCAAGCGGCTATCGACGAAGGCGGTGAGCAGCGCCCGTGCACTCTCGCTGTCGGCTTCCTGCCAGCGGGACAGCGCGGCGCGCAGCCACACTCCGTCGATCATGGCGGCGATCATCGCGGCGAGGCTGCGCGCTTCGTCTGCGGGCAACAGCCGCCGCAAGGCATGACGCAGATTCGACAGCATGCGGCTCTGGTACGCCGCCTGCACGCGCTTGAGGCCCCTGACATGCAGCACCTGCCCCCAGAAGGCGAGCCACGCCGTGCCCGTGCGCTGGTCGAATTCCTCCGGCGACAGGTTGGTATCGATCACCGCCTGCACGCGACCGCGCGGGGTGCGCGCGAGCTTGAGCCGCTCGCTCATCCGCTGCCCGATGCGCCGCGCCAAGGTTCTGAAGGTGGCCTCGAGCAAGCCATCCTTGTCGCCGAAGTAGTGTGCGACCAGCCCGGCGGAGACACCGGCCCGCTGCGCGATCTGCGCCAGCGTGCTGCTGACGTATCCCACCTCGGCGAGGCTGTCGATCGTCACTTCGATGAGCTGCTGTCGGCGCGCCTCCTCGGGCACTTCGCGCGCGCCTGCACTGTCTGGCGGGGCATTGCGGTGCAAGCCTGATCGTCTATTCAATTCACGCTCCGCAAGATGCTGGCTGTCGTCGGCGCGGCCGGTAAATGCTTGAACGAACGTTCAAGGCCGTTGGATGATGAGATCGCAGCCGGATGCCGTCAAGCCCCGGGCCGGCGGCCGGCGGGCGGGCGCACGCGGCATGTCGCATTCGTTCAAGAACCAGGCGCCCACATGCTCGTAACGCGCGACGGTGCCCGGCATGATCTGCCGCGGACCTCTACGCCGCCGGGCACCAACGGATCAGACGATGCAGCGCTTCTCGGGCCTTTCGCTCCTCAGACGGGGATTGTCCGGTCACCGTGACTGGCAGCCGCAGTGGCGCCAAGCGCAGCCGAAGGCCTCCTATGACGCCATCATCGTCGGCGGCGGCGGACACGGCCTCGGTGCCGCCTACTACCTCGCCAAGGAGCACGGGCTGACGAATATCGCCGTCCTCGAGAAGGGCTGGATCGGCGGCGGCAATACCGGACGCAACACCACCATCATCCGCTCCAACTACCTGCGGGACGAGAGCGCCGCGCTCTACGACCACGCGCTCAAGATCTGGGAGGGTCTCGCGCAGGATCTCAATTACAACGTCATGTTCTCCCAGCGCGGCGTCCTGATGCTCGCGCACACCGTGCACGACGTGCAGGTGTTCAAGCGCCACGTGCATGCCAACCGCGCCAATGGAGTCGACAACGAATGGCTGACACCGGAGGGGGCGCGTGCCATCTGTCCGTTGCTGCGGACCGACGGCATCCGTTACCCGGTCCTCGGCGCGGCCTTCCAGAGGCGCGGGGGAACGGCGCGGCACGATGCGGTGGCCTGGGGCTACGCGCGCGCCGCGGACGCGCTGGGCGTGGACATCATCGAGAACTGCGAGGTCACCAGCATCCGCCGCGACGCCCATGGCGCGGTGCAGGCCGTGGACACGACTCGCGGGCTCATCCAGGTGCGCAAGATCGGCGTTTCCGCGGCGGGCAACTCGAGCGTGGTCCTCAAGATGGCCGGAGTGCGGCTGCCGCTCGAGAGCTACCCGCTGCAGGCACTGGTCTCCGAGCCGGTCAAGCCCATCTTTCCCTGCGTGGTCATGTCCAACACGATCCACGCCTACATCAGCCAATCCGACAAGGGCGAGCTGGTCATCGGCGCCGGCACCGACGCGTATACATCATATACGCAGCGTGGCGGGCTGCACGTCAGCAGCCACGCCCTCGAGGCCATCTGCGAGCTGTTCCCCAATTTCCGCCGGATGCGCATGCTGAGGAACTGGGGCGGCATCGTCGATGTCAGTCCGGATCGCTCGCCGATCATCGGCAAGACGCCGGTGCCGGGACTGTATGTCAACTGCGGCTGGGGCACGGGCGGATTCAAGGCGACGCCGGGAGCGGCGCACCTCCTCGCCTGGACGATCGCGCGCGACCAGCCGCACCCGATCAACGCGCCGTTCACGATGGAGCGCTTCCGCGAGGGCCGGCTCATCGATGAGGCGGCCGCCGCAGCAGTGGCGCACTGACAAGGAGCGCGAGCCATGTTGTTGATCGAATGTCCTAACTGTGGCGTGCGGCCGGAGCTCGAGTTCATCTACGGCGGGCAGGCGCATGTCGCCCGGCCCGGCCAGCCCGCCGCCTGCAGCGATGAGCAGTGGCTCGAGTTCCTGTACCTGCGCGCGAACGACAAGGGCGTGCACGCCGAGCGCTGGCGGCACACCCACGGCTGCGGCCGGTTCTTCAACGCTCTGCGCGACACCACCAGCGATCGGTTTCTCGCCACCTATCGGGTCGGCGAGGCGGCCCCGGCGGCAGTGTCCGGGCCCGCTCGCGGTGCGCAGCGATGAGCGGCTCGTTGCGGGTGGCGAGCGGCGGCCGCATCGATCGGCGGCGCGCGCTGCGTTTCAGGTTCGACGAGCGCGATTACACCGGCTTTGCCGGGGATACCCTCGCCTCGGCACTGCTCGCCAACGGAGTGCATCTGCTCGGCCGCTCCTTCAAATACCACCGCCCGCGGGGCATCCTGGGTGCCGGCGCCGAGGAGCCGAACGCGCTGGTCACCGTGGTGCGGGACGCCGCGCGCATGACACCCAACCTGCGCGCCACCCAGGTTGAGCTCTACGAGGGCCTGCAGGCCTACAGCCAGAACCGCTGGCCGAGCCTGGCGCTCGATTACGGCGCCGTCAGCGGCCTGCTGTCGCCCTTCATCCCGGCGGGCTTCTACTACAAGACGTTCATGTGGCCGCGCAGCGCGTGGCGACGGCTCTACGAGCCGAAAATCCGCGCCGCCGCGGGCCTCGGGCGTGCCCCCGAGCAGGCGGACCCGGATACCTACGCCAACCGGTTCGCGCATTGCGACGTGCTGGTCGTGGGCGCGGGCCCCGCGGGACTCGCGGCTGCAGCTGCGGCAGCAGCAAGGGGCGCGCGCGTCATCCTCTGCGATGAGCAATGCGAGCCGGGCGGATCGTTGCTTTGTGAATCGACAGCGGATTCCGCGACGGCGATCGAGGATGAGCCCGCCGCGCGCTGGCTGGCACGCACGGTGCGGACGCTGGCAGCTCATCCGCAGGTCACCTTGCTCACGCGCACGACCGCATTCGGCTACTTCCCGCACAACCTGCTCGGACTGAACCAGCGCCTGAGCGACCACCTGGACCGTCCCGACCGCAGCCAACCCCGGGAGCGCCAATGGCAGGTGCGCGCCAAGGAAGTCGTGCTCGCGACCGGCGCGATCGAGCGGCCGCTGGTCTTTCCCGGCAACGATCGGCCGGGAATCCTGCTCGCCGCGGCGGCCCGCACCTATCTGAACCGCTACGGGGTGCTCGCCGGGTCGCGAGTCGTCCTGGTGACCGCATGCGATGGGGCGTACCGGACCGCTCTCGAGTTGCATAGCGCCGGTGTCTCGATCGCTGCGATCGTCGACGTGCGTTCCGGCCCTGCCGACGGCGCGCTGCCCGAGGCGGCGCGGCGCGCCGGATTGCGCATCGAGACGCAGGCCACCGTGCTCGGTACCTCCGGACGGCTGCGGGTGCGCGCGATCCGCATTCAGAGGTTGGATCCATCCGGAGCCCCTGCCGACCCGGTCCGGCGCATTCGCTGCGACCTGGTGCTGATGTCGGGTGGGCTGACTCCGAGCGTTCACCTCTTCTCGCAATCGCGAGGCAAGCTGACGTGGGACGAGAGCCTCGGTGCCTTCCTGCCGGGTGAGGCCGCCGAGCGGGTAGGCTCCGCGGGCGCGTGCCGAGGCGTCTTCTCGCTCACCGCCGCGGTCTGCGACGGCATGCGTGCGGGACTCACCGCCGCTCGGGACGCCGGCTTTCCGGTAGATACTCCCATACCCCAGGCGCCGGGCCCCGAAAGCTCTGCCGCGGGTCACCTGGGCGCGCTGCCGCAGCCCCCGGGTGCACGTCCCGGCAAGGCCTTCGTCGACTGGCAGAACGATGTGACCTCGCGGGATCTCGTGCTGGCGGCCCGCGAGGGCTTCCGCTCGATCGAGCACGTCAAGCGCTACACCACCACCGGGATGGCAACGGATCAGGGCAAGACGTCCAACATCAACGCGCTGGCGATCGTTGCCCAGGAGCTCGACAAGGCGATGCCGCAGGTCGGGCTGACGACCTTCCGGCCCCCGTATACGCCCGTGAGCTTTGGCAGCTTCGCCGGCTTCGCACGCGGCGAGCTGTTCGACCCTGTACGAACCACTCCCATGCATGACTGCGCCGTCCGCAGTGGCGCGGTATTCGAGGACGTCGGCCTGTGGAAGCGAGCGCGCTACTTCCCTCGACAAGCTGAGGGCATGCACGCGGCGGTGGCACGCGAATGCCTCGCGGTGCGCGGGCACTGCGGAATCTTTGATGGCTCCACGCTCGGCAAGATCGAGGTGGTGGGCAAGGACGCTGCAACCTTCATGAACCGGATGTACGTCAACACGTGGACCGGACTCGCCGTCGGGCGCTGCCGCTACGGCATCCTGCTGCGGGACGACGGCTTCATATACGACGACGGTGTCGTCGCGCGCCTGGCGGAGGACCGGTTCCACGTCACCACCACGACGGGTGGGGCCGCTGGGGTGCTCGCGCTGATGGAGGATTACCATCAGACCGAGTGGTCTGATCTTGACGTTTGGCTCACGTCGACTACGGAGCAGTGGGCCGTGATCGCAGTGCAGGGCCCGCGCTCGCGGCTCGTTCTGGAAGGGTTGGTGGAGGGGTTCGATATCTCAGCTGCCAGCATGCCTCACATGAGCGTGGCACGCGGACGGATCTGCGGCGTCCCCATGCTCCTCATGCGCGTCAGCTTCACTGGCGAGCTTGGATTCGAGATCAATGTGCCCGCGGATTTCGGCGCCGCGGTCTGGCAGGCGGTCTGCGATGCGGGCCGCGCGCATGGAATCACTCCCTACGGCACAGAATCGATGCACCTACTCAGGGCGGAGAAGGGCTACATCATCATCGGTCAGGACACCGATGGCACCGTGACGCCCGATGACGCCGGACTGTCATGGGCCATCGGCAAGAACAAGCCCGACTTCGTCGGCAAGCGCTCGCTGCAACGCCCCGCTCTCGCCTCGCCCTACAGGAAACAGCTGGTTGGGCTGGCGACGCGCGATCCGCAACTCGTCCTGGAGGAAGGGGCGCAGATCGTCGCCACCCGGCCGAGCGCAAAGAGGGAGCCCGGTCTCAAGGCGAAGCCGGAGCCCGCCATCGGCCATGTCACCTCCTCGTATCACAGCGCCAGCCTGGGCCGCTCGATTGCGCTCGCGCTCTTGAGCAGCGGCCGCTCCCGGGTGGGAGAGACCCTGTACGTTGCGATGCCCAACGGCGACATTCCCGTGCAGGTGACTTCGCCTGTGTTCTACGACCCGCAGGGGAGCCGCCTCAATGGCTGATATGTCTGCTGCGGTTAACAGGTCTACTGCGGTGGATCTGTCCACGACACGGCAGCCGCCCGCGCTCGCATCCAGCCCTGTCCTTCGGCAATTGCCGCCGGCGACGAGACTCGTGCTGCGCGGCGGCTCTGAGGCAATCGCCGCCGCGACGGCCGCTCTCGGCTTGCAGCGCAGCGAATTCCCGTGCCGTGCAGTGCGCGCGGACGGCCGGGCCGCGCTCTGGCTGGGCCCGGACGAGCGCCTGCTCATCGGACCCGCCGATGCCGCCGGAGAATGGACCGGGCTGTTGCAACGCGCGCTGGCCGGAATGGCGCATTCTCTCGTGGAGACCAGCCACGCGCAGACTGCCTTCGAGATCAGCGGCGCACGGGCGGCGATCACTCTCAACACCGGCTGCCCCCTGGACCTCGATCAGGCGTCGTTTCCGGTCGACATGTGTACCCGCACCGTGTTCGCCAAGGCGCAAGTCGTGCTCTGGCGCACCAGCCCCGAGACATTTCGCATCGAGACCGGGCGTTCGTTCGCCTCCTACGTCACGAAGATCCTGGCGCTGGCCGCGAGCGAGCTGGCAACCTGACTCCTGACCTGATCGGGGCATGATGCATGCTCCCCTGCTGCATCATCGATGCATCATCGATGCGAAGGAGGCAGCCGTGGCAGAGAACCGGGAGCAGCAGCCGGACCGAGGCGGAAAGGGTGTTGCCGCCGAGAAGCACATTCCCGTGAACGCGCATGAGAACACTGCCGTACCGGATCCACCCTCGGACACTTCCCCGCGCTGGCACGAGCCCGACGGTGTACAGAAGGAAATCGCGGATGCCGACAAGGTGGCCAGAACGGGATCAACCCAGGAGAGCGTCCGCAATACACCACCCGCCGGACGGTGGAACGAGACCTCCGAGGATTGAAGGCAAGGTCTGCCGCGGCCGAGCCGAAGCGCCATGATGGCCCGCGCGCTCGCTCCGCTGACTCAGAGTCCACACTGATGATTCCCGAATACCGGATCCGGCCGCGGATCCATACCCAGCCCCATCAGGACTTCGGCCGCTCGTTGGCGGGATCGTACAGCGCCCGTTGTCCCACCCCCGCGACGCGCAGCGGATAGTGCTCGCCGAAGTACTCCATGAGGAGCGCGCGCCCCTCCTGCGCGTAACTCTCGGGTAGGTAAGCCAGCGCGATGTTCTTCCCGACGGAAGGTCCGTAAGCGATGCTCGTCGTGGACGAGCGCCGTCCGATCCCATCGACCAGCACCTCGCCACTGTCTGGATCCAGGACAGGCCACTGGCCTACCGGGTAGCGGGCGACGCCGCTGGCATCGGCATTGCTTTCCATCGCAAGGGTACAAAGGTACGCGGTCTGACGCGGTCGCTCACGCTGAGTGACGTAGGCCGCCTTGCCGTGAAAGTCATCGCCCTTCACCTTGGCTCGCGCCAGGCCGGCCTCGTAGAGATTGTACTCCGTGAGCAGGTCGGCGTTCTGCAGGCGCAGGCTCTTTTCCATTCGCCGCGTGTTGGCGTAGGTCTCTATGCCAACCGGCACGACGCCCTGATCGTAGAGCAGATCCCAGAGGCTCAGACCGTAGCTCGGCGACAGGTAGAGCTCCCATCCCTGCTCGCCCACGTAGGAGATTCGGAACGCCCAGACCGGTATGCCTCGGACGCGTATCGATCGCGCCGCCGCAAAGGGGAAGCGCTCGTGTGCCAGCGCCTCCGGCTCATCGGCGACCGCCTGCAGGGTGCGCCGTGCGTTGGGGCCCCAAAGACCCAGCGTCACCAGGTCGTCCGATCGGTCAGCGATCTGCACGTTGAATCCGCGGGATGCGCGGATTTGCCGCATCCACATGAGGTCTCGAGGTCCGGTGCTGCCGCCGCAAACGACACGATATTCCGCTGCGCCCAGGCGAATGATCGTCAGATCCGAATGCACGCCACCGGCCTCATCGAGGAAGTGCGTGTACACGCCCTGCCCCAGCGCCGTCCCGCCGCCTACCTTCGCGACGGACAGGTACTCGAGGAACGCCTCGGTATCGGCGCCCGAGACATCGTAGATGGCGAAATGCGACAGGTTGATCATGCCGACGCTGTTGCTCATCGCCAGCTGCTCGGCGTTGGAGACGCGCCAGAAGTGGCGCGCATCCCACTCGTTACGCCGCTCCGGCACCCGATCGCCATACGCATCGAGCAGACGCTCGTTGGCTGCATACCCGTGGGCTCGCTCCCAGCCGGCGGCTTCCATGAAGTAGCCGCCGAGCTCCTTCTCCCGCGGCCAGAACGGACCGCGGCGCAGGTCGCGGCCGGTAAGATAAGGCTCGCGCGGATGCACGGGAGGGTTGTAGACCTTCTTCGCCGTCTCGAAGCAGCGTCCGAACACGTAACCGGGTGTCTTCTGCACCGCATAGAAGCGGGCGATATCCATGCTCGCCGTGTCCCATTCGCAGCGCCCGGTGGTCATCCAGTCCGCCAGCACCTTGGCCACGCCCGGGGCATCCTTGACCCACACCGCCTCGGCAAACCACAGTCCTCCAACTTCCGGCGACTCGCCGACGAGCGGCGAGCCGTCGGCCGTGATGGACATGAGGCCGTTGAAGGAGCGCTTCGCATCCCAGCCAAGGTCCCCGAGCAGCGGCACCAGCTCCGTGGCGCGCTCATACCCGTGCATCACCTGCTCGATGTCCATGTCGCGCATGGAGGGCGAGAGGCGAGCCTCGCCCGGCTCGACGATGTCCCGGGGGTAGACCAGGCGCGGCTCCGTCTGCTCGTAGTAACCCCACTCGAGCTGCCCGCCCTCGGCGGTCGTGGGATCGCCCGTGTCGCGCATGTACGAGGAATTGCCCTGGTCGCGCAGCAGCGGGTAGCCGATCTCCTTGCCGGTTCCGGCGAATTCGTTGAAGGGCCCGAAGAAGAGCAGCGGATGCTCGAAGGGCATGAGCGGCAGCGGCGAGCCGGTGCGCGTGGCGAGCAGCGGACCCCAGATACCGGCGGTGAGAATGACGACCGAAGTCTTGATGTAGCCCTTGCGGGTCTCGACGCCGCGCACCCGCCCGTCCTGAACATCGATGGCAAGCGCTGGCGTATTGGCGAAGGTCTGCAGCCGTCCGCTTGCGACCGCACGCTCGAGCAGAACGCCCGCAACGCGCTGCGAGCGGGGAACCACCAGCCCGGCATCGGGATCCCAGAGTGCGCCCTGGATGGCCTGGCTCTCGAGCAGCGGAAAGTACTCCTTGGCGCGCGCGGCGGAGATCAGCTCGGCCCGCGTGCCGAACGCCTTGGCGGAGCCCACCTTGCGCTTCAGCTCCTGCATGCGCTCGTCGTCACCGACGCGCGCGACCTCGAGCCCGCCCACCCGGCTGTAGTGCCCCAGTGCCTCGTAGAACTCGCGGCTGTAGACAGTGGTGAAGACCGACATCCTGTCGTGGCTCGTCATGTAGCAGAAATCGGAAGCGTGCGCCGTCGAGCCGATGTCGGTCGGCACGGCGGACTTGTCGATGCCGACGAGGTCCTTCCAGCCGCGCTCGATCAGGTGATGAGCGACCGCGGCCCCGACGATCCCTCCCTGGCCGATGATCACCGCCGCCGCCTCCTGCGGCAGCCGCCTCTCGCCCGTGCTTGGATTGCTCATTTAGGCAGTAGTATGGATTCGCTCCAGCGCCGCGGCTGATCGAATTGCGTCATCGGCTTGCCGAGATGCGTCGGCCGGCCGATTCCGGCGGCGCCTCCCCTGGCGCTAGAATGCCCGCCGCCGAACAGATCCCGGAGGCTGGTATCGATGAATCGCCGCGACTTCCTGAAATCTGCCGGGCTGAGCGCCGCCACCGCGGGATTTTTGCGCAATAGCCTGCTGCGTGCGGCGGCGTTGCCCGCCATCCGCCGCTCGGGCTCGCTCGAGGACGTCGAGCACGTCGTGGTCTTCATGCAGGAGAACCGCTCCTTCGACCATTACTTCGGCCACCTGCCCGGCGTGCGCGGCTACAGCGACCGCTTCCCGCTGCAACTGCCCGGCGGCCAGCCGGTCTGGTTCCAGCCGCGCATGCATGGATCGCAGGCAATCCTGCCGTTCCACCTCGATACGCGCAGCACTTCCGCGCAACTCATCGAGGACCTCGATCACAGCTGGGCGACGCAGCACGGGGCGATCGCGGGCGGGCGCTGCGACGGCTGGCCGCGCAACAAGACCGACCTGACGATGGGCTATTTCCTGCGTGCGGATGTGCCGTTCCACTACGCGCTCGCCGATGCTTTCACGATCTGCGATCACTACTTCTGCTCCATCGCCGGACCCACCTGCCCCAACCGCTCCATGCTCTGGACCGGATCGATCGACCCGCAGGGCCTGGGCGGCGGCCCGTTCATCGCGAACGACGTATGGCTCTACACCCCCGGCGTGAAGCCTTTCACCTGGACCACCTATGCCGAGCGCCTGCAGCACGCCGGCATCACCTGGCGCATCTATCAGGAGGGCTTGGGCCACGACGATAAAACGCCCATGTTGGGCAACTACTTCGATAACGCGCTGGCGTATTTCGAGCCGTTCGCGCGTGCGCCGCACGATTCGCCGCTCTATCGGCGCGCGATGATTCCTGCCGGCGTGGACCAGCTGAAGAAGGACGTTCTCGCGGGACGGCTGCCGCAGGTGTCCTGGATAGTGACGCCCGCCGGCTATTCCGAGCATCCGTCCTATCCGCCGGCGTACGGCGCGATCTACATCGCTCGCGTGCTCGATGCGCTGACTGCGGATCGCGAGACCTGGGGCAAGACCGTCCTGCTGCTCGACTACGACGAGAACGACGGCTTCTTCGATCACATGGTGCCGCCGCAGCCGCCGACACCGAAACTCCCAGGGATCTCCACAGTCTCGACCGAAGGCGAGGTACATGACACCGCCAATCCCCTGCACCCGAAACCCGACGAAGCACCGGATGGGCTTCCCTACGGTCTCGGGCCGCGCGTGCCCATGCTGGCCATCTCGCCCTGGAGCCGCGGCGGCTTTGTCTGCTCCGAGGTGTTCGATCACACCTCGGTGATCCGCTTCCTCGAGGCACGCTTCGGCGTGCACGAGCCCAGCATCACGCCTTGGCGACGCGCGGTGTGCGGCGACCTGACCTCGGCATTCGATTTCGCCTCCCGAAGCGCTCGCCATGTGAGTCTGCCGAGCACCTCGGGATACTGGGATCTCGTTCATCAGGAATCCAAGCTGCCGCCGCCCAGGGTGCCCGAGCACCAGGCAGTCGCCCTCCTGCCGCAGGAGCCAGGCATACGCCCCACGCGGCCACTCCCGTACGCACTGGAGCTCGACCTGCTGGCCTCATCCGACGGGGTGCACCTGCATTTCGACAACCGCTCGGGCGTAGGTACCTGCTGCACCGCCTATTGGGACGCAAGCGCAGGGTTACCTCGACGCTACACACTCGGCGCCGGACATCGCCTGCAGGACTTCATGCCGCTGCCACGTGGCCAGGGGCTTGCAACGACGGTTTACGGTCCCAATGGCTTCGTGCGCAAACTATCCGGCAACGGCGCAGCACCGCTCGAGGTGACCGCCAGAGCAGAGCCCGGCGGCAACATGCGCTTGGGCCTGCGCAGCGTCACCGATCGGGCATTGACCGTGCACGTGCGGGACGAGGCCTATGGCCAAGGCACGCATACGCTCGCCGTGGAGCCCGGAAAGACCGTGCAATGGCTCTGCGATCTGCGTGCCAGCCATCACTGGTACGATCTGAGTGTCAGTGCCGAGCGGCACAACTGGCGTCTCGCCGGCCATGTGGAGACCGGGCAGGAGAGCTATTCCGACCCTGCCAGCGGCGCGCCCGTGTTGAGGCTGACTTGAGCCCCCGGCGCTCGCACCGAGATCTTCTCGAGGCCGTGCCCGGAGGGACCGGACTCACGCCGCCAGAGCAGTGCGACCGAAACGAACGCAACCAGGCTCACGAGGCCGAAGTACCACAACATGGCGTTGTAACCGGACGGATGTGCGGGCCCGGCGTGTCCGCGGTCCGCCAGCCAGCCGGCCGCAAGATTGCTCATTGCGAGAAACAGGTTCTGCAGCAGGTTGATCAGTCCGAAAGCGGTTCCGAGCCGGCGCGGCTCGACCAGCATGGCAGTCGACGGCCAGATCACCGCGGGCACCACGGAGAAACTGATACCCATCAGGGCCGTCGAAATCCAGAGGCTCCAGTTCGTGGTGCCGAGTATGAGAAATACCAGTGGCATCAGCAGCGTCGCGATCATCATCATGAGCGAGCGCTTTCCATACCGGTCGGCGAGATAGCCGAAGAGCGGGGTCGCGAAAATGGCCGCAAAGAACACCCAGCTGTTGGCAAGACCCGCCTGCTGCAGCGTGAGGCCCTTGGCATCCTGGAAATATTCGATGGCGAAGGTGCTGCGGAAGGGAAAGAACACGGCCGCGAACAGTACGTTGAGCGCGAGAATGTACCAGTAGGAAAGATCGAAGCTCACCAGATCGGACCAGGTGATCCGCTCCGGGGCCGAAGCTGCCGCCGGCAACCTTCCGGACGCACGCGCACGCCCGTCGACCACGCGGTAGACCAGCGCCGCGGCAAAGCTCGCCGCCGTTGCGCCCGCTGCCAGCCACAGCGGCAGCTGCCAGCCATGAGCGTAGAGCGCGTGCGCCCAGTCCGGTGAGGTGTCGGCCGCATAGGAGCCGATGCGCGCGAAGCTGAAGAACAGCGCCATCGCGAGCGCCGTGCTGCCGGCCGAGAACCACTGCGCCAGGCCGGCGAGTAGAGCGATGAACAGCGCCTCCTCCGCGACGCCGAATATCAGCCGGCCGGTCACCATCACGGCATAGGGTGAGCCGATCGCGGTCAGTGCCGCGCCCGCCAGGCACAGCGCCGCCGTCCAGGCCGCAATGCGGGCCGGCCCGTAGCGATCGATCAGCACGCCGCCGAGCAAAGCGAGAAAAATGTTGGGAATGCTGAACACCGCGTTCAGCATCCCGATCTGCGCCTGGGTGAACCCCCGATCGCCGCGCAGGAAATCGGCGATCGGCGCGATCGCGTCGTACTCGTAGTAGCTGCCGGCGATCGCGAGGCTGAGTAGCGCCAGCACCCACCAGCGCGCGCCGCGACTCATCCGATGCGTGCTCCCTGACGTACGAGCTCCTCTTGGACGGCGCGCACGTCGAGGCTTTCGAATGGCTCCCCCGTGCGCAGCGAGACCGCCGCCGCGGCGCCCGCCCCCTGCCCGCTCACCGCACAGCACATCATGTTGCGTACCGCCGCGTGTGAGATCCGGTCGCCGCCGATCGAGCGGCCGGCGACGAGCAGGTTGCCGACGCCCTTGGGCACGAGCGCCCGATAGGGAACGTGGAAATAGCGCCCCGTGGTCGGCAGGATGAGGAGGCCATAGCCGTCGATGAACTCGGGAAAGATGCCGATCGCATCGTCGAAGCGTCCCTGCTCGCGCACGTCCGCGGCGGTCAGGTTGTAGAGCGCATCGATCTTGCGGGTGTCGCGCACCCCGAGGGTCATGCCGAAGTTGCGCAGCTTCGCCTGCTCGCACCCCGGCATGAAACGCCGCAGCGCCTCGATCGCATGGATCGCCTGGCGGCGGCCCTCGATCTCCGCGGCCGTGAGATCGTTGGCATCGGTGCCGTCGATGTTGGGCAGATGGATGAGATTGAGGTAGGTGAGATCGCCCTGATCGGTCACGCTCCCCCAGGTCCCGGCGATGGTATTCAGGCTGGCCGGAATGACCCCGGCTTCGACCGCCCGCTTGAAGGGCTTGCGCAGGAACGGCGAGAACATGTCGTCCTCCTTGCCCGTGGTCTCGATGTTCCATTCACCGTTGCCGGCCCAGTCGCGATAGGTCTGGGGGTCAGCGCGCACCTGCTCCATGAAACGCGTCTTGTTGACGCCGGCCATGGAGAACATGACGGAGGCGGCCATGAGCTGCTCGCGCGGGGCCTTGTGAACCGGCGCCCCGGCGCGCGCCGCGATGTCGGCATCGCCAGTGGCATCGATCACGCGCCGGGCCAGGAATGCCTCGCGGCCCGACTTGCTTTCGGTGATGACTCCCCGGATTGAGTCGCCCTCC
>DASYGA010000089.1:0-14494 GCA_036000265.1 Steroidobacteraceae bacterium | reverse complement strand
CCGCAGCGCGGCGGCCACCTGCTCCGGCAGGTCGGCCGGCGGCGTGAGATCGGGCGAACTGGCTGGTGCGGCGGGGGACATCCCTGAAGCGTAGCATGGACCAGCCCAGGCATCAGGGATGTGCCCGGCCGCCGCAGGGCGAGGCGGCGCCTTTCAGCGAAGCACTGCTTCGCCCGCCGAGCGAGCTTTGGGCAAAAACCACGCTTTTTGCCCAAAGCAGCGCTGGGCCGGGCAGGATGTCCGGATCCAGCGCCTTGACAATGGTTTGAACATTGCCGGCGCGGCCTCATAATCCCGCAGGATGTCCGAAGCGCACGCGCCCAATGAGTGGGATCGCCCCCGTTCCCCCTGTAACAAGGTCTGCTCGCTCGATGAGCAGGGGTATTGCCTCGGGTGCCTGCGAACGGCCGATGAGATCGGCCGCTGGACTTCCATGAGCGCCGCCGAGCAGTGGCGGGTGGTCGCCGAGCTGAAGCGGCGGCGCGAGCTGCCAGGAATAGGTGCGAAATCGGATTCCCAATCGGCGCCGTAGGCGCCGCTACGTCTTCGGGGTCGCTTCGACCCCTTAGCAGTCCGGCCGAAGGCCGTAACGAGGTTGTCGATGGACGTTGTCGAGAGAATCAAGGCCGAGCTCGGCTCGAGCCCCGTGGTGCTGTTCATGAAGGGCACGCCGGACTTTCCGCAGTGCGGCTTTTCCGCGCAGACGGTGGCGGCATTGCGCTCGCTGGGAGCGGACTTCAAGCACGTCAACATCTTCGAGGAGCCGGAGATCCGTGAGGCGCTGAAGCGCTATTCCAACTGGCCGACCTACCCGCAGCTCTACGTCAACGGCGAGCTGATCGGCGGCTGTGACATCGCCCTGGAGATGTACCAGAGCGGGGAGCTGAAGAAGCTGCTCTCCGGAGCCGGCGCGGTCAAGTAATTGGTGGCGCGTCGCTCTCGGCCTCGGCCGGGGGCGCGCTCAGCCAGCCGAGCGAGCGCGCCCGCGCATCTGCCTCGAGAAAGCTGTCGCGGAAGCGGTTGCAGATGAGGCAAAAGAGCTCCGCGGTGCGCTGCGCGTCGTAGACGGCGGAGTGCGCGGAGCTCGAATCCCACGCCAGGCCCGCCACCGTGACGGCCTTCGCCAGCACGGTCTGCCCGAGCGCCGCGCCGGCGAGCGTCGCGGTATCGAAGCAGGAAAACGGATGGAACGGGTTGCGCTTCAGCTCCATCCGCTTCACCGCCGCGTTGAGAAAGCCAAGATCGAAGGCCGCGTTGTGCCCGACCAGGATGGCACGCCGGCAGTCATAGGCGCGTAGGGCGTGACGGATCTCCCGGAAGATCCGTTGCATGGCGTCACGCTCCGGCAGCGCTGGGCGCAGCGGATGAAACGGATCGATGCCGGTCACGGACAACGAGGCGGGGTCTAGCCTGGCGCCTTCGAAGGGTCGGACGTGAAAGGCGTGTGTCGCGCCGCGAGTCAACACGCCGTTGGCATCCATGTCGATGAGAACCGCGGCGATCTCGAGCAGAGCGTCCGTCTGCGCGTTGAAGCCACCCGTCTCGATATCCACCACGACCGGCAGAAATGCGCGGAAGCGCCGCGCCATGAGCGCCGCGCCGGGGGCGGGCACGGGGGTCTCGGGCTCAGGGGTCATGGCGTCGGCGCCATGCGCCAGCCGATGTGCTCGCCCGCCCGCAGCGGGACCAGCTCGCCGGCGCCGAACGGGTACGAGTGTGGTACCTCCCAGGCGCTCTTGACGAGGGTGAGGCGGCCTTCGTTGCGGGGCAGGCGGTAGAAGGCCGCGCCGTGCTCGGAGGCGAAGGCTTCCAGGCGCTCGAGCGCCCCGGCGGCCTCGAATGCTTCCGCATAAAGCTCGATCGCGCCATGCGCGGAGAAGATGCCCGCGCAGCCGCAGGCGGCTTCCTTCGCGCCGCGGGCGTGCGGTGCGCTGTCCGTTCCCAGAAAGAAGCGCGCATCCCCACCGGCGATGGCCTGGAGCAATGCCGCGCGGTCTGCTTCGGACTTCAGCACCGGCAGGCAGTAGTGATGCGGTCGCAAGCCGCCCGCGAAGAGCGCGTTGCGATTCATCAGCAGGTGTTGCGGCGTGATCGTCGCCCCGATACCGGCCCGTGAGCCCAGCACGAACTCGACGGCCGCTCGGGTGGTGATGTGCTCGAAGACAATGCGCAGTCGTGCGAAGCGTGCCGCCAGCGGCGCGAGCACCTCGTCGATGAAGCGGGCCTCGCGGTCGAACACGTCGACCTCGGGGCCGGTGACTTCGCCATGCACCTCCAGGACGAGATCCTGCTCCTCCATACGGGAGAGCACGGCATCCACCCGACGGATGTCGGTCACGCCGGCATCGGAATGGGTCGTCGCCCCCGCCGGGTAGAGCTTGAAACCCACGATGTGGCCGCTCGCCTTGGCGCGGTTGACCTCGGCGGGGTCGGTGCGGTCCGTCAGATAAAGCGTCATCAGCGGCCCGAAGGTCATGCCTGCGGGCAGCGCATCGAGTATCCGCTGACGGTAGGACAATGCCTGCTCCGTTGTGGTCACGGGGAGCCTGAGATTCGGCATGATGAGCGCGCGGGCGAAGCGTGCGGCCGTGAACGGCAACACGGAGCGCATGGACTCGCCGTCCCGCAGATGCAGGTGCAGGTCATCGGGACGGCGCAGAGTGATCGAGCTCACTGCCGCTGCTCCAGACCACTCAGGATGTCCTCCTCCAGGATCAGCTGCAGCGCGTAGCGCACGCCGAAGCCGGTGATCTCGGTGTTGACGTGGCCCAGACCGCCGGCACGCGTCGCCGCGGAGAGGTCGACGTGAGCCCAGGGGATGTCCTCGGGGACGAAGCGGCTGAGGAAGCGTGCGGCGAGAATGTGATCGCCCTTGCCGTCCGTGGTGCATTGCAGCACGTCGGCGACTTTGCTCTCCAGGTCGGAGTCGAAATCGGAGTCGAACGGAAACGTCCAGACTCGCTCGCCGCTCCGGCTGCCGGCGTTGAGGAGGTGGGGCGCGAGCGCCGGCCGGTTGGTGAAGACGCCGCTCATCCTTTCCGTCAGCGAGTACACGCAGGCGCCGGTGAGGGTGGCAAAGTCCAGCATGAATCGCGGCCGGGTGCGAGCGGCGAGCGCCAGCGTATCCGCCAACACCATGCGGCCTTCCGCATCGGTGTGGATCACCTGGATGGTGACGCCGTTGGCGGCGCGCACGACTTCCTGCGGGCGGTACGCCCGCGGGCCGATGTGGTTTTCGGTGATGGCGAGCCAGGCATCCGCTGCGATCGGCGCACGCAGGCGCGCCAGCGCGATCAGCGTGGCGAGCGCCACAGCACTGCCGCCCATGTCGGTATGCATGTCGAGCATCGACCGATGGGGCTTCAGGTTGACACCGCCGGTGTCGAAGAGGATTCCCTTGCCGATGAGGGCGAGGTCCGGCGAGCCGCCGCGGCGGCGGGCGGGACGATACTTCAGGTGAGCGATGCCCGCGACCGGGCTCGCGTTGCCGGCGGCCACGGCAAGGAAGGCGTTGGCTCCGGCGCGCCTGAGCGCCTGCTCGCCGAGCCATGTCATCTCCAGGCCGTGGCGGCGCGCAAGTTGGGTCAACGCGGCGCGATAGCCGCGCGAGTCGAGGATGTTGGGCGGCAACGCCGTGAGCCAGCGCGCGAGATTGGTGCCTTCCGCCCGGATCTGCGCATGGGGCACATCGAGCCGCGCAGCCGCGGGAAGGTGAATGCGACCGATGTGCCGGTCTTCCGCGGACGGCGCACGGCAGCTCGGTAGCGCGAACGCCTGCGCCAGCGCACCGGCGAGCAGAGCCTCGAGCGCAGCGGACTCAGCTGCCTGCCCGCCGCCGTCGGCGGCGAACCCGGCCGTGGCGAGGCCGATCGTGCGCGGGCCGCGGGCCGCAGCCTCCTTCATCATCCGGCCGGCGAGCGCGAGCCGCTCGAATTGGGTCGGCTTGGGCGGCAGAAAGCCGAGCACGGCGAGTGTCTGGCGGCGGTTGGCCAGCGACGTCGAGCGCACCGCGCCGGCGCGCGGCGGCTCACGCGCGAGCAAATCCCGCCAGCGCAGGCTTTCCGGCAGCTTCTCCAGGCTGGCGGCGGCCGCGGATTGCGGCATGACCGCCAGCAGTGCGTCGGCTTCGCCGTCGCGCGCGCGCACGATCTGCGGTCCGCCCGCGGGCGGCAGCAGAGTGATGCCGCGGCGGGCCGCGGTCGCGCTCCGCTTCGGCGCTTGCTTGACCATCGGCGGTGAAACCCGGATCATTGCGCGGCTCATTAAACAGACGACTTTCGCTTGGCCAGGAACTGCCGGCGCATCCTACTCCATTAGCTCGAATGACCGAACCTCCGAAGCTGGAAGATCTCGACCCCGTTGAAACCCAGGAATGGCTCGAGTCGATCGACTCGGTGCTGAAGACCCATGGTCCGCAGCGTGCGCATTTCCTCCTCGAGCGTCTGATCGACTACACGCGCCGCAGCGGCGCGTATCTGCCGTTCAAGGCGAACACCGCCTACGTCAACAGCATCCCGACCGGGCGCGAGCCGCAGTATCCCGGCAACCGCGCGCTCGAGCAGCGCATCGAGGCCTACATCCGCTGGAATGCGATGGCCATGGTAGTGCAGGCGAACCGGATCTCCTCGGAATTCGGCGGGCATCTGGCGAGCTACGCATCCTCGGCGACGCTCTACGAGGTCGGCTTCAACCATTTCTGGCGCGCGGCCTCGGCCGAGCATCCCGGCGATCTCGTCTTCTTCCAGGGGCACTCCTCGCCTGGTATCTACGCGCGCGCCTACCTCGAGGGGCGGCTCGGCGAAGACCAGCTGCACCACTTCCGCCAGGAGGCGGGCGGCAGGGGCCAGGGTCTTTCCTCCTATCCGCACCCGTGGCTGATGCCGGAATTCTGGCAGTTCCCGACGGTTTCCATGGGCCTCGGGCCCATGATGGCGATCTTCCAGGCCCGCTTCATCCGTTACCTCGAGCATCGCGGGCTCGCCAAGCCGACCGACCGCAAAGTCTGGGCGTTCCTCGGCGACGGCGAGATGGACGAGCCGGAGTCGATGGGCGCGCTCACCATGCCGGTGCGCGAAGGGCTCGACAACCTCATCTTCGTCATCAACTGCAATCTGCAGCGCCTCGATGGACCGGTGCGCGGCAACGGCAAGATCATCCAGGAGCTCGAGGCCGCCTTCCTCGGTGCCGGCTGGAACGTCATCAAGGTGTTGTGGGGCTCGCGTTGGGATCCGCTCCTCGCTCGCGACAACCAGGGCCTGCTGCGGCGCGTCATGGAGGAATGCGTCGACGGCGAATACCAGAACTTCAAGGCCAAGGGCGGCGCCTACACGCGTGAGCATTTCTTCGGGAAATACCCGGAGCTCAAGGCGATGGTCGCCAACATGTCGGACGAGGAGATCTGGCGCCTGAACCGCGGCGGCCACGATCCGCGCAAGGTGCATGCCGCCTACGCTGCCGCCATGGCCCACAAGGGGCAGCCGACCGTCATCCTGGCGAAGACCGTCAAGGGCTTCGGCCTCGGCAAGGGCGGCGAGGGCCAGATGGTCGCGCACCAGCAGAAGAAGCTGTCGGAGGACGATCTGCGCGCCTTCCGCGACCGCTTCCACATCCCGGTGTCGGACGAGGACGTTGCGAAGCTCCCGTTCCGCCAGCCGGCACCCGACTCGGAGGAGAGCCGCTACCTGCACGAGCGCCGCAAGACCCTCGGCGGCTATCTGCCGGCGCGCCGCAAGCTGTCACCGCCCTTCGCCGTGCCGCCGCTGGAGACCTTCTCCGCCGTGCTCGAGGGCACCGGCGAGCGCGAGATCTCGACCACGATGGCATTCGTGCGCGTGCTGACCGCGCTCCTCAAGGACAAGGCCACCGGCAAGTACATCGTGCCCATCGTGCCCGATGAGGCGCGCACGTTCGGCATGGAGGGACTGTTCCGCCAGATCGGCATCTATTCCTCGGTCGGCCAGCTCTACACGCCACAGGATGCCGAGACCCTCATGTCCTATCGCGAGGACAAGAAAGGTCAGATGATCGAGGAGGGCATCAACGAGGCCGGCTCGCTCTGCTCGTGGATCGCGGCGGCGACCGCCTACAGCAATCACGGCATCACGATGGTGCCGTTCTTCATCTTCTACTCCATGTTCGGCTTCCAGCGCGTGGGGGACTTCATCTGGGCCGCGGGCGATATCCAGGCTCGCGGCTTCCTCCTCGGCGCCACCGCCGGCCGTACGACTCTCGCCGGCGAAGGGCTGCAGCACCAGGATGGGCACAGCCAGCTCGTCGCCACCACGGTGCCGAACTGCGTGGCGTACGATCCGGCCTATGGGTACGAGCTCGCCGTCATCATCCAGGACGGCATGCGGCGTATGTACGTGGAGCAGGAGAACATCTTCTACTACATCACCGTGATGAACGAGAACTACCCGCAGCCGGCACTGCCAAAGGGCAGTGAGGCGGGGATTCTCAAAGGCGCGTATCTGCTGCGCACCGGCGATGGCAAAGGCAGGAAACTGCGCACCACGCTCCTCGGCTCCGGCACGATCCTCAGGGAGTGTCTCGAGGCCGCGAAGATCCTCGAGGCCGACTACGGCGTGCGCGCCGATGTCTTCTCGGTGACGAGCTTCAGCGAGCTGCGCCGCGAGGCGCTCGAGTGCGAGCGCTGGAACACGCTGCATGCGGGTGAGCCGCCGCGGGCGCCGTTCGTGCACCAATGCCTGAAGGATGCGCAGGGCCCGTTCATCGCCGCGACCGATTACGTGCGCACCGTGCCCGATCAGATCCGCCAATGGGTGCCGGGCCGTTATGTCAGCCTGGGCACCGACGGCTTCGGCCGCTCCGATTCGCGCGCGGCACTGCGCCGGCATTTCGAGGTCGACCGCAACCACATCGCCGTCGCCGCCCTGAAAGCCCTGGCCGATGACGGCAAGCTCGAGGCCTCGGCCGTCATCGCGGCCATGAAGGCGCTCGGCGTCGATCCGGCCAAGCCCGTTCCCTGGAAAGTCTGAAGGCCCCCATCCCGATGAACGCGGCAGCTCGCCTCGTCGAAGTGCGCGTGCCCGACATGGGCAACTTCAAAGACGTCGCCGTGATCGACGTGCTCGTCAAGCCCGGAGAGAGCATCGAGCCGGAGGCGCCGCTCGTCACTCTCGAGACGGAGAAGGCAACCATGGATGTGCCTTCGACTGCCAGCGGTGTCATCGAGAAACTGCATGTCGAGAAGGGAGGCAAGGTCAACGCGGGCGATCTGATCGCGACGCTGCGTCCCGCGGCGGAGGCAGCGCACGGCGGGGGTCCAACCCCTCCCGCCGAAGCACCGGTCCAGGCATCCGCTGCCCCGGCTGCCGCAGCGCAGTCTGCAGCACCGCCCAGCGCGGCCCCTTCGACCACTGCAGCATCGGCCGCGCCGGCGCCCGCAGGCAAGCCGCAGGCAGCGGCGGCGGCGCCTTCTGCCCCGGCGCAATCCGCTGGTGCCGGCGGTCCGGCGTCAGCGCAAGCTGCTGCCGGCACGACCGCGCTTCCCGCGGCGCTGCGCACCGATTTGCCGCCGATCAACGAGCCTGGCTTTTCCCGCGCGCACGCGGGCCCCAGCGTACGCAAGCTCGCGCGCGAGCTGGGCGTGGATCTGACAAGCGTTGGCGGCCACGGCTTCAAGGGTCGGATCACGCACGATGACGTCAAGGCCTTCGTCAAGGCGCAGCTGACTTCGCCCGGCGCGGCAGCCCGCTCCGGCGGTGGCGCACTGCCCGGCATTCCGGCGGTCGATTTCTCCGCGTTCGGTCCGATCGAAACGCAGCCGCTGTCCCGCATTCAGCGGATCTCCGGCCCGCGGCTGCATGCCAGCTGGGTCAACATCCCGCATGTCACACAGTTCGATGAGGCGGATATCACCGCGCTCGAAGCACTGCGCGGCAAGCTGAAGGACTCCGCGGGACAGCGCGGCATCAAGCTCACTCCGCTTGCCTTCATCATCCGCGCCTGTGTGAAGGCGCTGCAGGCATTTCCGCAGTTCAACGCGTCGCTCGATCCAACGGGCGCCAATCTGATCCTGAAGAAGTACCTCAACATCGGGTTCGCGGCCGATACGCCCAATGGCCTGATGGTTCCGGTGGTACAGGAGGCGGACCGCAAGGACATCTACGAGGTCGCCCGCCAGCTCGGCGACCTGTCGGAAGCGGCACGCGGCGGCAAGCTGACTGCCGCGCAGATGCAGGGCGGCTGCTTCACGATTTCCAGCCTGGGCGGCATCGGGGGGACCGCATTCACACCCATCATCAACGCTCCGGAGGTCGCAATCCTGGGCGTATCGCGCTCGACCATGAAGCCGGTGTATCAGGACGGCACATTCGTGCCGCGTCTGATGTTGCCGCTGTCGCTTTCCTATGATCACCGGGTCATCGACGGCGCGACCGCGGTCCGGTTCACGACTTTCCTCGCCAAGATGCTGGCGGAGCCGCACGCCCTCATCGAGGCCGTGCCGTGAGCCGCATCGATCTGCTCGTTCCGGATCTCGGCAATTTCAACGATATCCCGGTCGTCGAGGTGCTGGTCAAGGCCGGCGACACGGTTGAAATCGATGCGCCGCTGGTCACCCTGGAGACCGACAAGGCTTCCATGGACGTCCCCGCGACTGCCGCGGGCAAGATCGCCGAAGTCCTGTTGCAGCGCGGCGACAAGGTATCCAAGGGCTCGCTGATCGCGCGCGTGGATACCAACTCGCAGGCCGGCGCGCCCGCTGCGAGCCCGCAGGCAGCTCAGGCGTCACCCGCATCCGGTCCGCCTGCCGGCGGCTCAGCTCCTGGCGCGACACCGCCGCCGTCGGCTGCGCCGGCGCCTGCGGCCAGGCCGCCGGAGTCGGAAGGCGATACGGTGCGGATGCCGATGCCCGACCTGACGCAGCCGCCGCAGGGACAGGCCGAATTCAATCGCTCGACCCAGCTCCTCGTGCTTGGGTCGGGTCCGGGCGGCTACACCGCCGCGTTCCGCGCCGCCGACCTCGGGATGCAGGTGACGCTGGTGGAGCGGTGGCCGACCCTGGGAGGCGTATGCCTCAATGTCGGCTGTATTCCCTCCAAGGCGCTGCTGCATGCGGCCAAGGTCATCGAAGACGCCGAGGAGATGGGCGGCCGCGGCATCGCTTTCGGGGCACCGGAAATCGATCTCGAGAAGCTGCGCGGCTGGAAGGGCTCGGTCGTCAGGAAGCTGACCGGAGGCCTGCGCACGCTGGCGAAGCAGCGCAAGGTCGAAGTGGTCCAGGGCGTGGGCCGCTTCGTCGGCTCGAACGTGCTCGAGGTCATGAGCAACAGCGGCTCGGAGCGCATCCGCTTCGAGCAATGCATCATCGCCGCCGGCTCCGAGGCCATCCGGCTACCGGGCGTGCCGGCGGATCCGCGGATCATGGACTCCACCGATGCGCTGGAGCTGCCCGAGTTCTCGGGCGGTCTGCTCGTGATCGGCGGCGGCATCATCGGCCTGGAGATGGCGTGTGTGTACGACGCGCTCGGCAGTCGCGTCAGCGTCGTGGAGCTGACGCCGCAGCTCATGCCGGGTTGCGATCCTGATCTGGTGCGTCCGCTCGAGCGGCGCATTCGCTCCCGCTATGAGCAGATCCTGCTGGGCACCAAGGTGGCGAAGGTCGAGCCGCTTGCCGAGGGATTGCGGGTGACCTTCGAGGGCGACAAGGCACCGGCGCCGCAGGTGTACGGCCGTGTACTGGTGGCCGTCGGGCGCTCGCCGAACGGCAGGCTCATCGGTGCGGAAGCCGCCGGCGTGCGGGTGTCGGATCGGGGCTTTATCCCGGTCGACAAGCAGCTGCGCACCAACATACCGCATATCTTCGCGATCGGCGACATCGCGGGGCCACCGATGCTGGCGCACAAGGCGATGCACGAGGCGAAAGTCGCCGCGGAGGTCGCAGCCGGAGAGCGGCGCGCGTTCGACGTGCGCGCCATTCCCTCGGTGGCCTACACGGATCCGGAGGTCGCCTGGGCGGGTCTCACCGAGACCGAGGCAAAGGCGAAGGGTATAGCGATCGAGAAGGGCACCTTCCCGTGGGCCGCGAGCGGCCGCTCGCTTTCACTCGGGCGCGATGAGGGAATGACCAAGCTTCTCTTCGACCCTGAGACCCGGCGATTGCTCGGTGCCGGCATCGTGGGCACCAATGCAGGCGAGCTCATCAGCGAGCTCGCCCTCGCGATCGAGAATGGCTGCGATGCGGCCGATATCGGGCTGACGGTCCATCCGCATCCCACTCTTTCGGAAACGGTCGCGGGCGCCGCCGAAGCGGTCGAGGGCACGCTGACCGATCTCTACATTCCCGCGCGAAAAAAATAATTCCGGCCGGGACGCCTTGCCGGCTGCCTCCGCCGGTTCATAGCTCCTGCAGCCGCTCGAGATAACGCTGCTCGTCGGGCGCCTTCCCCGAGCGCTGCGCCTCCCACATGGTCTCGGCCAGCCGCTCCAGCATGGCGTGCTCGGCGGCGTGGGGGTCGTGGAGGCGCTTCGCAAGAGCTTGGTGGATTTGGGCTATACCGGCGGGGCGGTCGGTGGCGACCTGCTCGCGGATGGCGAGGTGCAGGCCCATGTGGAGGAAGGGGTTCTCGTGGCCGCCTTCGGGGGTGTATTCGGCCGCAAGGGCCTGGGAACCGGGCTCGAGCAGGGGGATGTATTCGGGGTGCTCGGCAATGACGGCGGCGACTTGGGCTTCAAGGGGCTCGAGAGGTTGGCGGGCGGCGAATTTATGCCAGGCGTCGAGATACATCTGGCGTAGCTGCTCGCGATTTTGGCCAGCGAAGATGGGCATGGTTACTCGGCAGCCGCTTTACGCGGCTTGCGGGACCGCAATGAGGACCTGCCGCGATTGTTTCCGTGGAAACTATCTCGCGTAGCTGGGCTCGAGGCCCGCCCGGCCGCCTGCGCTGCCTTGGGCACAGTCTTATCCGGATACTCGCAGAGATCGTTGATGATGCACTTGGGGCAAGCGGGTCGCAGGGCGGTGCAGACGTAGCGGCCGTGCAGGATCAGCCAGTGGTGGGCGTTGTGCTTGAACTGATCGGGGGTGTTCGCATTGAGCGCATCCTCGACGGCCCGCGGGGTTTTGCCGGGGGCCAGGCCCGTGCGGTTGGCGACACGGAAGATGTGGGTGTCGACGGCGATCTCGTGCTCGCCGAATATGATGTTGAGCACGACGTTGGCGGTCTTGCGGCCGACGCCGGGGAGCGCCTCGAGTGCGTCTCGGTCGGCGGGCACCTTGCCGCCGTGCAAGTCCACGAGCATGCGGCAGAGGCCGATCAGATTTTTGGATTTGGTGTTATAGAGACCAACGGTCTTGAGGTAGGGCTTAACGCCTTCCTCGCCCAGCGCCAGGATTGCCGCGGGGGTGTTGGCGACCGGGTAGAGCTTGCGGGTCGCGGCGTTGACGCTCTTGTCGGTGGTATGGGCGGAGAGCATGACAGCGACCAGCAGCTCGAAGGGGCTCGAGTGCTCGAGCTCGGTTTTGGGCTCGGGGTTGGCGGCGGCGAGGCGGCGGAAGATCGCGCGGCGCGTGGCGGGGTGCAAGGCCGTGACCTCAGGTCTCTCGCGGGAGCGCCGGCGGCGCGCGGGAGATGGCTGTGTTGGCGATTGCCGGGGGCGCCATCTGCTTGCGCGAGGCGAGTAAAGCGTCGCGCTCGCGCTCGCGGCGGACGATCCGCTCGTTGTGAGCGATGAACCGCCGGCGATTGGTCTGGGGATCCGGGGCTGCGGATGCATCAGCAAGAGAAGCCCGGGGCACCATGGAGATGCAATCCACCGGACACGGCGCGATGCACAGCTCGCAGCCCGTGCAGAGCTCGGCGAGGACGGTGTGCATTTGCTTACGTGCGCCGATGATGGCATCGACGGGGCAGGGTGGCAGGCACTTGGTGCAGCCGATGCAGGCAGCCTCGTCGATCAGGGCCACGAGCGGTGGGCCTTCCACGCCGTTGGCCGGGTTGAGGGGCAGTGGATCGCGGCTCAACAGTACGGCGAGGCTCGCGATCGTTGCGGCGCCGCCTGGCGGGCATTGGTTGATTTCCGCCTCGCCGCGCGCGATCGACTCGGCGTAAGGGCGGCAGCCCTGATAACCGCAGCGCGTGCACTGAGTTTGCGGCAGCAGCGCTTCGATCTCGTCGGCTCTTGCCATGCGAGCCTCAACTCACCCGCATTCCCGGCGTGGCCCCGCTGTCGGGCGAGAGCAGAAACGGACCACCGGATTCGTTGCTGGCGGCGAGCACCATGCCCTCGGAAAGGCCGAACTTCATCTTCCGTGGAGCGAGATTAGCCACCATGATGGTGAGACGACCGGCGAGTGTCACCGGGTCGTAAGCCGACTTGATCCCGGCGAACACCGTGCGTGTTTCCGTGCCGATGTCGAGCGTGAGCTTCAGCAGCTTGTCGGCCCCGGTCACATGCTCCGCCGAGACGATGCGCGCCACGCGCAATTCGAGCCGCTTGAACTCGTCGATGGAAATGGTCGCAGGCAATGGGGCGGACTCGGCTCCGGGAGCGGCGCTCGTCGCGGTGGCCGCGGAGCGGGAGACGCTCGCTGTGCTGGTTGCGCTCGCCGGGGCCGGCTTGCCCACCGAAGGCGAGCGGCTCGCCCCCCCGCCTGCCGCCGGTTTGGCCGGCGCGCCGGAAGCCGGCGACGGGCTGTCGACTTCAAAGAGGGCATCGAGCTGCTTCGGGTCGACCCGTGTCATCAAGTGTTGATAAGGGTTGACCTGCCGTGGCGGCTCGAGCGCGTCCGACCACGTGAACGGCCGGTCGAGACCGAACAACTCCCGCGCCACACGGGCGGTGACCTCGGGGAGCACGGGCGCCAGCAGCACGCTCAAGAGCTTGAAGCCGTACAGAGTCCGCGAGCAGATATCCTGCAGCTCGGCGCGCCTGGCCGGATCCTTCGCCAGGACCCAGGGCTGGCGCGCGTCGAAGTCCTGGTTGATGCGGTCCGCGTGCGCCATGATCTCGCGCATGGCGCGGCCAAATTCACGTCCCTGATAGCTCTCGCGCACCTGCTGCGCGATTTCGCCGGCCTGCCGCCGCAAGGCATCGAGGTCGCCCCCATACGCCAGGCCTCCCTCGAAGTGCCGGGTGATGAAATTGGCCGCCCGGCTGGCGATATTGACGTATTTGCCGACGAGATCGCTGTTGATCCGGGCAACGAAATCATCGGGGTTGAAGTCGAGATCCTCGACGTTGGCGTTCAGCTTGGCGGCGATGTAGTAGCGCAGCCACTCGGGATTCATGCCGATGTCGAGGTAGCGCAGCGGGCTGATGCCGGTGCCGCGCGACTTTGACATCTTCGCGCCGGAAACGGTGATAAAGCCGTGCACGTAGACGTTGTCGGGGACCTTGTAGGGCGGCCCCGCGAACTTCAGCATCGCCGGCCAGAAGAGCGTGTGGAAGTAGATGATGTCCTTGCCGATGAAGTGGATCTGCTTCGTATCGGGCGCGGACAGAAACTCCTCGAAGCTGCGCGGCTCGCCGTTGGCCCTGGCCTTGCCGCTGAGGAAGTAGCTCTGCAGCGCGGCGAGATAGCCGATCGGCGCATCGAGCCAGACGTAGAAGTACTTGCCCGGAGCATCGGGAATCGGAATGCCAAAGTAGGGCGCATCGCGCGAGATATCCCAGTCGCCGAGCGCCTGCTCGCCCTTGCCCGAGAGCCATTCGCGCGCCTTGTTGGCAACCTGCGGCTGCAGCCGTCCCGGCGTGGTGGTCCAGTCGTTCAGGAAATCGACGCACTTCGGGTCGGAAAGCCTGAAGAAGAGGTGATCGGAGCTCTTCAGGACCGGCTTTGCCCCGGTGAGCGCCGAGTACGGCTCGATGAGATCGGTCGGCGCATAGACGGTGCTGCAGACCTCGCAGGCATCTCCGTACTGATCTTTGGAATGGCAGTTGGGGCACTCGCCCTTGATGTAGCGGTCGGCGAGGAACATGCCCTTGACCGGGTCATAGAACTGCTCGACGGCCTTCGAGTAGATGAGGCCTGCGCCTTTCAGGCGCCGGTAGACATCCTGTGAGAGGGCGACGTTCTCGGGCGAGTCCGTCGAATGCCAATGGTCGAAGCCAATGTGGAAGCCCTGCAGATACCTCGAGCGCCCCGCCGCGATCCGCGCCACCAGCTCCTGCGGGCTGATCCCTTCGGCCTCCGCCTTGAGCATGATGGGCGCCCCATGGGCGTCGTCGGCGCCGACGAAGTGCACCTGGTGCCCCTGCATGCGCTGGAAGCGCACCCAGACGTCCGCCTGGATGTACTCCATGATATGCCCGATGTGGAACGGGCCATTGGCGTAGGGTAAAGCCGTCGTGACGAAGAATTTCTCAGCCATTCCCGCAGTTTACAGGATTTGGCCCGCGCCACTGCCGACTAGGGGGGCTTGTCGAGCCCCTGTTGTTCCCTGGGAATCAGCGCGGGCCTCACCCCGGGTATGGGTATGGAGACCCGGGCGAGCCTCAGCCCACGTCCCTGACCAGCTCGAACTTCGCC
>DASYGA010000014.1:0-13306 GCA_036000265.1 Steroidobacteraceae bacterium | reverse complement strand
TCATGCTCGATGAGATGGACCGGATGTGGATTCCGGTCGAGCGCTCCTGGCGGCTCAACGAGCGCCACTACGGCGCCCTGCAGGGCCTGGACAAGGCGCAGACCGTCGCGCGTCATGGCGAGGCGCAGGTGAAGATCTGGCGCCGCAGCTATGACATCCCGCCGCCGCCGTTGCCCGCCGATGACGAGCGCCATCCACGCTTCGATCCCCGCTATGCCGATGTCCCGCCCGCGGAGCTTCCGGCCGCGGAGTCGCTCAAGGACACCCTTGCCCGCGTGCTGCCCTTCTGGCACGGCCGCATCGCGCCGGAGCTGCGGCGCGGGCGCAACGTGCTGGTGGCGGCGCATGGCAACAGCCTGCGAGCGATGGTCAAGATGCTGGACAGCGTATCCGAGAGCGAGATCGTCGAGCTCAATATCCCGACGGGCGTGCCCCTGCTCTATCGGCTCGATGCGCAGCTGAAGCCGCTCGAGAGCCGCTATCTCGGCGATCCGGCAGCCATCGCCGCGGCGGCCGAAGCCGTCCGACGTCAGACCGAGCGCAAGTAGCGGACTTTGCGCGGCGGCCCGCCCGTCATGGCCCACCCGTCATAGCGGCCATGGAACTCGGCGGCAATGGCTGTCATGCGCTTGCTGAGCTCCACCATGTCGAGCAGGATCAGGCGCATCGACTTGGTCGCATGCAAGCTCAGGGGCAGAGTGACCTCGTCCTCGATCGGCCGCGAATCCACGCTGAAACCGTCAGGCTCCAGGCGTGCCCGCACCGCATTGCAGGCCGTTTCATCGGGCAGCGCCAGGAAGAAGTCCACGGGATACTCGTTGAAAGGGGCGTAGCCCTGGGAGCGAAGCTGCTCCACCATCTTCTCGTCCCAGCTCTCATGATGCGCCGGACGCATCCTGCGCAAGGTGAAGTACAGGCGCGCCACCAGGATCACGGCGATGACGGCGCAGGCGATTATCAGCCAGATGACGCGAATGGGAGGCTCCTGCTCTACTCGTCCGGAGCGATGGTGACCCGCAGCCCGGCCAACTCCGCGGTGAACTCGATCTGACAGGACAGGCGCGAGTTGTCCTGGGTGTGCGCCAGCTCCGACAGCAGCTCCCGCTCGTCGGACATCGGCGCCGGCAACCGGGCCTGCCAGCCGGGATCGACATAGACGTGGCAGGTGGCGCACGAGCACATGCCGCCGCAAATCGCCGCGACCCCATAGTCGAGCTCGCGCAGGGTCTCCATGACCTTCAGTCCAGCCTTCGCCTCGACCTCGTGCTCCCGACCGTCGCGGTCGATCACGCGCAACAACGCCATTCATCTACCTCATTTACGTGCTGAAGCCCTCCTGTGATCCGTTATCGTGAATTTCGGATGCACCAGGAAACGCCTGCTAGTTTGCCGGTTCGCGGCCGCTGGCGCCAGCAGGCTCTGAGACGAAAACCGGGTGCACGGGCCCCGCGGCGAGGGTGAGCCCGCATGCACCGATAGCGAGGCCACAGCGCCCGCCGCCGACGCGCGCGCCCGGGCTCCGGGGCTCCGGTGAGTTGTTCGCCCGGATCGCGGTGCGAGTGGGCTCTACGAACAGCTCTTGCCGTGATCGGCGCGGTCGCCCTCGGCCTTCGCAGCGGCTTCGGACATGTACTGCCCGTGCTTCGTCTTGCCGTAGTAGCGAGTTCCCGGACAGTGATACACCTTGCTTGCCGTGTTCACCCACACTTGGCCGGCGCCGCCGCCTGCGGCCATGGCGTGGCTTGCTCTCTGCGGACTGGAGCTCGCGGCGGGCGCGGCCGCCGCCATGGGCGCGTTGGATGTTGCCGCACTCGCCCGCTCATGGGCTTTGCTCGAGTGCCGGCTCGATGATTTGGCGTGTCTCATCATGCCGCCGTGACCCCTGCAGGCGCCCCGACCCGTCTTCACCGCGGTGGTGCCATCCTTGCACTGAATGCCGGCCGAGGCCGCACTTGCGCCCGCCGCACCCTGCGCGAAGGCCGAATGTGTAACTGAGCAGAGGCCGAGGGCGGCGCCGAGCGCCGCCGCAAAAGTAAAAGCGCGAATCCGGAACATGGCGTATCTCCCCAGGTTACGAGCCCTTGAGACAGCTGCTCATGAAGTGCTTGCGCCCGGCACCCCTGAGGGCTTTCGATTTGGCTTCGGCGTTGCACGTCCTCATCTTCTCCTGCTGACTGTTGTGCGCTGTGCTCATGCCGCCGGCCTTGCTGAGGCAGCTCTTCATGTACGAGCGCCGGTCGGCACCCGACAGGCTCTTCGCCTTCGCGTCCGCATTGCACGTCTTCATCTTCTGCTGCTGGGCAGTCGCAGCATGGACGGTAGCAGCATGGGCAGGCCCAGCCGTGGCCAGGCCGAAGGCGGCGAGTGCAACCGCCGCCGCGAAAGGCAAGAAGATCTTTCTGGGACTCAACATGACGGGCACTCCTCTGGGTTGCGCGAGCGGACACCGGCGGCGCCGCGGCGCTCGGCACATCACGCTTGCGGCACGGAGCCGCCGGGCGTGAGCTTGTCGATCGATTTCGGCAGCAGCTGCGAGAGCTTCTCGGCAAGCTCCTGCGGATTGATGCCCGCTTTGGCCGCCAGATTGTTGATGGTATCGGAGCCGAACGCCTGGGTGACCTGCGCGGCCGAGATCGGCTGGTTCGTGCCGGTGCCGACCCACGATTTGACGGTCTCACCAAGGCCCTGGCTCTCGAGCTGGGAGATGATGCCCCGCACGCCGCCGTGCTTCTCGATGAGGCCGTTGACCACCGAGGTCATCTCACCGCCGATCAAACCGCCCAACACACCATCGAACATCCCCATGACGCTCCCCTCGCGCTGATTGGCTGCATCAGAAGAAAAATACCGGAATGATGGTTTCGGTCGTGCGAGATTCTCAATGCCACCCGGCTATGCGTGTTGTCCCGATTCTTGATGTCCGAGGCTCGGCGCCCGCTTCGCGACCATCGTGACCGTCAGCGCAAGCGATATCGGTGTATTCCACCGGGCCGCATTCTGACAGAGGAGCCCCAAGCGCCGCAAGACCGGCCTGGCGGCCATCCGGCGCTCACCAGGGGCCGAGGACCTTCAGCACGACAACGGCTTTCCCGCCAGCGCGCTCCTGGCTCTCGAAGGCGATGCGTAGCTCCCGGCGAAGGACCTCAAAGACGTGCTCGTATTCCCCGAAGACCTGGGTGCTCAGGCTGCTGCTCACCACCTTTATGTCCCTTGCCGTGCTCAGCCGGGCGATGAAATCGTGGATTTGCGGAGCAAAGCGTTCCGCCAGCGGGTACAGGCTGATTTCGACGCCGATCTCCATGAAGATATTGTAATTCATGGGCTAGAATGGCGCCCGCGATGACCCATAAAATCCAAGTGCATCAGGTGGATGCCTTCACCTCGCAGCGCTTCACCGGCAATCCCGCCGGTGTCGTGCTCAACGCCGACGGGTTGACGGACGCGCAGATGCTTGCGATCGCGCGGGAGCTCAATAACGCCGATACCGCCTTCATCCTCGCGGCGGACGCGGATGGCCACGACCTGCGGGCCCGGTTCTTCACGCCGCGTACCGAGGCCGGCTTCGTCGGCCATGCGACGGTCGCCGCGCATTACGTGCTCTCCCGCAGACAGAACGCTCCGCGCCAGCTGCGCCAGAAGTCCAAGGCCGGCATCGTCGACATCGAGATCCGCGGCAGCGGCGATGAGCGCAAGATCGCGGTGCGCCAGAGCTCACCGCCCCTGGGACGGGAACTCAACGATCGCGAGCGGCTGGCGGTGCTCGATGCGCTGGCGCTCGCGACGGACGATCTCGACACCCGCTGCCCTTTGCGCATCGCCGGCTCGAGCAGCACACGGCTGCTCATCGGCGTGCGCGGTACGGAGCCGCTGCGACACCTCAAGCCCGACATGACTCGTCTGACGACACTGTCGGCGCAGATCGGCGCGGCGGGTTACTTCGTGTTCGCGCTGACGCCCGCCAACGAGGACCACCTCACGGAATCGCGCATGTTCTGCCCGGCGCTCGGCATCGGCGAGGATCCGGTGAGCGGCAACGCCCATGGTCTACTCGGTGTGTACCTCGCGCACCACGGCTTTCTGACCCACGATCTGCGGCGCGCGTCCTTCCGCGGCGTACAGGGCCAGTACGTTCACCGTCCGGGACGCGTGGAAGTGGAGCTGGACTTCAACGAGGGAAGTGTCGCTGGCGTGTGGATCGTCGGGCAGGCGGTATCCGTCTTCGAGACGGAGATCGCGCTCTGACCGGCCCCGCATAGCGTACCTGTCCGCCCGCGAGCTCCAGCTCGTGGCTGGCGCAACGTGGCCATTCCGAGCGGCGGTGGGTCGTCATCACCACGGCCGCGCCGCCGGCGACCTTGGCCTCGATTCGTTCCGATAGATCGCGCCGGGTGGGCTCGTCCACGCCCGAGAAGGGCTCATCGAGCAGCAGCAGCACGGGCTGGCGCACCCACGCCCGCGCGAACAGCACTCGTCGCAACTGGCCGTAGGACAGCTCGCGGATCGCACGGGCGGCGAGCGAGCTCAGGCCAAATTCGCGCAGCGCACGGCGGGCCGCCGCCCGGTCGGCGGCGCTCGGCGCATCGTTCAACCCGATGCTGGCATGGCGACCGGACTGTACGACGGCGCTGGCGGTAAGCTCCTGAGGGTGGTCAGCCTGCAGGTGCGCCGCGACCAGACCCACCCGCTCCTTGAAGATCTGCAACGGCACCCCGGGCTCAATGCCGGCGCGCTCGATCCGCCCGCCGGCCGCGACCCCGTGGTCGCCATACAGCGTGCGCAGCAGCGTGGTCTTGCCGGAGCCGTTGTGCCCATGCACCACCCAGCATTCGCCCGCACGGATGGTGAGCGACAGATCCTGCAGAGCGACGTGCTCGTCGAGATGGACGTGGGCGTGGGTCAGTCGTACCAGCGCGCGCTCCGCAGAGCCGCGCTGGCGTGCTCGCGGAGGCGCCGTCGCACCAGTTCCCACCGGGTTGTCCAGCCATCGCGTCAGCGGTGCGCGCCGGATCGAGCCGCGGTATACGACGCGCCCGCTCTCCAGCACGAGGGCGTGCGTGGCGCTGGCGGGGACATCCTCCACACGATGAGTGGACAACACCCACGGCAGCTTCGATCGCGCGGTTCCCTCCAGCCAACGCCGCGCCCGCTCGTGGTTGGCTTCATCCAGTCCATTCAACAGCTCATCGAGCAGCAACATCTTCGGCCGCGAGGCGAGCGCGCGCGCCAGCAACACGAGTCGCCGCTCGCCGTACGAGAGGGTGAGGAATCGCCGGCCGGTGAGCCGCTCTATCCGCAATCGGCGCAGGATCCCGGCGACCCTCCTGCGGTCCGCATCGCTCGCCGGCTGAAGGGGAATATCGGTGCGGTGAGCACCGGTTGCGACGACCTCCTCGACGGTGTGGTTCCAGCCGTAGCGGGCGTACTTGTCCTGGCGTTCCGGCCCGACGTATCCGATTTCGTCCTGAATCTCCTGCGGCGTGCGCCACAGCTCGCCTCGCCAGCGGTAGTGACGCATCTCGCGCCCCGTGGGTGTGGGCCAGACCGAGCCGGCTATGAGCTTCAGCAGCTGGGTTTTCCCGGCGCCGTTCGCCCCTGCCAAGACCCACCTCTCGCCCGGGCGAATGATCCAGCTCACATCATCGAGCACCCGCCGCGCGGACCGCTCCAGGCGTACGCCTTCGAGGCGCACCTCGAGGTAGGGGGAGTCGTGCAGTCGGGCCATGCCGTATTCTGGCATGGCACGGACTCGCGGCGAATCGCATCGGCCGGGCTTCAGGTCACTCATTCGGCCGCGCGCGAGCGGCGGCGGATAGAACGGGACGAGCTTCGCAGACGTCACCGCAAGCGCTCTCGTATTCTGCCGATGTGACACTTCGCACTCTCCCCCTCGCCCTGTTGCTGGCCCTGGGGGCATCCATCGTCCGCGCCGACGCACTTTCAGATTCGCGATTCACGCTCGGTGCTTTTGGCACTCTCGGTGCGGTCTATCAGAACGCCCGCGGACTGGCGTACCGCCGCGACATCAGCCAGGGTCACGGCGCCCGCGCCGGGGAGGTCGACCTCGGCACCGACTCGATCATCGGGCTGCAGGTGACCGGCAGGATCGCGAGCGGCTTCGATGCGCAGGTGCAGGAAACCGTCCATAGGGATGAGGACGGCCTCTGGCGGCCCGAGCTCGAGCGGGCCTTCCTGCGCTATCAGCCCAATCCGGCGGTGATGGTGCGGGCCGGCCGGATCGGTCTCGGCCTCTACCTGCTTGCCGATGCGTTCGACGTCGGCTACGCCTATCTCACGATCCGGCCTCCCGTCGAGATATATGGCTTGCTTGCGGCGGACGAGTTCGACGGTGCCGACGCGAGCTTCAGCCGGCAAATTGGCGGCGGGATTGGCCGGATCCGCGTGCTCGGCGGCAAATGGCCGTTCGAGGTCGCGCAGCCGAACGGCACCGCCGTCCAGATCGACAACGATTCCATCGTCGGGATCACCGCGGACTATCTGCATGGCGATTGGCAGACGCGGGCCGCGCTCGTGCAGATTCACATTCCCGGCGGCAACGATCCGGTCGCGCCGGCCCTGGCCGCGACCGGCTTTCCGCAGGCGGTTCAGCTCGCCGGCGAGCTAAACCGATCGCAGCTGATTTCCTACGGCGCGGAGATCGGCACCACCTACGACGGCGATCCGCTGCAAGCGGCGCTGATCTACATTCACCTCAACTCGGACTACCTGTCCGGCCCCAAATTTAACTCCGCGTTCGCGCTGCTTGGCTACCACATCAAGCAGCTCACGCCCTATGCAAGCTTCTCCATGACCGACAACTTCGGCCCCACGCACACCACCGGCCTGCCGGTCGTGCCGGTCTTCGAGCCGCTGATCGCTGCGGCGCAGGAGGATCAGGTCAGCTCGCAAACGACGCAGCGCTCCTTCTCGCTCGGAGTGCGCTATGACTTCGCGCCGCGCGTGGATTTCAAAGCACAGGTCGACCGGATCTCGCTGCATCAGAGCGAGCTGATCTTCGATTACAACGTCCCGCCGTCCGGCCACACGTCATTGACGGTCTACGGACTGGCGGTCGACTTCGCGTTTTGACCGCCGTGCGTTGCATCCGCTTAGCTCTGCTGCTCCTCCTGCTGCCGCTGCCGTGGCTGCCGCATGCCGTGCACGCCGAGGACATGGTCGTCATCGTCAATGCGGGCAGCCACGTCCACTCCCTGACACGCGATCAGGTCATCGACATCTTCATGGGGCGGTTCCGACAGCTGCCGACCGGCGCCACCGCTCTGCCGATCGATGTGGCCGATCCCGCGGAGCGGCAGACGTTCTACCAGCAGCTGGTGCACAAGAGCCTGGCGGAGATCGGCTCGTACTGGGCGCGGCTGGTATTCTCGGGACAGGCCACGCCCCCGTTCAGGGCACCGGACAGCCGCGCCGCGCTGAGGCTGGTGGCGACCAACCCGGACGCCATCGGCTATTGCTATCGCTCCGCGGTTACCGGACGCGTGAAGGTGGTTCTTGCTCTCGATCATTGACCACCTGCTGCGGCTGGTCTCGCGTCTCGCGCCGCGCAGCGTGGTCGCGCGCACGACCGTGGCCATTTTCGCCTTCTCGCTCCTGCTCGGCTTCGGCTTCGCGCTGGCATCCGCCAACCTGGTGCACGAGCACGAGTACACCCGGCTGGAGAACCAGCTCGAGCAGCTCGTCTCGACGGTCGAGAGCACCACTCAGATAGCGTGCTATCTCAATGATCAGACACTCGCCCGTCAGGTCGCGACCGGACTGATGAAGACCGATGGCGTCGGCGGGGTGCGCATCATGTCCGGCCCCGCGCTGCTCTACGAGTCGATGCGGCCGGGCATGGCACGGCCGGGCAAGCGACTTGCCGAGATCAACCGCCCGATCACCTCGCCTTTCGACCCGGCTCGCCAGGTCGGCAGCATGACGGTTTACCTGTCACCGGCGCAGCTGCGCGCCCATGCCTGGACCTACACACGGTTCATCCTTTTCATTCTGGCGGGCGAAGTGGCGGCGGTCTCCGGCGGCGTGGCACTCACCGTATTCCTGGTCGTCACGCGCCCCATCAAAGGCATATCCGACGAGCTCCACCGGCTGCGGCAGCGCGCCGGGCCGTCGCTGCGGGTCCCGGCGGGCAACGAGAGCGATGAGATCGGACGGCTGGTGGCGGACGTCAACGCTCTGATCGCCAGCCTCAACGAGCTGGTCGAGGCCGAGCGCTCGCTGCGCATCCAGCACGAAGTGTTCGAGCGGCAGATGCGGCTCGTGCTGGAGAAGACGGAGATCGGCATCTGCATCATGGACGAGCAGGGCGTGCTGCAGTCGTGGAATCCCGCCCTCCTGCGGCTCCTCGCACGCCCGTCGCTCGAGGCAGACGCCGCATGGACCTTGCAGCAGATACTGGCGCCGCATGCGGTGCAGGTCGGCGAGATGATCAGCCGTTGCCGCACGGGCGCCAAGCCATGCCAGGCGGACCTCGAGCTGTGGCGCGAGGGGCAGGCGGCCGTCAACTGGATCGAGCTTTCGCTCAATCCCATCGGACCGCAGCTTCTCCTCGGCGTCGTCGACGATGTCACCGAGCGCAGGCGCTCGGTCGCGGCCGCGCAGCAGCTGGCGATGAGCGATCCGCTCACCGGTCTGCTCAACCGGCGGGGCCTGGAAGCGGCGATTGCCCGCGCCTTCGGCGCCGGCCCCAAGTCAGGAACGCTCGCGATGCTCGCCATCGACCTCGATCACTTCAAGGAGGTCAACGACACTCTGGGCCATGAGGCGGGCGATAAGGTCCTGCATCACGTCGGCCGCGTGATCGCCGCTGCCGTGCGGCGCAGCGACCTCGTCGGTCGACTGGGCGGCGACGAATTCCTGGCGGTACTGATCGATGTCGGCCCGCCTGAGCAAGCGCTGCAGATCGCGGATGACATCATCGCGAGGCTCGAAATACCGCTCGATCTGGAGGGCAAGACCGTCCGCGTCGGCGCCAGCATCGGCATCGCTATAGCGGCAGGCATTGAAGATGGTCCGGCTGACCTGCTGAGGCGTGCGGATGCTGCGATGTATGCCTCCAAACAGGCCGGCCGCGGCCGCGCACAACTCGCGCAAGACTCACCGCAACCTCCGGAGATCCGGTCGGCGTAGCCGGTCATTTGCCGCCGGCGCCCAGGTGGCGCAACTGATCGCGCGCGAGTGCCGCATTCAGCGGAAGGTACTTGCTCTTGCGCTCCACCGCCTCCTGCCCCTCGCGACTCAAGACATAGCGAAGGAATTCCCGCGCGCAGGGAGCGAGCGGCTGTCCCGCAGCGCGATTGAAGTAGATGTAGATGCTGCGGGAAAGCGGATAGCTGCGATCCTGAAAGCTGCGGGCGGTCGGCAGGACGAAGGGCTCGGAAGGACTCCGCGCCAGCGCCACCGTCTTGACTCCCGGCACGCCGCGCGCCTGCGACAGAACCCCGAAAGCAATTCCGTACCGGTCCTTGGAGAGCTCCCGGGCGAGCATGTAATGAAGCCCGCCCGCCTTCGCATGATCGTCGCCGGCGATCATCTTAGTCCCGCTCTCGACGTACTCGCGAAGGCCGGGGTTCCACTTATCGCTTCCCTGAAGCACATTGAGCTGGAAGAACCGGCTCATGCCTGTCGGCGCGTACCCGTAGGTATGAATCTCCTCGTCGGCCCAGCGTCCCGTCAATCCGAGCTGCCCCCAGGAACGGATGTTCCCGCTAGCGCCGCGGGCGCTCTTCAGATTCCACGTGAATCCCCGCAGCGCGCCGGTGCGCTCGGCGCCGAAAATGGCGTCGAGCTGGGCCAGCGTGAGGCGCGAGAGGGGATTGTCTCTGTTGACGAAGATCACCAGCCCGTCGGCCATCCCCTCCGCATCGTAACCGCCGGTAGCCACTGTCACGCTGCTCGCCGCATGGCCGAACGTCTCATAGAACATCAGCTGCTCGACGACGGTCTGCTCCCGCGCCTGAGGTCCGAGATCGGCCACGCCGCTCACCACTCCCGCGATGCCGGCGTCACTGCTCGGAAAGCGGTCCACGAACCGCACGCCCGGTTGGTAGCGCCGGAATCCCTGCTCCCAGACGCGCACCATGCCCGCCAACGGCGAGCCGAGGATGCGTATCGTGCCCATCGCGTGCCGCGTGGGGACGTAATGAGGCAGCCCTGAGAGATCGAATTGGGCAGCCTGCGCGAGGCTGCTGGCCATGCACAACGCAGAAAACACACTGACGAGTCGTCGCGCACGACCGCGACCGGCAAGCCGCAATCCACGACCGATCAGATTTCTCATCTCACCCCCGGTGCACCGAGCTTCGACGCGGGAGACTGCGCCCGGGGAGCGGGCTCGAACAGAGCCTGCAGGCTGGAGATTTGCTTCTCCAGCCCATTCCTAAGCGACAGCGCCGCCCGGTAGTACTGGCCCTCGCTTCGCCGGTAGCGGCCGCTGTCCTTGAATGCGATGACCATGGAGCCGATCGACCGGTCCGAGGCGTCCCGCAGCGAGATGAAGACCACGAACTTGCCAGGCTGATCGAGCGACGGATCGAGGATGGTGGACTTCGTCTTCTGCGAAAAGAGATCGCCCGGATCATCGGCATCGCCGATCCGATCAGGGAATGAGCCGGCGAACATCGTGTGCGCGCTCGTGCCAGGCGGAACTCCGTGAAAGGTGAGACTCAGCAGCTCCGGATGTGTCGCCATGATCCTATCGACCAGTTGCTGGGCGAGGATCTTTCCGGCGGGTGGCCGCCAGTTCCAGCACTCTGCGTGGGGCGTGGGAGGCGACTCGCTCGAGCAGCGCGGCGCGCTGTTCGCGAGTGTGAGCGACATCGCGGCGATGCCAGTAAGAGCCGTGAGGGCAAGCTGGAGGGCTTTCGGGATTCGGTTGCAGTTCATGATGGATGTGAGCTTCAGGTCAGAACGAGTAGCTGAAATAGAGCTCGGCATTGCGGGGTGTTCCCGCATCGATGCTCACCATCCCTGAGGCGATGGTACCGTCCTGGTAATAGGTCTCATCGAAGAGGTTATTTATCTTCAGGGTCATGCTGAGCCCATTTTCAAACTGCTTGTAGAGCCCGAGGTCCACCACCTCATAGGCCGGCAGCACGAACTCCCCCGCAATCTTCGTGGTCCCGGTATTGGCGACGCGATCTCCTACGTAGACGAACCCGAGTCCCGCCCCGAAACCGCGCAAAGGGCCGCTAAGCATGTCGTAGCGGGTCCAGAAATGGAAGGCGATGCGCGGCGAGTTCGGCAGCTCATCCCCGACGATCTGCCCGGTCAGGGTGCTCCGGGTAACCCGCGCATCCGTGTAGGCATATCCGGCAATCAACGTCAGCGAGTCGGTCGGTTTGGCGTTGAGCTCAAGCTCGGCTCCCTTCGAGCGCGCCGCCCCCACCTGTACCTGGCAGCTGCCGGTCGGGCAAAGGGCATCCACCCCGCCCGAATAGGGCGCGGTCACATTCGTCTCGTCGATCAGAAACAGCGCGCCGGTCACGTCGATCCGGTGGTGCAGGAAGTCCCCCTTCGCACCCACCTCCCCTCCCTTTCCCTCGGTGGGCTTGAAGAGCGGAGCGGTCTCCAGCCCGCGCGTGCTCGGGCTCACGGGAGTATAGGAGGTGCTGTAGCTCGCGTAATAGGACCAGTGCCGGCTCGGCTGATAGATCACTCCGACTTCCGGCAACGTCGTGACCGTCGTCTGCCGCGCATATGGCGATTTCGCGCTGGAGCGATTGCTGTTCGCCAGGTTACGGTCATGGGAATTGCGCACGCCGAGCAGAGCCTTCCAGTGACTGTTGAGCGTCACGAGGTCGGAAACGTACGCCGCCGCGGTCTCCGAGACGACGTATTGATCGGCGAGGCTCCCGGCTCCGAAGGCCTCAGGAGGCGGGATGCGGCTGAAGTCGGGGTTGAAGACCGAGACGGTGTATTGGGCCGTACCGAGATTGCAGCTGGAATCCGCCGCGGGGCTGCCGGGGGAGTTGAGCGCGCAGAATTGCGTGCGCTCGAAATCATCGACCTCCTTGCCGGCGTCGATTCCGGCGATGACCCGGTGCCCAATGCTGCCCGAGTGGAACGGCACAACGAGGTTCAAGTCCGCGAAGTTGTAAGTGCGCTGATTCGCCTGGCCCCGCGCCCTCAGGTCCAGTGTCCGAAACGTCGGATCCTTCTTGTCGAAGGCCGTGACGTCGAAGGCGTACGTATTATCGTGGTGGTCAACACTGCGGGCACTGAAGTTGAGACTTCCGCCTCCCGAGAAGTCGTGCCGGACGAAGAGACTGGTCGCAATGCCGCGCTCGGAAAGCCACGTTCCTGGGGCCGTATACATGGTCTGAATGGGTGGCAGCTGCGTCACGGTCGAGGCGACTGCGGTTTCCGGCGCGAGCAGGCCGGTATTCTCGTAGTCGGCCCATGCCGTGCGATATTCGACCTGCAACGTGGCGCTGGTCCTCTGGCTCAATCGAACGGTCAGCATCGGGTCGATATACTTGCCGCGCTGGAAAGAGAGCTCGCGGAAGTAACGGTCGTCGCTGATCTCGCCGACCACGCGGTAGAGCACGCGGCTTGTGCCGAGCGGCCCCGTCGAATCGAACGCGACATCCCCGCCGCGCACTCGCGAATAGTGGCTGGCGTTGATCGTGCCGCGGGTCTCGACCGCAGTGGAGGCGACGGGCTCGGGCCTTTTGGTGATGATATTGACGAATCCTCCCGGGGTAGCTTCCCCGTAGAGGAGCGAAGCGGCGCCCTTCACCAGCTCGATGTGGTCGATGCCGATCGTGGGCGGCGACCCATACCGCACCGCGAGGCCTGGCAGGCCATCGGTTAGCAGGACATTGCGCTCCTGCGCCGAGGCGACGGTCGAGAATCCTCTGATGTTCAGGTATTCGCCGGTGATCCCCGCCTTCTGCAGGCCCGTCATGTAGCGGTAGAGATCGGCCACTTCCTGCGTCTCGATCGAGGTGAGAAAGCTATGGGAATAGCTCTCGATCGAGAACGGCACGTCACGTACCGGAATGCCCATCTTCATGGAGGCATCCGACTCCTGCTTGTAGGACGCGGTGACAGTCACCTCTTGCAGAGCGCCGCTGCTATCGGCGGCGCTCTGCGCTTGGGCGGCGAACGTCGCCAGGATGAAGGTGGTGAGGCCGGCGAGCCCGAGAGTGCGGCGGTTGGGGGAGAGCATCTCAGGATACCGGTGCGAAAAGGGAGGCCCGGGTCGGAATGCGGGTCATCAGTTCGTCTCGGATGTGGGTCATGAGCTGCTGGTACGAAGCCTCATCTTTCGCCGACGCGTACTTGCAGC
>DASYGA010000063.1:0-4555 GCA_036000265.1 Steroidobacteraceae bacterium | reverse complement strand
CCGCAGAAACTGCCGGTGACGGTGCTGTCGCGCTGCCTGCAGTTCAACCTCAAGCGGATCCCGCTGGCGCAGATCGCCGGGCACCTGCGCGCCATTCTCGAGAAGGAAGCCATCGAGTTCGAGCCGGCGGGACTCGCGCTGCTCGCACAGGCTGCCGACGGCAGCATGCGCGACGGGTTGTCGCTCCTCGATCAGCTCATCGCATTCGGCGGCGGGCGGGCGGGCGAGGCGGAGGCGCGCGCCATGCTCGGCACGGTCGCCCGCGATCACGTGCTGCAGTTGGTGCAGCGGCTGGCCGCGGCGGATGCCGCGGAGTTGCTGCGCTACGCACAGGCACTCGAAGAGTGGGCACCCGACCATGCCCAGATGCTCGATGAGCTGGCCTCGCTCCTCGCCCGGATCGCCCTGAAGCAAGCTGTGCGGGATTTCGACGGGGACGATCTTTATGCGCCGGAGGTCCTCGAGCAGCTGGCGCGCGCCATCTCTGCCGAGGACGTGCAGCTCTTCTACCAAACGGCCATCGTGGGCCGGCGAGACCTCGCCCTCGCTCCCGATCCGCGCACCGGTTTCGAGATGACGCTCCTGAGAATGGTCGCGTTTCGGCCGCAGGCGGCGAGCGCAGACACGGCGCCGATGGCCAGGAGACCGGCGTCAGGCTCGAGCGCATTGGTGCCGCCTGCCACCGGCACTGTACCTATCGCTGCACCGGCAGCTCGCGCCCCGATCCAGCCGACTGCCCAGCCCGCCGCTCAGGAGTGGGCTGCGATCGTCTCCGCGCTGGAGCTGCAGGGTGCCGCGCGCCAGCTCGCGTCCCATTGCGTGCTCGTCGGCCGTGACGGCGCTGTGGTCCGGCTGACGCTCGATCCGCGCAGTAAATTCATGCGTACCGCCGCCGTCGAGGAGAAGCTCGCCCAGGCCCTCAGCAAGCACTACGGCCAGCCAGTTCGGCTGGAATTCAGCGTGGTCGCCCCGCCGGCCGAGACTCCGGCTCAGGCCGATCAGCGCGCCTCCCAGGAGGAGGCCGAATCCGCGCGGCGCGCCTTCGAGTCCGACCCCGGAGTCCAGGGTTTTCGGGAGCGCTTCGGCGCCTCGCCACTCCCGGAGACCATCCGGCCGGTAAAATCCTAGCGTCCGCAGTCGACACCCAGCCGGAGAGTACATGAAAGGCAACTTCAATAATTTGATGAAACAGGCCCAGGCCATGCAGACCAACATGCAGAAGGTCCAGGAGGAGATAGCGGCCCTGGAGGTGATCGGCGAGGCCGGCGGCGGCATGGTGAAGGTGACCATGAGCGGCCGGCACGAGACCCGCCGCGTGCAGATCGAGCCTGCCGTGATCGGCGAGGATCGAGAGATGCTCGAGGACCTGGTCGCTGCGGCCGTGAATGATGCCGTTCACAAGGTGGAGGCGAAGGTGCAGGAGAAGATGTCGTCCATGACGGCCGGCCTGCAGCTGCCACCGGGAATGAAACTGCCGTTTTGAAGCACTCCCCCCGGCTCGCCCAGCTCATCGAAGCACTGCGATCGCTCCCCGGCGTCGGGCCCAAGACGGCGCAGCGCATGGCCTTCCATCTTCTGCAGGATGGGCGGCCGGCGGCGCGGATGCTCGCCCAGGCGCTCGACGGCGCGCTCGCTTCCGTGACGCGCTGCCGACGCTGCCGCATGCTCACCGAGGAGGAGCTGTGCTCGATCTGCGCGGCACCGCAGCGTGAAGACTCCCTGTTGTGCGCAGTGGAGTCGCCGGCGGATGTCGTCGCCATAGAGCAATCGGGGAGCTACCGCGGCCGGTATTTTGTTCTCATGGGCCACCTGTCGCCGCTCGACGGCGTGGGCCCGGAGCAGCTCGGAATCCGCGACCTCGAGGCCATTCTCGCGGAGGGCTCGGTGCGCGAGCTGATCCTCGCGACCAATCCAACAGTCGAGGGAGAGGCCACGGCGCATTTCCTCGCGGAGCTCGCCACTCGCCGCGGGCTGCGCGCCAGCCGGATCGCGCACGGCGTGCCGATCGGCGGCGAGCTCGAGTACGTGGATGGCGGCACGCTCGCTCATGCGCTCGCCGGCCGCCAGACCGTCGTCTGACCATCGACCGCAAGTCGCAGACCGGCCAGAGGAGGGGCGAGGTCAGCGCTTGTGCTTCGGGCCTCTGACCGCTGTCAGCTCTTCGAAAAGGCGCCGCAGGCGCCGATAACTCTCATATCGCCTGGCGTCCATCGATCCGGACTGGACGCCCTGCTGCACGGCGCATCCGGGCTCGCGCATGTGCCGGCAGTCAGTGAAGCGACACCCCGGGGCGAGGCGCGCCACCTCGACGAACCCGAGATGCCGCGGGTCGAGATGATCCAGGGCGGGCGCGAAGTCGCGCACGCCCGGGGAGTCGATCAGCCTTCCCCCGCCCGGCAAGTCGAACAGTCGAGAGGCGGTCGTCGTATGGCGTCCTTCTGCCTCGCGTACCAGCTCACCGATCTCGACCTCGGCATCGGGAGCGAGCCGGCGCACGAGCGATGACTTCCCGACACCCGACTGCCCGACGAGCGCGGCAACCTGCCCGGCGCATGCCGCGAGCAGCGCCGCGACACCCTCGCCGGTCGTGGCGGAAACCGTCAGGCACTCGTAGCCAGCCGCCCGGTAGGCTTGCAGTTGCGAGCGGACCGCTTCGCTCGTGCCGAGCTCCGCCTTGTTCAGCACGGGCGTGGCGGCGATACCCGCGGACTCGGCGGCGGCAAGGTAGCGGTCGGCCACGAACGGATCGGGGGGCGGCACCGGGGCGATCACGACCAACAGCCTGGTGAGATTGGCGAGCACCGGCTCGACCCTGCCGCGGGCATTGGAGCGGTAGAGCGCGGTGCGCCGGGGCAGCACTGCGAGTACGTGAACCTCGCCGTGGTGAGCGCCGTGGCGACAGCGGACCTCATCGCCGCACACCGCCCCGACCTCCCGCCCAAAAGGGCGAGCCTTGAGCGTGCGGCCGGAGGCCTCCTGCACCAGCAGGTGCCGGCCGAAAGCGGCGATCACGCGCGCGTCGAAGGTTGCTACACTCACGATATGCCGAGCGCCGATAATCTGATCTGGATAGACCTGGAGATGACGGGCCTCAAGCCCGATGCGGACTGTATCATCGAGATCGCCACCATCGTCACCGACAAGGAGCTGACCATCCTCGCGGAAGGCCCGGTCATGGCGATCCACCAGCCGGATGAGGCGCTGGAACGGATGGACGAGTGGAACCAGCGCCAGCACGGCTCCTCGGGTCTGGTGGCGCGCGTGCGGGCCAGCCGCATCAGCACGCCGGAGGCCGAGGCCCGCACGCTGGATTTCCTGGCACCGCTGGCGGCGGCAGGCGCCTCGCCGATGTGCGGCAACAGCATCTGCCAGGATCGGCGATTCCTCGCCCGCCACATGCCGCGCCTCGAGAAATTCTTCCACTACCGCAACCTGGATGTCAGCACCCTGAAGGAGCTGGCACGGCGCTGGGCGCCGGAGGTCGCGGCCGGCGTTGCCAAGCAGAGCGCGCACCTTGCGCTCGCGGATATCCGCGAATCGATCGCCGAGCTGCGCTACTACCGTGCGCGGCTTTTTGCCCCGGCGTATTCCGGGATCAGCCGCTAGCTCGCCGCCTTCCCCCGGTCCCCGGCCAGGAAGAGCCATGTCTCGACGACCGTATCGGGATTCAGGGACATGCTCTCGATGCCCTGGTCGAGCAGCCAGCGCGCGAGGTCGGGGTGGTCCGAGGGGCCCTGGCCGCAGATTCCGACATACTTGCCGCGCCTGCGGCAGGCCGTGATGGCCATGGCGAGCAGGCGCTTGACGGCCTCGTCGCGCTCATCGAAGTGCTGCGCCACGATCGCCGAGTCCCGATCCAGCCCGAGGGTGAGTTGGGTCAGATCGTTGGAGCCGATCGACATGCCGTCGAAGTGCTCGAGGTACTCGTCAGCGAGCAGCGCATTGGTCGGCAGCTCGCACATCATGATGACCTTCAGCCCGTTCTCGCCGCGGCCGAGGCCGTTCAGGGCGAGGAGCTCCGTCACCTTGCTCGCTTCCCTGAGGCTGCGCACGAAGGGGACCATCACCTGCACGTTGGCGAGTCCCATCAGCTCGCGCACGCGCTTGAGGGCGCGGCACTCGAGCTCGAAGCAGGGGCGGAAGCTCTCGTCGACATAGCGCGAGGCGCCGCGGAAGCCGAGCATGGGATTCTCTTCGTCAGGCTCGTAGCGCCCGCCGCCGATGAGGTTGGCGTACTCGTTGGACTTGAAGTCCGACAGGCGCACGATGACCGGCTCGGGCGCGAATGCGGCGGCGATCTGCGCGATGCCCTCGGCGAGCTTCTCCACGTAGAAGCTGACCGGATCGGCATATCCAGCCATCTGAGCATCGATCTGCGCCTTGAGGTCGTCATCGAGCCGCGCGTACTCGAGGAGCGCGCGCGGATGCACGCCTATCATGCGGTTGATTATGAACTCCAGCCGCGCGAGCCCGACGCCGCGGTTGGGGATCGCGGCGAAGTCGAACGCCCGATCGGGGTTGCCGACATTCATCATGATCTTCACCGGGATGGCCG
>DASYGA010000002.1:0-14353 GCA_036000265.1 Steroidobacteraceae bacterium | reverse complement strand
CCAGCACCCTGGTGATGGATATCGATGCGGCGCTATACCCGCGCCGCGAGATCCTGCGGCTCGGCGTTGCACCCTGCACCAGCATGTTCCTGGTCGGGGAGAACGATCACCGCGTCGCCGACGACTGGCGGCCGCAGATCCACGACTCCGATGGGCTGCAGATGAACAGCGGCGCGGATGAGTGGATCTGGCGCCCGCTGGTCAATCCGAGCGTGCTGCGCGTCAACACCTACGTCGATGAGAATCCGCGCGGCTTCGGCTTGATGCAGCGCGAGCGGCGCTTCACGCAATACCAGGACGACGGTGTCTTCTACAACAGGCGTCCCGACTGCTGGGTGCAGCCGAAGGCGCCCTGGGGCAAGGGGGGCGTCATGCTGGTGGAGATCCCGACCAGCGACGAGACCATGGACAACATCGTCGCCTTCTGGAGCCCGGCGGACAAGACCGAGCCCGGGCGGGAGTACCTCTACGGCTATCGTCTCTACTGGTGCCGCGACAATCCCTTTCAATCCCATCTGGCGCAGGTGCATGCGACGCGCGATGGCATCGGCGGGGTGGTCGGCCAGAAGCGCACTCGTTTCTCCTGGCGCTTCGTGGTGGACTTCGTGGGGGGTAATCTTGGGATGCTGGGTCCCGATGCGAAGGTGCTCCCGGTCATCAGCACCTCCCGCGGGCAGGTTGAGATCACCTCGGCCAGGCCCTTGCTGCCGATCAATGGCTGGCGTGCGATGTTTGACCTGGTGCCGGATGACAGCGACCAGCCGATCGACCTTAGGCTCTATCTGTCCTTGGAAGGCCAGGCGCTGACGGAGACCTGGATGTACCAGTACGCTCCGCCGCCGGTCGCGCAGCGCCAGCAATATCTGTAGCAACGTCAACGCGGAACCCTGAAGGCGCGTTGGAGTCGTATGCGACAGGCGCGTCAAGAAATGCAGAGGTTGCCATGAGCCTACTCCGATCGATCTCGCGGCTGGCGTCCGTGGCAGCTGCCGCGACGCTCCTTGCCGCCGTGCCCGCCCTGGCCGCCACTCAGGACGGTGTCTCTGCCGTTTGGGTGCCGAAGCACGTCCAGTTCATCTACCAGGGCTTCACGACGCGCTATTCCTGCGACGGGCTGCGGGATGAGGTCAGGTCGATGCTGGAGAAGCTCGGCGCGAAGGATCTCAAGGTACGGGAAATGGCCTGTACCCGGGCGAGCGGGCCTGAGCCGTTCCCGGGCGTCATTGTGAACATGCAGGTGCTCGTGCCGGCTTCGTCGGCGGAGGCCTCCAAGGTCAAGAGCCCGGGGCCCGCCGTGCAGGCGCACTGGAAAAACGTGGTGTTGATGCCGCAGAACGCGCCCTACAACGAGCAAGGCAATTGCGAGCTGATCGAGCAGTTCAAGGAGACTTTCCTGCCGCTCTTCAGCACCCGGGACGTCAAGTACGGCTCCACCTGCATCCCGCACCAGATCACCCTGGGGACGCACCTCAGTGCACAGGTGCTGGTGCCGGCAGCCAAGGTCGCCAGCAGCAGCCGCTAGCTATGCCCTGACGCGGCCGCTACTGTCCACGTCCGGCAGGAATCCCGCGAGCAAACCGATGATCGGCAGGAAGGCGCAGATCTCGTAGACCAGGTTGATGCCGAAGGAGTCGGCGACCTTGCCGAGCACGGCGGCGCCGATGCCGCCCATGCCGAAGGCGAAGCCGAAGAAGAGGCCCGCCACCGTGCCGGTGCGCCCGGGCAGCAGCTCCTGCGCGTAGACGATGATCGCCGGAAACGCACTGGCCAGGATGATGCCGATCGGAATCGTCAACACCACCGTCCAGAGCAGGTTGGCATGCGGCAGGAGGAGCGTGAATGGCAGCACGCCCACGATGGACCCCCAGATGACGTACTTGCGTCCGATACGATCCCCGATGGGGCCGCCGAGGATCGTGCCCACCGCCACCGATCCCAGGAACACGAACAGCAGCACCTGTGAGGCTTGCACCGTCACGTGGAAGCGGCTGATGAGATAGAAGGTGTAGTAGCTGGTGAGGCTCGCCAGATAGAAATACTTGGAGAAGATCAGCGCCAGCAGCACGCTGATGGCGAGCACCACCTGTCGGTGCGTCGGCGCAGCGTGAGCCGCGCCCTTGGCGCGGGGCTTCAGCAGCGCAATCCCGTGGAGCTTGTACCAGTGCCCCACGTGGAGGAGCACGAAGATGCCGAGCAGCGCCGCGCAGGAGAACCAGAGGACGCTCATCTGCCCGTGCGGCAGCACGATGAAGGCAGCCAGGAGCGGTCCGATCGCGGAGCCGAGATTGCCGCCCACCTGGAACACCGACTGCGCAAGCCCATGCCGGCCGCCCGAGGCCATGCGTGCCACCCGCGAGGACTCGGGGTGAAAGACGGAGGAACCGGTGCCGATCAGGGCGGCAGCGAGGAGCAGCAAGGAATAGCTGCGGGCCGAGGCGAGAAGCGCCAGACCCGCCAGGGTGAAGGTCATCCCAGTGGAGAGCGAGTACGGGCGCGGCTTGCTGTCGGTATACCGGCCGATCAGCGGCTGCAGCAGCGAGGCGGTGATCTGGTAGGTGAAAGTCAGGATTCCGATCTGACCGAACGTCAGCGCGTACGAGGTCTTCAGCATCGGATACAGCGCTGGCAACAGCGACTGCATCATGTCGTTGAGCAAATGGCAGAAGCTGATTGCCGCCAGCACCGAGAAGGCGGTGCGGCCAGCGGCGCTCGCCCGGCTCATGCTTGCTGCGGCGTCGTTCACGGAATGTCCTGGCGGGAACCCTGGCATTCAGGGGTATGGGTAGGGCCACTTTGCCGGATTGCAGTGCAGAATCCCATCTCTCGTTGGGGGAGCCCTGTGGGTTCCGCCCGAGGGATAGGGAGGGCGCGGGGGTGCAACCTCGGGGAAGGGATCAGGTCTCGGGCCTGACCCGCTGGTCGGCCGTGAGGTCCAGCAGATCAATCTCCTCCTCCGCCAGGTGGAATGCATCGTCACCGATGACCGAGTGCGCCCGCAGCGCGAGCAGGGCCTCGCGCTGGGCGGCCACCGCCCGGCGAATCGCCTCGGCCAGGCTGCGGTCATCGGGCGCGCTCCCGCGATCCGTCGGCTCTTGTGCGCCGAGTCGCATGCGCGCCTGGTATTCGCGCCGCAACGTGTCGAGGGCTGCGGAATCACCCGGGCCGTTGAGCGCCTTCAGCGCCGCGCGCGCGGTCTCGACCCGGGCGAGCCGCACCTCCCGATCCACGCTGCCATCGTCCTCCAGGCCGATCCATGCCATCAGGGGGCGCAGAGTCATGCCCTGCAGCACCAGAGTCACCAGCACGACGGCGAAGGCGCAGAACACGATCAGATCGCGGTAGGGGAAGGCGGTAGCAGCCGAGCCGTCGGGCAAAGCCATGGCCGCTGCAAGCGTCACGATGCCGCGCATGCCGCACCACGAAACGATCAAGCCGCCGCCAAGCGTGGGCATGGTCATGGGGCGGCCGTGCGCGCGGAAGGCGTGGGCGCGGCTTCGCCGCAGCTTCCAGTGAGCGATCCTGTTGTGGCCCATGACCCAGACGAGGCGTACCAGGATGACGGTGGCGCACACCGCAGCCGCGGACCAGAGATATACGTGCCACTGCGAATCAGGCACGCGCGTACGGATGCCGCGCAGCTGCAGCCCGATCAGCACGAAGGCCAGCACATTCAACACAAATACGGCCACGTCCCATACCGCGTAGGAGGCGATCCGCCGGCGGGCATCGACCCGCCCGGGGACCCGGCGCGCAATCGTCATCGCGTAGGCGATCATGGTGATGATGGACGAGAGGCCGAGTCTGCTGGCCAGCAGCCAGACGCCGAAGGTGCCGATGAATTGCAGCAGGACCGAGATCGGAATGTCCCGGACGCGCTGTGTCGCCCAAAGATACAGGCGTGCCAGGATGATGCCGGCGATCACTCCCCCGCCGCAGGTCAGGAGGAAAAGCGGTATGACGCTCCAGCCCGCCACGACACCGGTCATCGCCGCCGCGGCCGCCACCCGATACGCCAGCAAGGCGCCGGCATCGTTGAAGAGGCTCTCGCCCTCCAGGATCACGACCATCCGGTGCGGTGGCCGCAGGCGACGCAACACCGCCACCGCCGCGGAGGCATCCGGCGGTGCGACGATGGCGCCCAGAGTCATGGCGGCGGGCCAGCTCATGGCCGGCACCAGGTGATGGATCACGGCGGCGACGGCGAGGATGGTTGCCACGACAGCCGCGACTGCGAGGCTGCTCACCGCGGCAAGGTTGCGCTTCAGATCGCGTGGTGAGGCGTCGTAGGCCGCATCGAGCAGTATCGGCGCCACGAAGAGCGCCAGCGCGAGCTGCGGATCGAGAACGACCGACGGCGTCCCCGGTATCAGCGCGAGAGCCACCCCGGCGAGCGCGAGCAGCGCGGGGTAGGGAATGCCGAGCCGATCCGCCCAGAGGGAGAGCACCGCCCCGACGAGGAGCAGCGCGATGATGATCTGGAACAACGCCATGAGCCGATGATAACTGCTGAGGCGGCCATGGCACCCGCCTCGGCAGACAGCGCGCGCTTAGTTGTTCGGATTAGGATTGCTGCCCGGACTGCTGTCCTGCAGCGGGAAGGCCTGGGCTGCCGGTCCGTTGGCCGGGCGGGCGGGCGCTGACGATTGCACCTCGGCAGCGGGTGCCGCGGCGGAGCTCGTCATCGAGGAGGCCGGCTGCAGCCCTGCGCCCTCCGACACGGCGGTGAGGAAGCGCCGCGCGGCGTCGTCATTGGTGTGCACCGCGCCGGAGATGATGTCCGAAGCGAGAAGACCCGGCCGCTGATAGAGCTCCGCGTTGGCGGAATCGTCGATCGTCAGCGCGGCGCCCGAGAGCGCCACTCCGGCGAAAATGCCGCTGGTGTGCGAGTACGAGTACACGCCGGCATTGAATGCCTGATCGGTTGCCGCCGACGCCTGGCGGCCAACGGGACCGGCCGCGACGGAGATGTCACCGCCGAGCGTCAGCTTGCCGCCCGTGATGCCCTCGATGCCTTTGCGGGAAGTGAAGACCAGCACCAGATCGGTCTTCTGCACGCCCCACTGGAAGCCGAAGCTGCCGCCCGTCAGGGTCACGAAAATCGGACTGCTGAAGTGGCCGCTGTGATCCCTGACCACGAGCACGCCATGGCCGCGCTCGCCGCCGAGGAAGAAGGCGACCTTGGTGAATTCCGGAATGACCGCGATGCCGTAGGCTCGCTCGAGCAGCCGATCGGGAATGCCCTGATCGCGCGCGCCGCGGACGTCGTTGAGTACCTGTGTCGCGAGGAGGAGGCGCCCTTCCTCCAGGGCCTGCGCGTGGGCGGCGATGGCCGTGAACGCGAGCGTGATGCCGGCGAGAGTGGTCAGTAACCGAGTACGGATGCGCATGCCTGAGATCCTCGTTGCTGTCGCCGGGGACCGACAAACCAGAGCCGGAGCCAGCGAATGCGCGCAGCTTACCGCAGATCGACAGGCTGGAGTGAGTCGGCGCCGACGAGCGGATCGTTCAGCCGTTGTTCAGAACCACAACGAAAAGTACGCCTGATAGACGCTGGCATCCAGGGAATAGAGCGGCTCCCGCCCTGCGCCGATCGCGCCCGGATCGAGCTTCGAGTAGAGCGCATCGCGGTAATCCACGTAGCCGATCATCATGCGATCGAAGCTGAGGGTTGCGGTGCTCTTCTGTATCCAGGTGAGCCGCGGGATCGAGAAGGCATACGAGGCCTCGAGGCCGAGCGTGATGCTGTGGAACGCGGCGAGCTCCCGGTCGCGTGCCATGAAGTTGGCGTAGTTTGCGTAAGGGAAAAGATCGCTGTAGAAGCTGGCCGCTCCCTGGCGGTAGTAACGGATATTGCCGTCGAGCGTCCAGTGATGCCTGACCGGCTGCACGTAATCGAGCTGCAGCGTATGCGCGGCGATGCCCCACGAGTCCGTGAAGAAGCGGTACTTCCCGGTGAGGGCGGCCCGGTAGGGAAGGTAGTACTTCAGCGTGCCCGAAACCGCGTCCATGGTCCGCGTGCCCGGATAGATCTGCGGCGCGAGCGAGTAGCCGACGGGGTTGTTCGGATCGAGATAACGGACTTCCCGGTACGGATTGGCGAGATAGCCCTGGTCGCTGGAGAACTGATAGTCGAGCGTGCCGACGAGATTGCGGGTCAGGATCTGGCTGATGCTCACTCCATAGACACGGTGATCGGCCCGCTGGTGGAACGTCGGGTCGTTGACGATCACGCCGTTCACCTTGATATCGCGCAATATCTGGTCCCAGCCGCGGCTGTAGCTGAGGGTGACCGTGGTCAGGTCGCCGAACATGTCCTGGCTGATCGAGTAGTACGAGGTGTTCGCCTTGTAGTCCGGCTCCACGCTGTTGATGAATCCCGCGCTGTAGGTCGTCTTGCCGTGCAGGTACTGCGCGCCGACACTCTTCTGCGTACGCGTCTCCTTGTAGGGGCTGGCGGACAGCAGGACATCGATCGATGCGCTCGAGATCATGTCCTGATAGTAATTGGCGTTGACGGCGAAGTGATCGCCGATCCTTTTCTGGACCAGGACCGAGGGGCCCTGCACGGTGACGCCGCCCCCCTGATAGCGATGATAAAGCACGTCGGCCCGGTCCTCCGGCAGCACGCCGGCGACTGCCGGCAGGGCCGCGAGGCACAGCATCGCCAGTCCGCGCGTGCACCAACCGCACGGGCGCCGGCTGCGAAGGGTCGAGCTCAGTTGCATCCGCAGCCGCCACCGACGGCGCCCGTCGCGCCGCGCGCGCCCTCACGGGTCTCGAACACATGGTCGAGGTAGGTGCTCGAGACCGGATTGCGGTCGAGCGCCATGATCGCATCGGCGAGATGCTCACGCTCGTAGGGCTTCACCCACGGCTCGATCGGCGAGCACGCCGAGATCGAGGCGAGCAGGGCGGTCGCGAGGAGGAGTGTCGTGAGCCGATGAATTGACGCGCGCATGGCTGCCTACTGGACGATCAGCGCCCGGATGCTGTTCATGTATTGATTCTCATCCCCGGGCAGATAGCCGTTGTGCACGAAGCGCACGATGCCCTGCCGGTCGATGATCACCGTCGTCGGCATGGCCTGCACCTGATAGAGCTGGCTCACCTGGCTCTGCGGATCGTAAAGGACAGGATAGCTCACCGGCGTCTTCTTCAGCCAGGCGTCGGCATTGCGCGGGTCCGGCTCCACGTTGACACCCAGCAGTACGAAGCCCATGTCCTTGTACTGTTTGTAGATGCTGTCGAGCAGCGGCATCTCCTGGCGGCAGGGACCGCACCAGCTCGCCCAGAAATTGATCATCACCACATCGCCCTTGAACTGCGCCAGGCTCACCGTCTTGCCGGCGACCGATTGCAGCCTGAAGGCCGGGGCCTGCACGTCGGCGGCGCCGGCCCAGGCGGGCAGGGCGAGCGTCAGGACGGCGGCCAGGGCCGCGATTCGATTCCTCATGTGTCCTCCGAGCCTCAAAAGAAGACCGTCACGCCGAAGCCCGCTTCCATGTTGTGGGTCAGCTTGCTGGCGCCGAGCAGAGCCGACTGAAACATGTGATCCTCGAAACCCACGTGGACCGCCAGCCGGTCCGTCGGCAGCACCTGGTAGCCGCCGCCGACGGTCACGGTGAACTTCTTGTCACCGGCGAACTGGGTGGCTCCCGCGCCGCCGATGACGTAGAAAGAGCTGGTCATGGCGCGGCTGCGACCGAAGAAGGCCTCGCCCGGCAGGAAGTTGTAGCCGAGTCCGAGATCATAATACGTGAACTTCCTCTCACCTTCGGTCAGCAGGCGGATGTTGCCCCCGAGCGTCTCGAAGCTGGTGAGTCCGCCGGTCGAGCGGCCGATCTCCGCCCGTACGAACAGGTCCTCGGTCAGGTGGTAGGCCAGGTCGAGGCCGTACGCCGGGTGTGAGCCGAAGTCCTCGATCGACATCACCCCGAAATGCGCCCCGATCTCGAGGTTGGAGCTGCGGATCCTCGGTGCCCGGGCCCGGCGCCGCTCGATGCGCGGCTGAATGGCGCCGGGCGGAACGCTGTCGCCGGCCACGGACTGGCCGGTCGGCGAGGCTTCGGCGCGTGCCTCCTCCCTGGCCGCGCGAACCTCGGCCCGATGCTCCCGCCAGCGATGCACCGTGGCGCAGCCCGGCAACAGCGGCACTGTCAGCAGCGCCGCCGTCAGAAGAAGACCGCGAACCCGAGTTTCCATTCGTCCTCCACCTGATTTCGATTCTGCGTCGTGATCACGACATGAGTCTTGTATTCGGCGCGCAGGAAGAAGCTGCGGCCAATGTAATAGCGCAAGCCGCCGCCGACGTACGCCGTCTGCTCGGTGCGGACGGCGGGCTGCACCAGAGTCGCCTTCGGCTCGACGTGCAAGATCCCGATGCCGAGCATCAGGAAGGGGCTCAGCCGCCACTGCGGCATCGGGACGTGAGTAAGGCCGATATCCGCGGTGATGCCGTTGGAATATCGGCCGAGAAACTGCCCGAGAGCCGCTTCGACGGCCAGCTGCGAGTTGAAAGAATAGGATGTGTACGCGGAGATGAGGTTCGCCCCGCCGAACACGCCCGCGAAGGCGCCCGCTTCGAAGCGATGCGAGGTGAAGCCGGCGCGGTTGCCGATGGTCAAGGGGAGCGGTGCGCCATCGGCAAGCGCTGTCTTCAGCATGTCGTCCTCCGACGCCCACCCCTCGACGCCTCGCCGGGTGCGTACCTTGAGCCACTGCGTGCGGCGGAATAGGACGAGGACGCTCTCACCTTGCGGGACGACGTCGAAGACGGGGTATCCCCGGCCCGGTCCCGTATGCAGCTCGAGATAAGGGGTCTTGACGAAAACCTGCACGTCGCGCCGCGCGTGGCGCGTGAAAATGTGCGCGCTGCAGACGGCGGGAGCCATGAGGGCGGCGAGCAGCAACAGAAGGGCGGCGGGGGTGTGGCGCAAGCGCTGTCCTAGCTCGCACCATTCGCGAATTCTGATCGTTCAGCCCCGGAGCCTCGCTTCGAAGGGCCTTCCCCGGGCCGCCGTAAATACATCCATGTAGTCTGCGGGAAAAACGTCCTGTTTTTCACGCCCCGTGGAAAACCCTTCGAATCGAGTCCCCGCTGAATGATGTCGCCGTTCATGAATAGTCCGGACTAGTTCTTCGGCACGTTAGGGTCGAACGGGTTGTTGTAATTCTGGGCGCCGATGTCGAGCCACTCCGAGATCAGGCGCAGCTCATCGGGGGAGAGGATTCCCTTGTGGATGGTATCGGCGCTGCCGGCGGCGAAGAGCGCCAGGGAGGCGCTCGATTGCGGGCCATTGGCGTTGCTGGCATCGAGAAAGGGTCCCACGGAGACGGTCGTCGGATTGCCGTTGGCATCGGGTGGCCCGGGGATATCGTGTGCGAAGAGCAGGTCCACATACGAGACCAGCTCCTCCGGATCGGCGTTGGAGGCGGTGTTCGACAGATCCAGGTTGCCGGCCGGCTGCGCGGGAGCCGCGGCCGGGCTGTGGCAGCCCGCTGACGAGCAGGACTCACTGACCGTCCCTTTTGTCGGGTCGTTCACCGTGCGCGCGGTGTCCCAGATCGGCTGGATGTGCTCCGGATAATCGATGACGATGCGGCAGTTGGAGGCCCAGGTGCTCTCGCAGCCGGGAGTGGCCGCGGGGATGGGTGCGGCCTCTCCGGTCGGCAGCTTGGAATATTGGTAGGCGATGGACGCGTTCGGCGTCAGGCCCTGTGAGGTGTCTGTCCACACATCCGTGTAGAAGACGTCGACGCTGGGCGTCATGCTGCACTGTGCCGTGGACAGTGCGCTGCCCACGCAGGTCACGCCTGCGCGCGTCTCAGCCATTGTTTGGCCGGCTTGCGGCAGGTATGTGGCGACGCTGTCCGGAAACGGCGAGCCGCCTGCCGCTCCGGAGTAGGCGGCGGGGAAGAGGCCGGCCCGGCCGTGGGAGTAAGGCTTCGCGGTGGTCGGTGGCGTGTGGCAGCCATTGCACGTCACGACCTCGCCGGCCCTCACCTGCAGCCAATCGCTGTGCTGCGGGAAGCCGAGGAGGCGCCGTCCATTGGCGTCGAGAATGGCGATCTCGAAAGCGACATCGGCCGGCACCTTGATTTTGACCGAGCCGTCGGGCTCGATCGGCGCGTAACCCATGATCTCGCGCATGAAGTCCGATGCGCCGAACGCTTCCTGCGCAAGCTTGATCACGGTGCGGTCGGGGATGGAGACTGCCTTCACCAGCCGGATGAAGCGGGCCGGCCGGCTGCTGGCCGGCGTTTTGCCGTCGGCAAGGGCAGCGATGCCGCCGGGCGCGGTGTCCACTCCATCGAAGTCATAGACGCTCTTGATGTCGACCTCGCCTACGCCTTCGCCCTGCAGCTCCGGATCAGGCGTGATGGGCGGGATGATGGTCGGGATCGTGCGCGGCTGGGCGGCGGCGACATCACTGACCATTACACCCTCGGTCGGCTGAATGATCGGGGTGAAGGTGTTCTGGGCGGGATCGAACATCCACAGGCTATACAGCGGCAGAGCGGTCTGCGCGTTCGGGTTCTGCAGCGCCTGGCTCGTGCAGGGCACGATCGCGGGTGGGTTCTGCGTGTTATCGAGCAGCCGGCACTCCGTCCAGCTCACCAGGATCCGGCCCGTGCCGTCCCAGAGCGGCCATGCGGAATTGAACCTGCCGCCTGCCGAAGGGCCCGGCAGGGTGCTCACCTGATTGGACGTCGCGGGCGCCTGAGCGGGCCCGGCGAGCCCGCGATAGGCGAGCAGCGGCTGGGTGTTCTCCACATAGTGCGTCCCATCGATGATCTCCAGCTGGCCGCCGAAGTCGACCCCGGTGTACTGCCGCGCGATGACGAGAATATCGCCGCTTTGCATCTCGTGTGGGTGTGAGAACTCGATGACGCTGCCGTTGCTGCCGGTCATGTGGCTCTGCGCGCCGTAGTAGAGCTCGAGGTCCGTACCATCGGGACGGATGCTGTAGAGGTCCATCTGGTCCTTGCCCGGGGTGTGGTTCCAGCGGGTGAAGAGGACCCGCCCATCCGTGAGCACGGTGGCATCGCGATCGTGGCTCTGATTGAAGGAGATCTGATCGATCTTGGTGCGGTCAGGGCTGATCACGTGCAGGTCGAAGATCGGCTCCGTGCGCGCCTCGTCCTCGGCGACGAACTGCGGCTTGCCCTCGTTGATCAGCACCGCCTGCGAGTTCCTCTGGCGGGTGGAGGAGAAGACGATGCTGCCGTCCGCCAGGTAGTGCGGCGAGACGTCGTTCACCGTATCGGGGGCCGTATCGGCGGAAGGATCGATCATCGGCGCCAGCGTATTGGTGGCGATGGTGTACTCATAGATCCGCCACGAGGGCGCTTTCGCCGGATTCATGTTCGCGGTGATGGGTCCACGCATGGCAAACGCCACCTTGGTGCCGTCCGGCGACACGTCCACGTCCTTCACATCGTAAGTGGCGCCGGCAGTCATGCGCGCCGTGATATTGGTCTCCGGCGCACTCGGCGAGGCGGCGGAGCGCATGTAGAGGTTCGCCGAGGGAGTAGCCACGCGCATCATGCGCAGGTCATCCTGCGCCACACCGCCATTGGCGGTCGTGGGGACCGTCCGCTTGACGTAGAAGATCGGGAAATCGACGGTGCCGGGATCCGGTCCCTGGCTGTTGGCGAGATTGACGCTGCCGCCGCCGCTGCCACCGCAACCGCCCAGGGTCAGTGCGAAAACAAGGGCGAGCGCCGCCACGGCGCGGCGAGCCAGAGTCCGGACCTGCGGCTTTTCCGAGAACGGCGTCACGATTTCACGCTGCAAGCTCATGCCAACCACTCCGGACGGACCCGTCGCGGGCGACTCCGGCGAAGGGTGAATGTAACATAACCTTGGCCGTCGCCCGGGCCGTTCTTGCGGCCATGTCGATCCGGTCACGCTTCGGCCGGTCCGCGATTCGCGCCGCGCTAGTAGGCCCTCTTATGTCAGTGCGCCGCCGTGAACGGACTCCCACTTTGGTTGCGGCCGGCGCGGCGAGCGACACGGATGGCGACAGCGGTGGACCGATACTGTTTGAAAGTGACATCAAACAACAAGGATGTCTGCGTCCGGCGACGTTGGTTTCCGCATTTGCCAGCCGGTATAGTGCTGCCGCGCATCGGCATTGGGAGTGAACGGGTGCCATGAATACTCGATCGAGAAATCGACATCGCCGCGAGGGTCTCGCGCCGCGGGCCATTTGCGGCGCGGTGGCTTTTGCCCTTCTGGCGGTGCAGGCCGCGCCGCCCGCCTTCGCTGGCTCCGCCGAGCAGGCGCGGCGCATCTACAGCCGCATTGCGGGCGTGCCCCCGTCACCGGCCGACATTGCGAACATGGTTTCTCTCATGGGATCCAGTCCCGCCACCCAGGCCGGCTTGGTGGCCGCGGCGGCGTACGCAACCAATACGCAGTCGTTCTACAACGTGACCCTGAAGGAGTTCATCAATCCGTGGACCAATCGTGACCAGTCGGCGTTCGTGCCGCTCAACGATTACACGGCGACGGTGATCGGGATGGTGCGCGACGATGTGCCGTTCAATACGGTGCTGTCCGCGAATTTGCTTTACGTCTTCAATTCGCCCGGGCTGCCTGCGCCATCGCCCGCCAACAACGATCATTATGTGCAGGCGGAAGCGCAGAACATCGATATGAGCGACAGGACGAAGTTCGTGCAGACCACGCAAACGGCGGTGTACGGTCTGCCGGACCAGGCGACCGCGGGCGTATGGACCACGCGGGCCGGTGCGCAGGCCTTCTTCATCAACGGCACCAATCGCGCGCAATTCAGATACACGATGCTGAATTTTCTGTGTCACGACATGCAGACCGTAATGGATAACACGCGGCCGACTGATCGCATCCGTCAGGACGTGGCCCGATCCCCCGGCGGCGACAGCCGGGTATTCCTCAATAATTGCGCGGGTTGCCACAGTGGCATGGATCCGATGGCGCAGGCGTTCGCGTATTACGACTTCAATACCACTTCGAATCAGCTCGTCTACACGCAAGGCCAGGTTCAGCCCAAGTACGTGAAGAACAGCCAGAACTTCCCCTGGGGCTTCGTGACGCCGGACGATACCTGGTCGAATCGCTGGCGCTCCGGTCCCAACGCGGATCTCGGCTGGAAGCAGAGCCTTCCAGGGAGCGGCGAGGGCGCCAAATCTCTTGGCGTGGAGCTGGAATCGAGCGAGGCTTTCGCGAACTGCCAGGTGGTCAAAGTTTTCCAGACAGTGTGCCTGCGAACGCCCAGCACGGCCGATCAAACCGTACTTGCCACGATTGAACAGAGCTTCAAGTCCAGCAGCTACAGCCTGAAGGACTTGTTCGAGCAATCAGCCGCTGCCTGCGCCGGCACCTGAGATACACGCCAGAGGATATGCTCCATGAGGCGCCTCCAAGCTATCTCGCGCATTTCGCCACCGCTCGCGGCGGTAACCACGCTGCTGCTGGTACTGGGGCTTGCCGGCTGCGGGCCGAGCGGTCCTGCGACCCAGGTCAACCAGCCGACGGCGCCTGCCACCCAGAGCAATTACACCGGACCTGCGCCGGCCAGCAAGGACGTACAGGCCTTTCAGGTGGGGCTTTGGAACAATATCCGCTCTTCGGATCGCTGCGGGGGTTGTCATTACGCAGGTGGACAATCGCCACAGTTTGCCCGCTCCGATGACGTGAATCTCGCGTATCAGGCGGCGCTGCCTCTGGTGAACACCTCGCAGCCCGGCGAGTCGACGCTGGTGCTGCAGGTCGGCGGGGGGCACAACTGCTGGGTCGCCTCGCCGCAGGCATGCGCCGATACCATGCTCACCTGGATCCAGAACTGGATCGGCGGCGGGGCGGGCGCTTCGGAGAAGGTGCAACTCGTGCCCCCTCCGGATCAGTCGGTCGGCGGAACCAAGACGTTTCCGGGCGATTCGAGCAATTTCGCATCGACCGTGTACCCACTCCTGAGGCAGTTCTGCTGGCAGTGTCACGACCCCACTTCATCGACGCCTCAGGCACCCTATTTCGCAAGCGCGGACGTCAATCAGGCGTACATCGAGGCGCAGCCGAAGATCAATCTCGATGATCCCGCTGCATCGCGCTTCGTGGAGCGCTTGGCCACCGAGTCGCACCACTGCTGGGTGACCACGGGCAGTTCTCCGGACTGCCCGGGCAGCGCGGCAAAGATGCTGGCGGCCATCACTACTTTTGCCGGCAACATCACGGCGACCTCGGTCCCTTCGTCCTGGGTGATCTCGAAGGCCCTGATGCTGCAGCAAGGGATCATCGCGTCGGGCGGCAGCCGATACGATGCCGATACCATCGCCAAATACGAGTTCAAGGAAGGCTCTGGCAGCGTCG
>DASYGA010000025.1:0-1641 GCA_036000265.1 Steroidobacteraceae bacterium | reverse complement strand
CACCGCGGTCTGGATCGTCATGTGCAGCGAGCCGGTCACGCGCACGCCCTTCAGCGGCAACGTGGCGGCGTGCTTCTTGCGGATCGACATCAGGCCCGGCATCTCGTGCTCGGCGATGTCCAGTTCCTTGCGGCCCCAGTCCGCGAGCGACAGGTCGCGGATCTTGTAGTCGTGGTGGTTTTCCTTGAGTGCGGCGTTCATGCATGTCTCCGGTCAGGGCGAAGCTCTTTTCGAAGCGTCCGGCCAGGCATGGCCGGTCTCTCGCGAAGGGATTCGCATGCCGGGCGCCGTTGTGAAACGTGCCGCGCCGAGCCTGGCCGTCTTCTGTCCACGAATGGATTCGCAGTCGAACGGTCGCAGCGCCCCTCGGCGGGCAGAGGGAAGCGCTCATTATAACCGAAGCCTCTGGCCGCTTCAGGCTCGCTATGGCAAAGGGGCAGGTGACACCCCGGCCCATCCCGTGGCAGCGCTGGCGCGCCAGCAAGCCGCCATCCCCATGACAGCCGGACACACAAGGAGCGGCCCCATCGAGCTGTACAAGCTGCAACTGGTCGCATTACGTGGAGAAGGTGCGTTGGGCGCGGGATTTCCAAGCTGCCGTGGCGGGATCGAGGTGATCGCGTTCATCAAGAAGGAACTGGAACGGTTCGACTGCCCGCAGACGTTTCCGTTGATCCACGAGACCGCGTTCCGCGAGCACGGGCGCGACAGTGCCTATCCGCACGAGAATGCCATCCGGGTGCGGCGCATGCGCGGACAGGTTAGCTGGATGCATTCGACGCGTGACGGCATGGACGTCCAGACGTCCGCGATATCGGACAACGAATCGTTTCGGATGGCACGCAACGACATCCACGAACTCAATCGCTGGATGCTGCCGCTCGGCGGCCGGCGTACCTGAAGCTGCGCTGGTTCAGCGGTATCGGCCGCTTGCGTTGCACGCCGGCGGCGTTTCTCGCCGGCGCGTAGCGGTTGGCGCGCCGCTCGGGCGAGGCTGGGCGTGGCTTCCGCCGGATCTGGGCACGCTGCCATGAATGCCATCTCCGCGACGGTTTTGTTGCGACGCCGCAATTGGTAGGCTGTTGGCTTCCGATCCCCGCCCGCACCTGGAGCCCACGCATGGAAGAGAACCGCGAAGCCGAGTTCCTGCCGCCCGATGGTCCGTTGCGCGAGGATGTCAGCCGCCTCGGCGCGATGGTCGGGCGGATGCTGGCCGAGCAGGGCGGCGAGGGGTTTTTCCAGCGGGTCGAACAAGTGCGCACCGCGGCGATTCGCCGTCGCCGCGATCACTCGTCGGTGGACGAGCTGGCGGCGTCGCTGGCCGGGCTCGATGCGGCGGACGCCGAAGCGCTGGCGCGCGCCTTCGCCACCTATTTTCAGGCGGTCAACACCGCCGAGCAGGTCCACCGCATCCGCCGCCGCCGCGACTATCAGCGCGAGGGCGGCGCACCGCAGCCGGAGTCGTTGCTCGACGTCTTCGGCCGGCTGAAGGCGGAAGGTGTCGCCGCGGACGAGCTGCTGGGCTGGCTGGACCGACTGTGGATCGAGCCGGTGTTCACCGCGCATCCGACCGAGGCCGTGCGTCGCTCGCTGCTGGAAAAGGAGCAGGCGATCGTGCGCTCGCTGGTCGACGGCTTCGAC